>CAZCRB010000004.1:35292-51851 GCA_964500985.1 uncultured Eubacteriales bacterium
GCGGTGCTCGCGGCCAAGAGCGTGACCGACCTGCCGGTCTTCGCGAGCTGCACGTTCGGCGCGAGCGGGCGCATGGACCTCTCGGGGACCGACCCGGCGACCGCGGCCGTGATCCTCGAAGCGGCGGGCGCTGACGCGGTCGGGATGAACTGTGGCCTCGGGCCCGACCAGATGCTGCCGCTTCTCGAGCAGATGGTCGCGGCCACCAAGCTGCCCGTCATCGTGCAGCCCAATGCCGGCATGCCGGTGCTCGACGCCGACGGCAACACCGTCTTTCCCGGGACCGATGACGAGATGGGCCAGTTCGCCTATCGGGCCCGCAAGGTCGGCGCGGCCGCGATCGGTTCGTGCTGCGGGTCGTCGCCGGCCTACACCGGCGCGATCGTCGATGCGGTGGCGGACAAAGACGTCGTGGAGGTCGCGGGCCGCGGGCTCTCCGGCGTCGTGCTGGCCGGACCACGCCGGACGGTGACGTTGGGGGCCGGGGCACCGCTGCGCGTCATCGGCGAGCGCATCAACCCCACCGGCAAGCCGGAGCTCAAGGAGACACTGCTCGCGGGGTCCATGAGCGTGGTTCGCCGCTACGCGGCGGAGCAGGAGGCGGCCGGCGCGGACCTGCTTGACATCAACGTGGGCGCCGCCGGTGTGGCCGCCGCCGAGGCGCTGCCCGCGGCGGTTCTCGCGGCCGTGGGCACGAGCGATCTGCCGCTCGTCATCGACACGACCGACGGTGAGGCGCTCGAACGCGCGCTGCGCGTCTACCCCGGCCGCGCGCTCATCAACAGCGTCAACGGGGACCCCGAATCGCTCGAGACCGTGCTGCCGCTCGCGGAGCGCTATGGCGCCGCCGTGGTCGCGCTCGCACTGGACGAGTCAGGGATACCGCACACGGTGGAGGGTCGTTTCGCGGTCGTGGAGCGCATCCGGGCCGAGGCGTGGGCGCACGGGCTCACCGACGACGACCTGGTCATCGACTCGCTCGTCATGACGGCGGCGACTGACGCCGACGCGCCGGCAACGACGCTCGCGACGATGCGCGAGGCGGGCGCCGCCGGGCTCTCGACCGTGTTGGGGCTCTCGAACGTCAGCCACGGGCTGCCGGACCGGGCGCTCCTCAATGCGGCGTTTCTGTCTGCCGCTGCAGCGGGTGGCCTCGACGCGGCGATCGCCAACCCCAACGATCACGTCGTCATGGAGGCGGTCAGGCTCGCCAACCAGGTCCGAGCGGCCGGTGCCGAGACGAGCGGACACGATGAGGCGTGGCCCGCGTGGGTCGCCGCCTACGACGCCGCGATCGCGAAGGCCGCCGCCGGGGTCGACGACGTCGCCGGCTCCACCGCGGGCGCCGGTGCCGCCGAGCTCGACCCGGCCGCCGCACTCGAGGCGGCGGTGCTGCGCGGCGATGCCGACGCGGCGCCGGCGCTGGCCGATGCCGTCATCGCTTCGGGCACGCCCGCCGAGGCCGTGATCGGGTCGGTGCTGACGCCGGCCATCCAGCGCCTCGGCGACGCCTACGGGCGCGGCGAGGTTTTCCTGCCGCAGATGATGGTGGCCGCGGAGGCCATGAAAGCGGCCGTCGCGCGCATCAAAGAACACCTGCCCGAGTCCGCGGACGCCGATTCCGGCCGGGTGGTGTTCGCGACGGTGAAGGGCGACATCCACTCCATCGGCAAGGACATCTGCGTCTCGCTGCTGGAGAGCCAGGGGCTCGTCGTGAGCGACCTGGGTGTGGACGTGCCCGTCGAGCGGGTGGTCGAGGCCGCGGACGCCGCGGACGTGGTGTGCCTCTCGGCGTTGATGACCACGACGCTTCCGGCGATGAAGGCCACCATCGAAGCGGTGCGCGAGCGCTTCCCCGAGCTGCCGGTGTTCGTGGGCGGCGCGGTGGTGACCGGCGAGTGGGCGGCCTCGGTGGGCGCGGGATACTCGGCTGATGCGCCGGGGTGCGTGGAAGTGGTGCGCGGCGCCATCGCCGGATAGCGGCACGACGAGTGAGGACTACACGATGATCATCACCAAGCCGCGCGACTGGTCGCGCATAACCGCCAACCTCGAGTCGATCGGTGCCAAGCGCGTGTTCCTCATGGGCTGCGGGCAGTGCGCGACGGTCGCGCGCACCGGCGGCGAGCGCGAGATCATGCTCACCAAGGCGCGCCTGGAAGCCGAGGGCTACGAGGTCACCGGCTGGGCGGTCGGCGAGGTCGCCTGCCACCTGGGCGGAACCAAGCTCGACGCCCGCAAGCACTTCGGCGAGGTCGACCGCGCGGACGCGGTGCTCGTGCTGACGTGCGGCGCGGGCGTGCAGACCGTCGCGGACAGCGTCTCGAAGCCGGTCTTTCCCGCGCTGGACTCGGCGTTTCTCGGAACGGTCGTGCGCCATGGCGTGTTCGAGGAGCGCTGCCAGACGTGCGGCGACTGTGTGTTGGATCTGACCGCGGGCATCTGCCCGGTCACGACGTGCCCCAAGGGGCTGCTCAACGGGCCGTGCGGCGGCATGTGGAACGGCAAGTGCGAGGTCATGACGGACCGCGAGTGCACGCACGTGCGGATACGCAACCGGCTCAAGGAGCAGGGGCGGACGGCGCCGCGCGTCGTACCGGCCAAGGACTACTCGGCCAAGCTCAAGCCGGGGTCGGTCAACATGCGCGAGGAGAAGAAGGGCGGGCGCTCGTGAGCCGCTTCAGAGACGCGCTCGAGCGCGGGGAGTTCGTCATCACGGGCGAAGTCGCGCCCCCGCACGGCACGGACTACCAGGCGATGCTCGAGAGCGTGCGCACGCTCTCCCCGTACTGCCACGCGCTGAATGTGACCGACAACCAGGGCGCGACGCTGCACCTGAGCTCGTTGGCCGCGTCGCGCGTGGTTCTCGAGAACGGCAACGGGTGCGAGCCGATCTTTCAGCAGACCTGCCGCGACCGCAACCGCCTCGCGCTGCAAAGCGACCTGCTCGCGGCGTGGACACTCGGGCTCGAGAACGTGCTCGTGGTGACCGGCGACGACCCTCGCGGTGGCGACCACCCCAAGGCCAAGGGCGTGTTCGACCTCGACTCGACCCAGCTCATCGAGGTTACCGCGCAGCTCAACGAAGGCGTCGACATGAACGGTTCCGCCCTTGATGGCGGAACCGACTTCTTCATCGGCGGCGCGCTGTTCCCCGAGGCCGAGCCGTGGGACATCCAGCTCGACCGGGCGATCGCCAAGGCCGAGGCCGGCGCGCGCTTCTTCCAGACCCAGGCGGTCACCGACGTCGAGAAGTTCGCCCGCGCGGCCGACGCGCTGCGGCCCTATGGCGTGAAGCTGATAGCGGGCATTCTGTTGCTCAAGAGCCCGCGCGTGATCAAGTTCATCAACGAGCGGCTCGCCGGCCTCATGGTCCCCGATCCGATCGCCGACCGCATCGCGGCAGCCGAAGACCCGCTCGCGGAGTCGATCGCGCTGGCCACCGAGCAGGTTCGCGAGCTGCGCGACATCGCCGACGGGGTGCACATCATGCCGCTCGGCGCCGATGCGGCGGTCGTGCGCATCCTCGAGGGCGCGGGGTGGCGGCCGGCTGAGTTTCACACGGAATGACAGGCCGCGTTCGGCCACACGGGTGATACACTACCCGGCACCACATTTGGCGGTTTCTTCGCATATCTGGAGGTTTTCATGCGCATCGCAGTCCTCGGTGGCGGTCCCGGTGGTTACAGCGCCGCATTCGAAGCGGCCCGGCTCGGAGCCGAGGTCGTGCTCGTGGAGCGCGAGCGTCTCGGCGGCACCTGCCTGAACTGGGGCTGCATCCCCACCAAGACGATCCTGCGCTCCGCCCACATCGTCGCCGACACGCGCCACGCCGCAGAGTTCGGGCTGGATGCGCAGGTCGCGACGGTGGATGTCGACCGGCTGCGGGCGCGCAAGGAAGGTGTCGTCGACGAGCTGGTGGGCCAGATCGAGTCGAGCGCCAAGCGCCTGAAGGTCGAGGTCGTCTACGGCGAGGGCCGCATGGTGGGCGAGAAGACCATCGAGGTCGCGCTCGCTGACGGCACCGCTCGCACCATCGAGGCCGACGTCGTCATCCTCGCGACGGGCTCGGTCGTCTTCAAGCTCCCGAACATCGACCACGAGCTCGAAGGCGTGTGGACCAGCGACGATGCCGTGTCGCTGCGCGAGATCCCCAAGAACATCGTCATCATCGGAGGCGGCGTCATCGGCCTCGAGTTCGCCTGCGCCTACGCCGCGTTCGGCTCGCGGGTCGCGGTCGTCGAGCTCATGGACCAGGTCTTGCCGGGCAACGACAAGCGCGTCGCACGCAGCGAGCAGGCGGCGCTCGAGCGCATGGGCGTCGAGTTCCACATCGGCGACGCGGTCGAGTCGGTCGAGCGTGGCGCCGACGGGGTGATGCGCTCCACGCTCAAGAGCGGCGGGGTGCTCGAGAGCGACATCGTCATGAGTGCCGTGGGTCGTGTGCCCAACTCGGCCGGCTTCGGCTTCGAGGAGATCGGGCTGGAGTTCGACCGCCGGGCGCTCAAGGTCGACGAGCACTTCCGCACCAACCTGCCGGGGGTCTACGCGATCGGTGACCTGATCGGCGGCTTCATGCTGGCCCATGTCGCAGAGGACGAGGGCATCATCGCGGTGCGCAACGCCGTGGCCGCGGCAAGCGGCGAAGGGCATCTCGAGACGCTCGACTACAGCGCGGTTCCCGCGGCGGTCTACACGTTTCCCGAGGTCGGCGTCGTCGGGTCGACGCGCGACGGCGCAAAGGAGCGGGGCCTCGACGTGGTGCAGGCCGTCTCGAAGTTCGCGGCCAACGGCAAGGCGCTCGGGGAGGGCGACTCGGACGGGTTCGTGCAGCTGGTCGCCGAGAAGGGGACCGGACGCATCGTGGGCTGCCAGATCGTGGGGCCGCACGCCGTCGAGATCATCCAGGAGGTCGCGGTCGCCAAGCGCTGGGGAATCACGGTCCAGCAGCTCGCCGAGACGGTGCACGGCCATCCGACCGTCGGTGAGGTCATCAAGTTCGCCGCCATCGATGCGGCGAGCAAGGTGTAGCCGCCGGTCCGCCTCGTTCGCCATGCTATCCTTCGCGCCATGACCCACGACTGCGACGCTCACGACAGCCCCACCCCCGAGAGCCCGGACTACGCCCACGGCACGGATGTGCGCACCAAGCGCCTGCCGCAGTGGCTGCGTCGTCCCTTGGCGCGCCCCGGGGCGTACGGCGAAGTCGAAGGGGTTCTCGGTGAGCTGAGGCTGCACACCGTGTGTCAGTCCGCCAAGTGCCCCAACCGCGGTGAATGCTTCAGCCAGGGAACGGCCACGTTTCTGATCATGGGCGCGGCGTGCACGCGTAACTGCCGCTTCTGCGCCGTCGAGTCCAGGGCACCCAAGCCGCTCGATGCCGATGAGCCCCGCCGCATCGCCGAGGCGGTCCGCCGGCTCGCCCTGAAGCACGTGGTCATCACGACGGTCACCCGCGACGACCTCGCGGATGGCGGCGCCGCGCACTTCGTCGAGACGATCGCCGCCGTTCGAGAGGCGGTTCCCGGGATCGCCGTCGAGGTGCTGACGAGCGACTTCGGCGGCAGGGACGAGAGCGTCGACACCGTCGCCGCTGCCCGCCCCGACGTCTTCAACCACAACGTGGAGACCGTCCCGCGCCTCTACGAGACCGTACGTCCGCTCGCGGACTACCGCCGTTCGCTCGGCGTGCTCGCCCGCGTCCGGGCGACGCAGCCCGACCTGCCCACCAAGTCCGGGCTCATGCTGGGACTGGGCGAGACCCCCGACGAGGTCGTGGCGGTCATGGGCGATCTGCGCGAGAGCGGCGTGGAGATGCTGACGCTCGGCCAGTACCTGCGCCCGAGCGCGGATCACTTGCCGGTCGCGGAGTTCGTCGAGCCCGCGGTCTTTGGCGACCTCTCACGCGAGGCGTACCGGCTCGGTTTCACGGCGGTCGCGAGCGCGCCCTTCGTCCGCTCCAGCTACCACGCGGGCGAGCTGGCGGACGAGCTCAAGGACCAGGCGTAGCCGGTCTCACGCTGACTCGACGCCGGTCTCGGTTGGGCCCGGGGGCGGAGTGCTGTCCCGGCCTAGACCGCCACGGTCGTTGGGGTGAGCGGCTCGCCGGCGCGGTTGCGCCCACTCTCTTTGGCGGCATAGAGCGACCGGTCGGCGAGCACGACGAGGTGTTCGACCGTCACATCGACTCCGCCCGGCAACCAGGCGCCACCGACGCTGACCGAGACGCTGACCCACTCGTCCGCTGCACGGATCTGCGCCGAGCGGACGTGATCGAGGACGCGCTCCATGAGAGCGGCGAGGTCGTCTCGTGCCGTTTCGGGTGCGAGAACGAGGAACTCGTCTCCCCCAAAGCGACCGACCAGGTCCGATGAGCGCACGGCCGCTTCGAGTGCGCGCGAAACCGCCTGCAGGGCCGCATCGCCCACGCCGTGGCCGTAGGTGTCGTTGATGTCCTTGAACCGGTCGACGTCGATGAGGGCCACCGCCATCGGCCTGCCGTACCGTGCCGACCACGAGGTCCACTGACCGACGTGCCCCATCAGGCCCCGGCGGTTGTAGAGTCCGGTCAGCTGGTCGCGGGTCGCCAATGCAGAGAGGCGCTGCTGGTCGCGGTAGGCGCGCCTCAGCACGCGGGCGAGGAAGGCGGCAAGGCCCTCTTGGGAGTGGTACGTCTCGATCGCCTCGATGAGGCGCATCACGTGTCTCGAGTAGGCCTCGCGCGCTTCGACGCGACCGCCGGGCTGCATCAGGTCGGTCAGCTCGCTGAAGACCGGGTCGAGCATGTAGAACTCGAGGTGCGCGGCGAGATCGAGCGTCTGGTCCTGCGTCATCGCGTCGAGCTGCTCGGCGTCGATGGCGGCGATCTCGTGAGCGATCTCGTCGAGCTGGGCGACGATGTCATGCTCGGCCGCGATATCGGGGATGAGTCCGCTCTCCCACGCCGTGAGCAGGTCGGACCACCAGTCGATGTGAACCTTCTCCTCGCGCGCCATCTGATCGAAGACGGTCGCCAGCCCCGGGTCCGAACTGCGCGTCGCCAGCTCCTGGTAGAGATGCCACGCATAGCGGTCCAGGGTCATGCAGGTCTCAAGGATCTTGCGCATGGGGTCACCTCGCGGGACGGGTGCGGGCCGTGGGCGTCACTGAGTAGGCCGTTCTGACTGTTGTATTCCCGACCGTGCGAAAGGGCACGCGAACGTCTACACTGTCGTGGGGGCCGCTCGGGGACGAGGCCGAGTGGGTTCTTCTTCATCTGGGAGGCGTCTGTCGCAAGCGGCGGGCGCCTCCGACTTTGAGGAGTCGCGCGTGGTCTTTGAGCCGAGGTTCTACCGCGAGCAGCAGTCCGCCACGGGGCTCACGTCGTTCGAGGTCGTGGTCGGCGAGACCGACCTGTGGATCGCCGCCGAGCGCGAGATGCCGGACCTGGCACGTTCGCTCATCGTCGGCGTCAGGGGCGAGCTCGAGGCCTACATCGCCGCGCATCCGCGCTTCGCCGAGTCGTTCGTGCCGGTCCCCGTCGACGCCGTCGCGCCGCCCGTGGTGCAGCGTATGGCGCGCGCTGCTGCAGCTGCCGGCGTCGGTCCGATGGCGGCGGTCGCCGGCGCGGTGGCCGAGGTGGTCGCTCGCGGGCTGCATGATGCGGGCAGCGATCAGGTCATCGTGGAGAACGGCGGCGACGTCTACCTGATCGGGACCACCGAGCGCACCGTCGCGCTGTGGGCGGGAAGCGCGGGTGCGGCCGGCGTGGGACTTCGCGTGCCGGGAAGCGCCCTGCCGCTCGCGGTCGCGACCTCCAGCGGTACGGTGGGGCCCTCGGTGAGCTACGGCAGCGCCGATGCGGTGGCGGTCCTGGCCGCGTCCGGCGCGCTGGCCGACGCGGCCGCCAGCGCGATCGCCAACCGCGTCCACGGGGCTGATGACCTGGAGGCGGCGATGGAGCGTGCGCGTTCGATCGCGGGCGTCATCGGGTGCGTCGCAACGATCGGCGGGGCCGTGGCGGCTTGGGGGGCGGTCGAGCTCGTCCCCGTCGGCGCGTGGGGCAAGTAGAATAGACACAGGCCGCGTGGTCACACCGCCGCGGCACGGACACGTACCGAGAGGGGCTGCTCGTGGACAGCATCGACGAGCTCGACATGTACGAGGCGGAGAAGCGCCTCGCGCTCTACAACGAATACCGTGACGCGATCCGCGTCTTCAGCTACTACGTCGAGACCGAGTTGCGCGCCTACCTGTGCAACGGCGTGGACGTCGACGCCGTCGCCGCACCGGGCGGCACGTACTTCAAGGTCACGCTCACCGACACGTGGATCTACGAGGCCGAGCGCCCGCAGCGTTTCGTGCCCGAAGTGGTGATCTACGAGGTCGGTCCCGTGCACGTCCAGAAGCTCCGCTCCGAAGACGAGTAGCCAGGGGGCCGCCGCACCATGCCCGACGTCCCCGCCACGGCCGCCTCAGCGCGCCAGCGCGCCGAGGAGCTGCGCCGCGAGCTCGACCATCACGCGTACCGCTACTACGCACTCGACGCGCCCGAGATCAGCGACGCCGCCTACGACTCGCTCGTGCGCGAGCTCGAGGCGATCGAGCGCGCGTACCCGGCGCTCGTCACGCCCGAGTCGCCCACCCAGCGGGTCGGCGCGCCGCCGAGCGAGGCCTTCGCGCCGGTGGCGCATGCGAGCCGCATGTACTCGCTGGACAACGCGATGGACCTCGAGGAGCTCGACGCCTGGCTCGAGCGCGTGCGTGCGGCGCTGGGCGAGCGTGAGTGCGGGTTCGTCTGCGAGCTCAAGATCGACGGCTCGTCGCTCGCGCTCACATACGAGGGCGGCACGCTCGTGCGCGCGGCGACGCGCGGAGACGGGCGGACCGGCGAGGACGTGACCGCCAACGTGCGCACCATCCGTGACGTGCCACTTCGCCTGCGCGACGGTGCGGTCGGCGCCGGGTCGGCGTGGCCGACCATCGAGGTGCGCGGCGAGGTCTACCTCCCAAAGTCGAGCTTCGAGCGCATCAACGAGGAGCAGGACGCGGCGGGGCTGCCGGAGTTCGCCAACCCCCGCAACGCCGCGGCGGGGTCGCTGCGGCAGAAGAACCCGGCCGTCACGGCGAAGCGCGATCTGGCCACCTTCATCTACGCGATCGCCGACCCGCGGCCGCTCGGCTTGGCGCGGCAAAGCGAGGTCCTCTCGTGGCTGCGCGAAGCGGGCTTCCACGTGAACCCCGACGTCGTCGCGTGTGCCGACGCGCAAGCCGTGCGCGCGTTTTGCACGAGCGCGCTGCAGCGGCGTGATGAGCTGCCCTATGAGATCGACGGCGTCGTGGTCAAGGTCGACTCGCTCGCCCTGCAAGACGAGCTCGGCTACACGGCCAAGGCCCCGCGCTGGGCGGTCGCCTACAAGTTCCCGCCCGAGGAGAAGACGACCGTCCTGCGCGAGATCCGGCTTCAGGTCGGCCGCACCGGTGCCGTCACCCCGCTCGCGGAGTTCGACCCGGTCAAGGTCGCGGGCTCGACGATCGCCCGCGCGACCCTGCACAACTCCGAGGAGATCGCGCGCAAAGACGTCCGCGTCGGCGACACGATCGTGGTGCGCAAGGCGGGCGACGTCATCCCCGAGGTGGTCGGACCCGTGCTCGGCATGCGCCCTGCCGCCTCCGAGCCGTTCGTGATGCCCCAAGCCTGCCCGAGCTGCGGTTCGGACCTGTGGCGCGAGGAGGGCGAGGTCGTGTGGCGCTGCACGAACGTCGGGTGCCCTGCGCAGCGCTTCGAGCGTCTCGTGCACTGGACGAACAGGGGCGCGCTCGACATAGAGGGGCTCGGACCCGAGATCATCGCGCGGCTGGTCGACGCCGGGCGGCTGCACGACGTGGCGGACTTCTACACGCTCGACGCGCACGAGCTCGCGGAACTCGACATGGGGCGCACCAAGAAGGACGGCAGTCCGGTGACGTTGGGCGAGACGGTCGCCGACAAGATCCTCGTCAACGTCGAGGCGTCAAAGACGCGAACGCTGGCGCGCGTCTTGTACGGACTCGGCATCCGCCACGTCGGGACCACCGTGGCCGAAGCGCTCGCGGGCGCCTTCGGCTCGGTGGAGGCGCTGCGGGAGGCCGCCGCGACCGAGCCCCCGGCGGGGCTGACGGCGGCGGCGACACTCGCCGCCGACCCGCTGGCCTCGGTCGAGGGCATCGGTCCCAAGATCGCCGCCAGCATCCGGGCGTTTCTCGCCAACCCTGACAACGTGGCGGTGCTCGGCAGGCTCGAGGCCGCCGGCGTGTCGCTTCGTGACGAGGCCAGCGCGGACATCAGACCCCAGACGCTGGCGGGTCTCACCTTCGTGCTGACCGGCGCGCTTGATCGCTTCACCCGTGACGAGGCCGCCGCCGCGCTCAAAGCGCTCGGTGCCAAGGTCTCCTCGAGCGTGAGCAAGAAGACGTCGTTCGTCGTGGCCGGCGAGTCGGCCGGCTCGAAGTACGACAAGGCCATCGAGCTCGGCGTACCGGTTCTCTCGGAGGAAGCGCTGGTCGAGATCCTCGAGACCGGCGAACCTCCGGTGGCGCACAGATGAGCGAGCGCTCCGGCGAGGTGTCGGTCATCCCGAACCCGGCCGGCCCGATCGGGCCTGTCGTGGATCCGGCGCGCGTACGTGTCGACTTGGTCTTGCTCGCGCCCGACTTTCGTCGTCCGGGCCAGGCCCTGCGCGTCGGCCCGGCGCCTTCGACGACCGGCTCCGCCGAGCCCGATGCGCTCGTGAAGCGCGTGGAGCTGGGGCTCGCGCGGGTCGCTGCGCGCTACCGCGTGCTGGCGCTCATCGGTCTCGCCATCGCGGTGCTGGTGCCCGTGGCCGCTTGGGTGGGCTCGTCGGTGGTGGCCGCCGGCCTGCTCGCCGTGCTGGCGGCCGGCGCGATCTGGTGGTCGGTTCTCAGTCTCCCTTCGCTCGCCGCGCTCGGTCCGGACTACACGACGCTTGCCGAGGCCCCGCCCGAGGTACGGATCGCGTACGCGGTCGAGGCCGCGAGCGGCCGATGGCCGCGCACGCACGCGCTTCTGGGCCGCGGCCCGCTGTTCGCCGACTACCGCCCCCTGCTCGCGGCGGTGGCGGCCGATCCCGACCTGCGCGCAGGTTCGGCGGTTGGGCTGTCGTCGCCTGATCCCGGGGACGCGCCGGGGCCCGCGCCCGCGCCGGCCGGGCCGCTCGGCCGCTCGGGTCTGGAGCCGCTGACCGCGGTGCCGTGGAGCGTGGGCGCGGCCGCAGGGATCGTCATGCTCTCGATCGCCCTTGCCGTAGGCGTCGGTCTGGCTGCGGGCGCCCTCGGGTTCGGCAGCGAAGATGGCACGAGCCGCCTGTTGCTGGTGGCGGCCGTCATGCTGGCGATGTACGCCGGGATGCTCGGTCCGGTGCTCGTGGTCGCGGCACGGCGGCACGTGCCGGTGCGGGCCGCGGTGGGGTGGACGCGTGTGCCGCTCTGGCCCGCCATCGGAACGGGTGTCGTCGTCGCGCTCGCCGGTCGGCTCATCGGCAGTGCGTGGGGGGCGCTCGTGCAGGTGCTGGGGCTTGACGTCCCCGGTATGGACGTCGACCCGACCGGGTTGTTTCCCGACGGGGTGTTGGGCGTGGTGATGGCCGTGGTCGTCGTGGTCATCGTCGCTCCAATCGCCGAGGAGATCGTCTTCAGAGGCGTGCTCGTCTCGGCGCTGCGCGACCGTTGGGGCAACGGGGTTGCGGTCGCCGCCTCCTCGCTCGCGTTCACGGCGGTCCACTTCAACGCGTACGCGAGCGTTCCGATCTTCGTCCTGGGCGGGATGCTCGCCGTGATCTTCATCCGGACCCGCTCGCTGAGCGCGCCGATCGCGGCGCACATGATCTTCAACGCCACGGGCCTGATCGCCTTGTATGCCGCGAAGGCTGCGGGGCTCGTGTGAGCAAGCACTCGTACCTCGCGCTTCATCCCGAACGGTGCGACCAGTGCGGCCGCTGCATGCGTGCGTGCCCGCGCGGACTCGTGCGCGCCAGCGGGGGCTACATCTACGTGGACGCCGAGGCGTGCGACGGGTGCGGCACCTGCGTCGAGGCATGCGTGCGCGGCGCAATCGAGCGCAAGAACGTGGCCGTCAGCCCGCGTGCGAGCACTCGGACCCTCTCGTCGGGCGAGGTGCGCACCGTCGTGGTCGGCTCTCGTGCCGAGGCCAAGGCGTTGCGAAAGGCGGCGGCGCAGGCCGAGAAGAAGCAGGCCAAGGCCCCTGCCGCACCCAAGACGAGCGCACCGGCGGGCGCTCGCGGGCCGGCCGCTCCGAGCGCGGCGGCCGCAGCCCGCGCGTCAGCGACATCGGGTGGTGCCGCGACGACGTCGCGGGCCGACTGGTCGCTGGTCGATGCCGTCGCGGTCCTGGCCGCGCTGGTGCTCGCCTACGTCGTGCGCGAGGCGGTGTTCGCGTCGCAGGCGTTCGAGCTCATGCCGGCGGCGGCTCAGGTGGCGGTCCGGGCGGTGGTGCTCGGCGCGCTGCTCACCGCCGAGCTCGGCATCCTCGCGTTCCTGTCGCACCGGCGCGGCTCGACGCTGCTGGCGGCATTCGGGCTCACCGGCGACACCAAAGACCCGCGCGACGTGCTGGTCTCGGCGGGGCTCGTCGCGGCGCTGCTCGTCGCGACGATCGCGTTCTCGCTGGCCTGGAGCGCGGCGATGGGAGCGCTCGGGTGGCGTCCCGGAGAGGCCGGCGCCACCGGGCTCAGCGACCTGTTCGGCGCGGGCGGCAGCGGGCTGGCGCTCGCCATCGCGATGGTGGTGCTGCTCGCGCCCT
This sequence comes from uncultured Eubacteriales bacterium, assembly GCA_964500985.1. Classification (GTDB taxonomy): domain Bacteria; phylum Actinomycetota; class Coriobacteriia; order Anaerosomatales; family PHET01; genus CAZCRB01. The sequence continues at coordinate 48,089 of CAZCRB010000004.1, forward strand.
TCACCGAGGAGCTCGTCTTCCGCGGCGTGCTGCAGGGGGTGCTCGCCGGACGCTGGGGGACGTGGCCGGGCATCGTGGGATCCGCGCTGCTGTTCGCGGGAAGCCATGCGAGCCTGTGGCGACTCGTGCCGATGCTCGTGCTCGGGCTCGCTTTGGGCTGGCTCGCCGCCAGCAGGCGCGGACTCTGGCCGGCGATAGCGCTGCACGCGCTCTACAACGGCGTGCTGATCGCCGCGGCGTTCGCCGGGTCCTAGCGCTCGGCTACTCGCGTCGGCTCGTCAGACGAACCAGTGCCGTTGCTCGATGATGTGTCCCATGGCGCTGCGCCGCGCGGCGTCGGTCTTCGCCGACTCGAACACCGACTGGTCCAGCGAGTGGATCCGTCGCGCCATGTCGCGCATCAGGTCGAGCACGAACGGCTCGGACACGAACCCCTCGAACGTCTCGCGATCGATCTCGGTGACGACGGTGTGCTCGTCGGCGATGGCGGTCGCCGAGCGCGGCAGTCCGGCGACGACCGACATCTCGCCAAAGAAGTCGCCGGGCCCCAGTACCGCGAGCGTGACCTCGTCGGGACCATGCCCCTTGGTGATCCGGACCTTGCCGGAGCGGATCAGGTACATGTTCGTCCCGCGGTCGTTCTCCCTCACGATCCGTGCACCCGGCGCGTAGTCCTTGCGCGTCCCGTACGCTTCGAGCACGACAACCACCTCCGCAGCATCAGAGGTCGGTGGTAGCCCGCGTGCGTTCCCGGCCCCTGTGCGAAGTGTTCCCGCGCGGTCAGCGCGTCCGTATCCGTCAGAAGTAGGAGGCGGATCGCACCCCGTGCCGGCCGCGTGGCTCGGGTATCATGTGACAGTCACCCGCACCCACACCGAGAGGACGCCGCCCGATGGCCCTTTCCGACGCAGAGGTGCGCCACGTCGCGATGCTCGCACGGCTGGCGCTCACTGACGAGCAGATCGAGACGCTGCGCACGGAGCTCAACTCGATCCTCGGTCACATCGATGAGATACAGAAGCTGGATCTGGACGGCGTCGCACCCATGACGCACGCCATCCCGCTCGTGAACCAGACGCGCGCCGACGAGGTCAGGCCCGGTCTTGCGCGCGAGCTCGCGCTGCTCAACGCGCCCGAGCAGGCCGACGGCGCCTTCGTCATCCCGCGCATCGTGGGCGGAGGGGATGCATCGTGAGCGGTACCGTCGACCTTTCCGCGCTCAGCGCCTCCCAGATCCGCGCCGCCATCATCCGGGGAGACTTCTCGGCACGCGAGGCGGCGGAGTCCGCGTTCGCGCGCATCGAGGCGCTCGACGGCGACGTTCACGCGTTCAACCAGGTGACGCCCGATCTGGCGATGGCCGCCGCCGACACCGTCGACCACATGGTGCGCTCGGGCGCGAGCCCCGAGGAGCTGCCGCCGCTGGCCGGCGTGCCGGTCGCGTTCAAGGACAACATGAACCTGGTGGGCACCCGCACGACGTGCTCGTCACGGATCCTTCAGAACTACGAGAGCGTCTACGACTGCACGGCGGTCGCGCGTATGCTCAAAGCCGGCGCGGTGCCGGTTGGCAAGCTCAACATGGACGAGTTCGCGTTTGGCTCGTCGACCGAGAACTCCGCCTTCGGGCCCACGCACAACCCGTGGGACCTCGAGCGCGTCCCGGGCGGCTCATCGGGGGGCTCGGCCGCGGCGGTGTCCGCCGGCATGGCGACCCTGACGTTGGGCAGCGACACCGGCGGCTCGATCCGCCAGCCCGGCGCCCTGTGCGGCGTCGTCGCGATGAAGCCGACGTACGGCCGCGTCTCGCGCTACGGCTGCGTCGCCTTCGCGAGCTCGCTCGACCAGATCGGCCCGTTCTCGAAGTCGGTCGAGGACTGCGCGCTGTCGCTCAACGCGATCTGCGGCAAGGATCCCCACGACGCCACGAGCGTCGATCGCCCGGCCGAGGACTTCACCGAGGGCCTGCGTGACGGGGTCAAAGGCATGCGCATCGCCGTCGTGTCGGACCTGCTCGCGGCCGACGGCCTCGACGAGGAGGTGCGCGACCAGGTGCTGCGGTCGGCCGAGCTCTTCGCACAGATGGGTGCCGAGGTGGGCGAGGTCACCCTGCCCAACGCGCGGCATGGGCTGTCCGCCTACTACATCGTCGGTCCCGCCGAGGCGTCCTCGAACCTCGCTCGTTTCGACGGCATCCGGTACGGGCATCGCGTCGCCGACGCCGAAGACGTGCTCGACCTGTACATGCGCTCGCGTGCCGAGGGCTTCGGTCCCGAGACGATCCGGCGCGTGATGCTCGGCACCTACGCGCTGTCCGCGGGCTACTACGACGCGTACTACGGTCAGGCCCAGAAGGCCCGGACCGTCATCGCCGACGACTTCTCCAAGGCGTTCGCCGACTACGACGTCTTGCTGACGCCGACCTCACCGACCACCGCGTTCTCCATCGGCGAGAAGGCGAGCGACCCGCTGCAGATGTACCTGTCCGACATCTTCACGATCCCGGTGAACCTGGCGGGCAACACGGCGCTCAGCATCCCGGTCGGTCTCGGTGCGCGCTCAGGGCTCCCGGTCGGGCTGCAGCTCATCGGAGACCACTTCAACGAGGCCGCGATCCTGCGCGCGGCCCAGGCGCTCGAGGAGCGGATCGCGTTCGATACGACCCCGCCGACGGTGAGGGCGCTCTAGCGCCCGCAGGCTCAGACGGATCCATCGACGGCGGTGGGGCGGCGACGCCCTGCCGCCGTTTCGTATGTGCGGAATCGCGGTATATACACTCCCAGAATATGGGTGTCGTTGGGGCGCTCGTCACGTGTGCCCCGAATCGAAGGAGGCCGACGATGAAGCGTCCAGTCGGCGTGACGATCATATCGGTACTCGCAATCATCTACGGTGCGATTCAGATTCTGGCTTCGATCCCTCTGCTCGGTTTCAAGATATCGATGGTGGCGTCGCTACCCGAAGGGCTGCTCGTCGCCACGTCGGGGACCCTTGGCATGGTCACCGGCCTGCTGATGCTCGCGTTCGGGGTGCTGTTCCTGGCCGCCGGTATCGGTGGACTGCGCCTGCACTCGTGGGCCTGGGTGGTCGGCGTGATCGCGTTCGCGGTCAACACGATCTTCGCGGTTGGCCTGCTCTTCACCGCGTTCTCGTGGTACGCGGTGCTGAGCGTCGCCGTGTCGGCGGGGCTGGTCGCCTACCTGTACAGCCACGACGTGCGCACGGCGTTCTCGCATGAGGACGGCTCGATCACGCACCACAGCGGCGGGCCGAGCATGGCCTAGCGTGCGACAGCATGCTGGTGTTGATCGCACCGAAGCAACAACACGATAGTGAGCGGGCCGCCTACGGGCGGCCCGTTTGCGTCGCGTGTCCACGCGCGCCACTGCCTGCGTGCGCAGTCTCGCCCCCGGTTCGCTAGAATCGTGTCGGAAACCATCGCGCGGAGGGGATTTCGCGCGCCGAGGGGAAGGACGCTCGCGCATGAGCGACGAGGATATCCAGAGCGGGACCGACGATGCCACCGGCGACCTCGAGGGGCTGAGGCAGTCGCTGGAGGAGTCCCCGGTGGTGGCGGACGAGGCGTCGGGTGCGTCGCAGGAGCCCGCCGACGGCGAGCCCGCCGACCAAGACGACGTCGAGTCGCCCGCGCAGGAGGCCACAGAGGCACCCGCGCAGGACCCCGTCGAGCCACTCGCGCCGGAGACCGTCGAGCCACTCGCACCGCCCGCGGAGGACCTCATGGACATGGGGCCGACGAAGC
>CAZCRB010000004.1:51951-65183 GCA_964500985.1 uncultured Eubacteriales bacterium
GTCGAGCCACTCGCACCGCCCGCGGAGGACCTCATGGACATGGGGCCGACGAAGCGCAGCTACCTGTGGGCCTGGATCCTCGGATTCGTCGCCCTTCTCGTCGTCGCCGGTGTGGGGACGTGGTACTACGTTGCGGCTCGACCGCTCACGGTTCCCGACGTGACCGGCAAGCTCGGCCCCGAGGCGGTGCAGTCCCTCAACGACGCGGGACTGACCCTGGGCGAGACGAGCGAGACGCCGACGTCGAGCGCGGCGCCCGGCGTCGTCATCGACCAGAAGCCCGCGGCAGGCACGACCCTCAAGCCCGGTGAGATGGTGTCCATCGTGATGGCGGCGCCGCCGGAGTCGTCGGCCGTGCCCAACGTCACGGGCCAGCAGCAGGAGCAGGCGCAGGCCGCGCTCGCCCAGGCCCGTCTGGGTTCGGTCGTCGTCGAGACGTACAACGCGACAGCGAGCGCCGGGGTCGTGGTGAGCCAGATACCGAGTGCCGGCGTCGAGATGGTGCCCGGCGCCACCGTCGCCCTGGCCGTGTCAAAGGGCGCGGAGCCCGCGCAGGTTACGGTGCCGAAGCTCACCGGCCTGACCGAGCAGGACGCCGCGACACTGCTCTCCTCAAACGAGCTGCGGGGGGCTGCGTATCGTGCGCTCACCGCGAGCGTCACCGCGGGCGAGGTCGCCAGCCAGACGCCGGCGCCGGGGTCGCGAGTCGCCCCCAACACCACCGTCCAGTACCTCGTCTCGACGGGGAAGGGCTCGGTCACCGTGAGCGTGCCCGACACCGTGGGGATGAAGTCCGCCGACGCGCAGAAGAAGCTCAAGGATGCGGGCCTCAAGGTGGAGACCAAGGCCGTGCCCAACAAGACCGTCGCAAAGGACAAGGTCACCTCGCAGATGCCGCTCGCGGGCAGCAAGGTGGCGCCGGGCACCACGGTCGGACTTCTCGTGAGCAAGGGCCCGGTGGTGACCGAGGCCGTGCCGTCCGTCGTCGGCAAGGCGAAGGCGGACGCTGCGGCCGCGGTCGAGGGGCTCGGCTTCACGGCGCTGTTCGTGCCGGTGCCGATCGAGGGTCAGACTCCGGGCACCGTCTACCAGCAGTGGCCCGCCGCAGGCGCGCAGTGGGCTCCGCCGTTCCCGGTCATCATGCTGCTTGTGGAGGCGCCGGCCTAGGGATCAGCGGCGCAGGTGCCAGCGGTCGGCGAGCTCGTCGAAGTCGGGCATGTTCGGCATCCACTCGAGCGCCTGCTTGGTCCCGTAGGCGAGCACGAGTGCGATGAGCCCGAAGCCGCCGAGCAGCGCCGCAGCGATGATGAGGGCCGCCTTGGTCGAGACGAGCACGCGCGAATCGTCGCTGATCTGCGCGTCTCGGGCCAGCACGACGCCGACCCAGCCCTTCTCGACGGTGGCCTCGCCCGCGAAGATCACCGCGCCGGCGCTGTGGTCCAGCGTCGTCTGCTTGCCCACGATGATGGGGGCGAACGCCTGGCTCATCTCGACGTCGCCGCCGACGATGATCGCGCTCGTGTAGTTCTGGCGGATGCTGGCATCGCCCTTCGCTGAGATGATCGGGACCGCCGACAGGCTCACGCTGGCGTCGCCGTCCGCGGTGAGCATGCCGACGGCGCTCGCCGTGGCATCGAACGTGCCGGTATCGGCAGAACCGATGGCCGACATGCGGGCGACGAGCGAGCCGGTCGTGGCGGAGCCGATCGCGGTCATGTTGGCCTTCACCGCGTCCGCGTCGACCACCTCCGCGCAGCAGGCTTCGTCACCGGCGCTCGCATCGGGCATGGTCGTCTCGAGGGATTCGTCGTACGTCATCGGACACCTCCGCAGGGTCTGTGAGTCGTCGGGGCGCGCGCTGTGACAGGGCGCCCTTCGGGTTCCTACCCGCGCAGCGCCCCCCGCGGGCGCGCCCTCGGGTAGAATCTGCCGAGTACGAAATCGAACGAAACACCGGCCGCGTATCGGCGCGGCCGTTTCTGTGGAGGGAGCACGCACGCTATGGCCAAGGACCGTCTGCTCGAGGTGCTTGAGGACTGGGAGGCCGTCATCGGTCTCGAGATCCACACCGAGCTCACCACCCTCAACACCAAGATGTTCTGCGGGTGCCCCGTCGCCTTTGGCGGCGAGCCCAACACGCGCGTGTGCCCGGTGTGCCTTGGGATGCCCGGCGCGCTGCCGGTGCCCAACGCTGCCGCCATCGAGTCGACCGTGCTCGCGGGGCTCGCCACCGGCTGCGAGATCGCGCGCTGGAGCCAGTTCCACCGCAAGCAGTACTTCTATCCCGACATGCCCAAGGACTACCAGATCTCCCAGTACGACCTCCCGTTCTGCGCCGACGGCCACATCGAGGTGGACATCGACGGCGACGGGGTCGCGCAGCGCACGGACCTGACCGACCCGCCCGGGTCGGTCACGCTGGCCGACGACGGGGCCTACACCGCCCGCATCGGGATCACGCGCATCCACCTTGAAGAGGACACCGGCAAGATGGTGCACGTCGGCGGCTCCGAAGGTCGCATCGCGGGCGCGACGCACTCGCTCGTCGACTTCAACCGCGCGGGCACCCCGCTCATCGAGCTGGTGAGCGAGCCTGACATCCGCACGCCCGAGGAGGCGCGCCGGTTCGCCCAGCAGCTGCGGCTGACCTGGCTGTCGCTCGGCATCTCGGACTGCAGCATGGAGGAGGGCTCGATGCGCGTCGACGCCAACGTGTCCGTGCGGCGTCGTGGGCAGACCGAGCTGGGCACCAAGGCCGAGATCAAGAACCTGAACTCCTTCAAGTCGCTGCACGACGGCGTCGCCCACGAGATCGTGCGCCAGGTCGAGGTGCTCGAGGCTGGCGGCACGATCGTCCAGGAGACGCGCCACTGGGATGCCGGGGCCAAGCGCACGAGCAGCCTGCGCGGCAAGGAGGAGGCGCACGACTACCGCTACTTCCCCGAGCCCGACATGGTCCCCTTCGAGTTCTCCGAGGAGTTCATCGACGGCGTTCGCAGCCGGTTGCCGGAGCTGCCGGTGGCCAAGAAGGCGCGCTTCATCAGCGAGTATGGCCTGCCGGTCCACGACGCGACGGTGCTGACGGGCGACCTCGCGATGGCGGACTTCTTCGAGGCGGCGGTCACGCTGGGCGGGCCCGAGCGTGCCAAGGTCGTCAGCAACTGGATGCTCAACGACCTGTCCATGGCGCTCAACGCGCAGGGCATCGGCGTCGAGGACAGCCGGATCGTGCCGGCGATGATCGTCGAGCTCGTCGAACTTGTCGAGAGCGGCACCATCTCGGGCAAGCAGGCCAAAGACGTCTTCTCGGAGATGGTCGAGACCGGCGACGCGCCGGGTGCGATCGTCGAGCTGCGCGGCATGAAGCAGGTCTCGGACACCGGCGCCATCGAGGAGGTCGTCGAGCGCATCATGGCGGCGAACCCCGATAAGGTCGCGGGCTATCGCGCGGGCAAGACCGGGCTCATCGGATTCTTCGTCGGGCAGGTCATGCGCGAGATGGGCGGCCAGGCCAACCCGCAGGTCGTCAACGAGGTGCTCGCAAGCAAGCTCGCCGGATAGCGCCCTTCCGCGCACGCGGGATCCCAACTCGAACGACCCGGCGCAACGTCCTACGGGAATAGATGCCTGTGCGGTCGTGGCGGGCGGTCGCTCGATCCGGAGGGGGTGCCGTGAACAGCACGGGACGACGAGTGGCGGTCTGGGGCGGCGGCGCGCTGATCGTTGCGCTCGCCCTGTTCGTGGTGTCGGCGCTCGCGACCGACCGGTCATCGTTCTGCGCGTCGTGCCACGAGATGGTCCCGTACCACGACGCCTGGGCCGTCGGAGCGCACAAGGGGCGGGCCGAGTGTATCGACTGCCACGTCGACCCGGGGCTCGCCAACCGGTTCGCGCACAAGTTCGTGGCGCTTCAAGAGGTCTACGCGCACTTCACCGGCGACACCTCGTTCCCGCGGGTTCCGCCGCCGCAGGTGCCCGAGGAGCGATGCCGGACCTGCCACGAGAAGGTCGCGCCCAAGCGGGCGGCAAAGGCGTTCGACCACGCCGCCCACGAGACGTACGAGCCGTGTCAGACCTGCCACGCGCGGACCGGGCACGATGTCTCCGCCGCGGCGCTGAAAGCGGCGGGCATCTTCGATCCGGCAGCCGCCGCCGAGCTCGCGCGCGGTGCGGTCGCGTCCGATGCGGTGGCCGTGCCCGGACGCGGCAAGGCGAACCTGCCGGGTCACAAGGACGTCATCTGCACCCAATGCCACGACATGGCCAAGACGGGCTGCCCCGCGTGCCACACGCCCCCGTCCGAGGACCATCCCAAGGACGAGAACTGCGCCCGCTGCCACAAGCCGGGGGAGAAGTTCGTGTTCTCGCACCCAACGGCAGGGGCGGACTGCTCCGGGTGCCACAAGCCACCCGCCGGCGATCACCCCGCCGGGACCGATTGCGCAGGGTGCCACAAGAATCCCGGCAAGTCGTGGGCGTTCGGCCACCCCGGGGCGGGCGCGGACTGCTCGCGGTGTCACGAGCCGCCTGCCACCGGCCACCCGGCGGGGGCCGGTTGCGCCGCCTGCCACCGGCAGCCCGGGCGTTCGTGGGCGTTCACGCATACCGGCAACACCGGCGAGCATTCCTATCGCAGCTTCGCCTGTGCGAAGTGCCACCCCCGCGGTTTTGCCAGCGCGACGTGCACGTGTCACAAGAACGGCATCCCGTCCGACTGAAACCGGTCACACCCCTCTGCTACCGTGTGTTGACCGCACGAGAGGGGACTTGCATGACCGTTCGCACCACCGGCATCGACGAGACGCTCGCCGAGGTCTTCGGCTACCCGGAGTTCCGTCCGCACCAGCGCGAGATCGTCGAGCACGCGATCGGGGGCGGCGACGCCTTCGTCCTGATGCCGACCGGCGGCGGCAAGTCGCTGTGCTACCAGGTGCCGGCCCTTCACCGGCCCGGCACGGCCATCGTCGTCTCGCCGCTCATCTCGCTGATGAAGGACCAGGTCGACGCGTTGCGCGCGAACGGCGTGGCGGCGGCCTATCTCAACTCTTCGCTGTCGTCGGAGGAGGCCGCGCAGGTGGTGCGGGACCTGCGAGCGGGCGCTCTCGACCTGCTCTACGTGGCTCCTGAGCGGCTGATGCTCGACGGCTTCATCGAGTTGCTTCGCACCGTCGAGTTGGCGTTGTTCGCGATCGACGAGGCGCACTGCGTCAGCCAGTGGGGGCACGATTTCCGGCCCGAGTACGTGCAGCTCGGCGGGCTTCGCGCGCTGTTTCCCGACGTGGGGCTCCTCGCGCTGACCGCGACCGCGGACGACACCACCCGCGAGGACGTGCGCGCGCGACTGCACCTGCTCGACGCGCCGGTGTTCGCTGCCGGTTTCGACCGCCCGAACATCCGCTACACCGTCGCCGACAAGACGAACGCCCGGACCCAGCTCAAACGGTTCCTCGACGAACGCCACGGCGAGTCCGGGATCGTCTACTGCCTGACGCGCAAGCGGGTCGACGAGGTCGCCAAGCGGCTCAAAGACGACGGGTTTCGCGCCGCCGCCTACCACGCGGGGATGGCCGCCGATAAGCGATCGCGCGTACAGGAGCGATTCTTGCGCGACGAGGTCGACGTCGTCGTCGCGACGGTCGCCTTCGGCATGGGCATCGACAAGCCCGACGTGCGGTTCGTGGTCCACTACGACTGCCCCAAGAACATCGAGGGCTACTACCAGGAGACAGGTCGCGCGGGCCGAGACGGCCTTCCCGCCGAGGCGCTGCTGCTCTTCGGCCTTCAAGACGTCGTGACCGCCCGGATGCTCGTCGAGCGCGGCGAGAACCGCGATCAGGTGCGCATCGAGTCGCACAAGCTCGACGCGATGGTCGGCTTCGCAGAGGCGGTGACGTGTCGCCGGCGCGTCCTGCTCGGGTACTTCGGCGAGGCGCTGGAGCAGGACTGTGGGAACTGCGACGTGTGCCTGGATCCCCCGGAGGTCTACGACGGGACCGTCGAGGCGCAAAAGGCACTCTCGGCCGTCGCCCGGCTCGAGCAGCGCTTCGGCATCGGCTACGTGATCGACGTGCTCCGGGGGGCGGACACCGAGCGCATACGCGAGTGGGGCCACGACGCGCTCAGCGTCTACGGGATCGGTTCGGACCTGTCCAAAGAGGAGTGGGCGCACGTGATCCGGCAGCTGATACACCGCGGGTACGTGTATCAGGACATCGCCGCCTACTCGGTGCTCAAGCTCACGGAGGCCGCGCGCCCCGTGCTGCGCGGCGAAGAGCCGGTCCTGCTCTCCCGGCAGCGCGTGCGCGCCAAGGCGGAGAAGCGCCCCAAGCGACCCGCGGCAGCGGCGGTCGTGGGCGACTACGACGAGACGCTGTTCGAGAGTCTCAGGGAGTTGCGGCGCGAGCTCGCCGCCGAGCAGGGCGTTCCCGCCTACGTCGTGTTCGGGGACCGCACGCTGCTCGACATGGCGGCTCGTCGACCCGGTTCACGCGAGGAGATGCTCGAGGTCCACGGGGTCGGCGAGGCCAAGCTCGAGCGATACGGCGAGGTGTTCCTCGAGCGCATCGCCGGCGAAGGTGCTGCTACCGACCGCTCGTGCGATACGCCTTGAACTCGCGGTAGTTCATAGCGTCGTCGGGTCCCAGTGCCAGTCCGTCGCCGTCCGGGGGGACCATGGTGAAGTCGACGAACCGAAGCCGCTCGGTCGGGAAGTGACGCGCGGTGAGCTTCTCGTGCAGCTCGATGATCGCCACGTCGTGGACCGGCTCGGCGATGTCGTACTCGGCGAACGCCACGAGCAGCTGCGGCATGCGGTCGTCGATGGCGCGGACCTCGAGGTCTGCCGGCAGCAGCCCGAGGCGGACCTTCTGGGCGACGAGCGCCGTCAGCTCCTCGCGCGTGCGCTGCAGGTGCTCGCCGCCGAGCGCCTTGACGAACTCGGCAAGGTCGCCGGCCACGGCCGCCAGCCCGCCGCTGCCGCCGATCGGCTGGCCCGGGACCCGCAGGTCGACGAAGACGAGCAGCGGGTTGGCGAAGCCGCCCGGTCCCGTCACGCCCTCCGTGCGACCCAGCGCCACCAGGTCGATCTTGCGCTTGCCGAGCGCGTACTCGGTGTCGATGACGACGAGAGCGTCTTCCCACAGGTCCGCGCCGTCGTTGCCCGCCGCGATCGCCATCTCGTACGCGCGCTCGTTGCGCTGCTCCGTCCCGGCGGCGAGCGCCTCATCGAGGGAGTCGCGGTCCTCCTGGATGCGGGCGAGCACGGCGCTGACATCCGCGGCAGCGGCGATCTCGAACCGTTCGACCCCGCCTCCGGCGTTGTCGATCTCGGCGACGAACGGCCCCTCACCGCTCACGCGGACGAGGCTCGCTCCGCGGTAGTAGACGTTGGCCGAGCGGGCGCGTATGTCGAACCGGAACTCGGGGCCGGTGCTCGCAAGGTCGAGCAGCGGGCGCAGGATGCCGGCCGAGAACGCGTCTTCCTGCGCGGGCGAGAGGATCCGCTCGGGCTTCGAGTATGTTCTCCAGTCGAACTGCCGCTTCTGCTGCTTCTTCGCCACCCGCTGCCTCCGTCGATCGCCTGCCCGCTGTCTCACCACACTCTAGCCGCCCGTCGGGTACACTGCACGCACGCATCCAGCGAACCCGGGAGGCATCATGTCGGCAGGTCTGCCCGTCAAGCTCGAAGTCACCGAGATCCTCGTCGGCGGGGAGTGCCCTGTCGGGATCAAGGCCGGGGACACGTGGGAGATCCGCGACGGTATCGTCCCCGAGGGCATCTGCGCCGCCGCGTGGAACGCCATCCAGCCCTACGTCGTCGCGATCCGCTACGGGGGCGTCATGCCGTGGAACGGCGAGGCCGTGATGAGCGCCTGCTGCCCGGATCCGGCCAACCCCGTGGTCTTCCGCATCACGGTGATCGACGAGTAGCACTCCGGCCCGGGCCCGGCCTTTGCGCGCTGCCGTAGGGGTGCCCTCTGGGGCGCCCGACGGGTCATGGCACCGTACCTGCTATACTGCCGCCATACCCAAGACCCGGTTGCCTCCTCTCGCTGCCCGATGCAGCGTCACGGACCTGATGCAGCTGCGTCTGCATCGTCCGCGCGTATCGCGCGAGAAAATGGAGCAACCTTGCCGTTCGCATCGCTCGGCCTCGAGCCGCGCCTTCTCAAAGGCGTGGCCGCACTCGGCTATTCAGACCCCACCCCGATCCAGACCCAGGCCATTCCGCAGGTGCTCGCGGGCCGCGACGTCGTCGGCGTCGCCCAGACCGGCACCGGCAAGACTGCGGCGTTCGTGCTGCCCGTGCTGCAGCGCACGCCGCCGAGCCGCCGCATCCGCGCGCTGGTCGTGACTCCCACGCGCGAGTTGGCCCTCCAGATCGCCGACGTCGTTCGCGGCGCCTCGCGCGCCACCGGCCACAAGTGCGTCACCGCCTTCGGTGGCGTGGGCGTGCAGCCGCAGGTCGACCGGCTGCGCAAGGGATGCGACATCCTCGTCGCCTGCCCCGGCCGACTTCTCGACCTGCACGGCCGTGGCGTCGTGGACCTGCGCAACGTAGACATACTCGTGCTCGATGAGGCCGACCGCATGCTCGACATGGGCTTCTGGCCCGACGTGCGCCGCATCATCGCGCTGCTTCCCGAGAAGCGTCAGAACCTGCTGTTCTCCGCGACGATGGACCCGCAGGTCATCAAGGTCGTCGACTCGATCCTCACCGATCCGGTGCGGGTAGAGGTGGCGCCGCCGAGCAAGCCTGTCGACCGCATCGAGCAGACGGTGTTCCCGGTCGCGCGTGCACAGAAGACCGATCTGCTCGTCGAGTTGCTCCGCCGGGGCGAGCACACGCGCACGATCGTGTTCACCCGCACCAAGCACCGTGCCGACCGGCTCGCCCGTCAACTGACGCGCGAGGGCGTCTCGTGTTCGCCGATCCACGGCGGCCGGAGCCAGGGCCAGCGTCAGACCGCCCTCAACGACTTCAAGGCCGGGCGCCAGAGCGTGCTCGTCGCCACCGACGTGGTCGCGCGCGGTATCGACGTCGACGAGGTCAGCCACGTCGTCAACTACGACATGCCCAACAGCGCCGAGGACTACGTCCACCGTATCGGGCGTACCGCCCGTGCCGGGGCGAGCGGAAGCGCGATCAGCTTCCTGGACGCCGAGGAGCTCGAGGTGCTCGTGGAGATCGAGAAGGTCCTCGGCGCCACCATCGCCTGCGAAGACCTCGAGGGGTTCTCGTACCATCCTTCGCGCATCGTGCCGGATCCTGATCGCGTAGTGCCCACCGGCAATCGCAACCAGAACGCCCAGGGCGGACGCGGCGGCGGTTCCGGTGACGCGTCGCGCCCCAAGCGCGCGGGACGCAGAGGCGGCAAGGGCCGCGCGAGCAGGAGCTTCTCGAATCCTGCCGCCGGCGATACGCGCGCGACCGGTGGTGGCGCTCAGTCGGGTGGTTCGGGTCAGCCCAGTGCCGGCAAGAGCTCCGGCGGCGCCAAGCCCTCGGGCGGCAACAAGTCGTCCAACGGTGCCCGGTTCGCCACGGACGGCCGTCGTGCGGCCGCGAACAAGACTTCGGGCAACGGCCAGAGCGCGTCCGGTGCCGGCGGTGCATCCCGCTCCGGCAAGTCCGACAAGCAGCGCAGCGGCGGACAGCAGAAGGGCGCCTCGCAGCAGCCCGGCGCCGAGCGTCGTCGCCGTCCCCGCACCCGCGGTAACGACCAGAACGGATAGTCGCCGACGACAGGCGGAATGCTACCATTCGGGGCGAAGCCGAATCGGCGCCGCGCGCGCTGAAGGGGAGGGGCCCTCATGGTCAGCGACGTCACCCGCTCGTTCGCTGTCGTCACCGACAGTACTGCAGACATCTCGCCGGCGATGGCGGCCGAGAACGGCATCACCGTAGTGCCGCTCTCCGTCACCATCTCCGGCGAGACTCTGCTCGATGGCGCGATCACTCAGGCCGAGTTCTTCCGGCGCATGAACGCCGCAAGCGTGCTGCCGACCACCTCGCAGCCGCCCGTGGGCGACTTCGTCGCCGCCTACGAGAAGGCCCTCGAGACCGCCGATCAGGTCATCTCGGTCCACATCTCCAACCGGCTGTCCGGCACGGTCGAATCCGCGCGGCAGGCGGCCGAGAGATTCGCCGGGCGGGTTCACGTCTTCGACTCGCTGAACCTTTCGTGGGGGCTCGGGTGGCAGGTTATGGAGGCCGCGCAATGCGCAGCGCAAGGGCTGGACGCGGCGGCGACGCTGATGCGGCTCGACCGGGTGCGCGAGCGCGTGCGCCTCATCGTCGGCTTGGATTCGCTCGACAACCTCGCGAAGGGCGGCCGTATCGGCCGGGTCTCCGCGTTCCTCGGCGCCATGCTCAACCTGAAGATCACCCTCACGGTCGACGCCGACGGGGCGTTTCAGCCGGTGGCCAGGACGCGTGGTGAGAAGGCGGCCTTGGAGCACACGCTGAACTGGGTCGCGGAGCAGATGGGCGACGCGACGCGCGGCAGGTTCGCGGTCGGTCATGCGCTGGAGCTCGATCGCGCAGAGCGCCTTGCCGCGGCCATCAAGGAGCGGTTCGAGGCCATCGAGCTCGTAGTCTATGAGGCGGGCGCCGCCATCTGCACGCACACCGGGACGGGTTGGGGCATCGCGCTGGTGCCCGAGGAGTAGGGGAGGCGCGATGCGTGGCGGCTCTGCTCGGTAGGGGTGCTGTCAGGTGCCGCTGTTCATGCTGCCGCGGGCGCGGTAGTTGCCGAACCAAGAGCCCATGTCGACCGCGAAGGCGAGTCCGAGGAAGATCCAGTTCACCACGGACAGGCCACCCGGGAAGACGATCACGTACATCAGGGCGGTCCACGGAGCGAAGATCAGACCCACCACCGGCCACACCCACGTGCTGAACGTCAGGTTGAAGCGGGCAGGCTGGAACAGCCACCACAGTGCGAGTGCGAGACGCGGCATACCGGCCAGCGTGATCGCGAACAGACAACAACCCATGACAGGCCCCCCTCGTGAAAGCGACGCGGCGTAGTCTGTGTTCCCCAATCAGCGCTACCCGCGACCCGCGCGTCGGGAAACAACTTCAGCGGGCACCGATTCATCCCGATGAGTGTGGTGAAGCCGTGGCACGACGCGGCGCGGACACACGACCCCACACGGAGAGTACATGGCGCTCTATTCCCCCCAGATCGAATCGCAGATCGCGCAGGCGCTCAGGCTTCGGGGCCGTGTCGCGCCGGATTCGATACCGGGGTTGACGGACGAAGAGGGCGCTGCGTTCCTCGCGCGCTTCGCGGACGACCATCCCGGCCAAGTGGCCTACGAGGGGGCCGATCTTGTGCCCGTCGCGCCCCTGGGTTCGGTTGCCCCGGTGCCGGTGACACCGGGCCCCGACGACGCTGCCCCGAAGCTCAGCCCGGTGGATCAGGTGCTCGCGAGCGGTCCGGGAACCTCGTTGCTCGACACGAGGCCCTCGCAGGGAAAGGTCGCCGGATGGCTGTGGATCCTCCCGCTGACGTTCCTGCTCCCCGGCGGCATCATCGCGTGGTTCATCGCCAAGGACCAGAACCGCGCCGTCGCGCGGACGATGCTGATCGTCAGCGCGGCGCTCACGGTGCTGACCGTCGTCACTGCGCCCGCGATCGGCCCCATGATGGGTGCCCTGTCCGGCGGCGTGGCGCCTGGTGCGCAGTCGGGAGTGGGGCTGCCGGCGTCTTCGACGGGCGAGCCCGCGTTCTACTACTTCGGCACCGCCACTTGACCGGCCTGCATCCAGATGAAGCCCGTGGTCGACGGGTTGCAGGCAGCCAACGCGGGGCGCATCGATTTCAAGGTGTACGCCGACATCAACACTGATGACGAGGGCGAGGAGCTCGCGGTGGGAAACGGCGTTCGCGCGGTGCCCACCATGGTGCTCGTCGGAGCCGACGGCAAGGAGCTGCAGCGGTGGACCGGCGTGCAGCCGGCAGCCGCCCTTCAGGCCGCCTTTGACGAGGCGCTGCGTTAGGCGCCGTGAGAGCGTCTGTGCCTCCCATCGCAGAATAGACGCCGCTCGTCGTCTGAAGCGGTACGACTGTCGGAATCGGCACGTGACTCGCTTTCGCATGTCCACGGGCGCACGCCCGAGGACGCGATGGGGCGTACCGCCGATACAGGGAGGTGAGCCAGCGTTGAGTAGTCGAAGTATCGCTGCGCTGGTCCTGTCCACCGCTAGCGCGGAGGTCGGCACCGACTGAGGACGGCGGCGTCGGGGACCTGTTGGTCCGGATGCGCAACATCCTCACACAAAGGCAAGGCGTCGCTGTTCGCGCAGCGATGCGAGAGGGTCGTCCCTGTCCAGGGGCGGCCCTCTCTGCGTTCGTGTCAGTCCCCCGGAGCATGCTGGGCGTGCTGCGGTGCAGAGGCCGCACGGAAGGGAGTCTGAACATGGACGCGTTGATAGGCCGTATTCTGTCGGGGGTCCGGTTGGGGGAGCCGACCAGCGCCAACGGGCTGACCCTCATCCCGGTCATCAGCCAGTTGGCCGCAGGCCCCGCGTATCACACGCTGGCCGAGGCGATCCTTGCCGATCAACTGGTGATAAGCGAGGTGGACGGCGCAGGGTCTGTCCCGCAGCTGCGGGCCAGAAACTCCGGCTCGGTGGGCGTGTTGATCCTCGACGGCGAGGAGCTGCGCGGCGCAAAACAGAACCGCGTGCTGAACACGACCGTGTATCTCGCGCCGGACAAGGTGGTCCTGATTCCCGTGTCCTGTGTCGAGGCCGGCCGCTGGCACAGCACCTCCGAACGCTTCGCCGACTCCGGCTACGTGGCGAGCCAGCGGGTGCGCTGCGCGGCGAAGGAGTCAGTGACGATGAACCTTCGCGCGAGCGGCTCGTTCTGTAGTGACCAAGGCCGGGTGTGGGACGAGGTCGCCGAACTGGCGGCCGACCACAGCTTCCACTCGCCCACGCAGGCCATGCGCGACGTCTACGAGAGCCGACGCGACGAGCTGACCGACGCGACCTGCGCGTTCCCGGCCGTGCCCGGCCAGCGGGGGCTCGTTGCGGTGTGCGGGGGACGCGTGTTCGGGATGGATCTCGTCTCGCGCGAGGAGGCGTACGCGCAGCTCCACGAGCGACTCGTCCGTTCGTACCTGTTCGAGGCGATGCGCGACGACGCTTCGGTCGGCGCGGATGACCTGCGCGAGGCGAAACGGTTCATGGTCTCGTTGGCCGACGCGGTCACCACGTCGCA
>CAZCRB010000005.1:0-31115 GCA_964500985.1 uncultured Eubacteriales bacterium
GGGGAGACTGAACGATGGCTGAAGAGCAGTTTGTGTTGTTCGCGGGCGCGTACGCGGATGTCGAGGACGCCAAGGAGGACTTCGCCGGCATCAAGGAGATGCACAAGGAGGCCTGGCTCGGCCCGTACGAGGGCGTCCTGTTCACGAAGGAAGAGGGCGGCAAGGTCAAGACGCTCGACCGCGACTCCAGCATCCGCGCGGCGGGTGCCGGCGCGGGCGCTCTCGTGGGTGGCGCCTTGGCGCTGTTCTTCCCGCCGTCGATCCTCGCGGGTGCCGCTGTGGGTGGCGGCGTCGGCGCTCTGGTCGGTCACTTCTTCGGCGCCTTCAAGCGCAAGGACGTCGCGGAAATCGGCGAGATGCTCGATGAGGGCACCGCGGGAATCCTCGTCATCGGCATCCCGACGCCTGAGCTCGGCGCGCAGAAGCTGATGAAGCGCGCTGCGAAGGTCGCCAAGAAGCAGGTCGACGCGGACGCCAAGGAGATCAAGAAGGCGATCGACGAGGCCGTGGCTTCCTAGCGGCCCCAGGTCGGGGACCGAGCCCAGCGGTTCTTCGGGCGAGGTCTGCATGGTTCGGATGTACTCAACGGGCGGCCCTGGTGGCCGCCCGTTCGCGTTTTCACCCCCGCGCCGTTCGGGAAACAACCGCCTAGATGGATCGGTTCCCCAGCGCGTCGCCGCGAGGCGACGTACTCAGCCGGAGAAGGTGGACCACGATGCTGTTTCCCGAGGACCAGAACCCGGACGCGGACCTGCTCGCCAAGGAGCAGCGCCCGTTCGATGAGAAGGTGACCAGAGACGGGGGCGTGTTCGTCGAGCCCGGCGGACGCGAGGGCGGTTGCGACGACGATGCGGCAGGTTGCCCCCCGGACGACTATGTCGAGGACGCCTGGACCGGCGACGATCGGCCGGGAACCGTCGACGACATCCCCTACACGATGGGCGTTCAGATCCCGGACGCCGACGATGCGCATCTCGTCGCTGAGGGCGGTACTCACCAGAGTGGCCGCCCGGCGCGTGCCGAGGAGCCCGAAACGGAGCTTGGCGGTCCGGACTCACGCGAGCTGTGGCAGCTCCAGAAGGCCCTCATCCAGGAGGACGAGAAGGACGGCATCAAGCTTGAGGGTCTCTCGGACGAAGAGGCCGAACGCGTGATGGAGGCGCTCGGTGACGAGGCCGCCGACCCGCTGCCCGACAACCCCGAGGGGACCAGCGCCACGGGCAGCCCGTTCGGACCGGAACACGGGGGATTCCCGGAGCGCCGGGAGTAGAGCGCGACCCACAAAGAGGCGCCACACTAGCGTAGCCCCCCGCGGGGGGCTACGCTTACGCTTTCACCGACTTGCTGACGGGTTCATGGCGCGCGCGCCGAGCGAATCAGGAGAGCTCTATGCCAAGCATCAAGCGGGTACTTCTCGGCAACCCGCTCCACAACCGAGAGGCCAGTCACCAGCGACTCGGCAAGGGCACCGCGCTGGCGGTCCTCTCGAGCGACGCCATGTCATCGGTCGCGTACGGCCCGCAAGAGGTCCTGCTCATGCTGGCGCTCGCCGGGCCGGCGTTCCTGCACCTGTCGTGGCCGATCTCGATCGCCATCGGCGTGCTGCTCGTGGTCGTCGTGCTGTCGTATCAGCAGACGATCCGCGAGTATCCCAGCGGCGGCGGCTCCTACATCGTCGCCAAGGAGAACCTCGGTACCTATCCGGGACTGGTCGCGGGCGCGTCGCTGCTCGTCGACTACATCCTCACGGTCGCCGTGTCGATCTCGGCCGCGGTCGCCGCGATCACCTCGGCGTTTCCCGAGATGCTGCCGTACACGGTGCCCATGGCGGTCGCCTTCGTGCTGCTGCTGGCGGTCGCGAACCTGCGCGGCGTGCGGGAGTCAGGAGCGCTGTTCGCGCCCCCGACCTACGCCTTCATCTTCCTGCTCGCCTACATGGTGATCGTGGGCCTGTGGCGCTTCGCCACCGGCGATCCTTTCACGGTCCCCGTCCCGGCGCATCCGATCGAGGCGACCCAGACGCTGACGATCTTCTTGCTTCTCAAGGCGTTCGCCTCGGGATGTTCGGCCATGACCGGTGTCGAGGCGATCGCCAACGGCGTGCAGCTCTTCAAGGTGCCGGAGTCCAAGAACGCGCGCATCACGATGGCGTGGATGGGCGGCATCCTGCTCTCGCTGCTGCTCGGCGTGACCGCGCTGTCGGTGCTCTCGCAGCTGCAGCCCAGTGAGACCGAGACGGTCATCAGCCAGATCTCGGCGACGATGTTCGGTCGCGGCGCGCTGTACTACGCGATCTCGGCCAGCGTCGCCCTCATCCTGGTCCTCGCCGCCAACACCGCCTATGCGGACTTCCCTCGCCTGTCATCGTTCGTGGCCGAGGACGACTTCCTGCCACACCAGCTCAAGGACCGCGGCTACCGCCTCGTGTTCAGCAACGGCATCCTGCTTCTCACCGGTGCTGCCATCGCGCTGCTCGTCGTGTTCAACGGGCAGACCACCAAGCTCATCCCGCTCTACGCCATCGGCGTCTTCATGTCGTTCACGCTGTCGCAGTCAGGCATGATCGTCCACCACCGCCGCACCAAGGAGCCGCGCTGGAAGCTCTCCTTGGCGATCAACGCGTTCGGCGCGGTGTGCACCGGGATCGTCACCATCATCGTTGCGGTGGCCAAGTTCCACGACGGCGCCTGGATCGTGGTCATCCTCATCCCGACGATCGTTCTGTACTTCCTGTGGGTCAAGCGGCAGTACGACCGCGTGCGTGCCGAGCTCGCGCTGCGTCCCGACGAGCTGACCGACCTGGACTGGCAGTCCTACAACCGCCTGCACAACCACGTGGTCGTCCTCGTCAAGGAGATCGATCGCAGGCTCATCCGAGCGCTGCAGTACGCCAAGAACATCAAGGCCGATTCGGTCGAAGCGCTCTACGTCGACATCTCCGGCAAGGCGCCCGACGTCCGCAAGGAGTGGGACGAGGCGGAGTTCGGCATCCGCCTGACGGTGGTGGACTCGCCGTATCGCGAGATCATCGGCCCGATCATGGACCACATCCGCGGGATCCCGCGTCCGAGCTGCGACCACGTGGTCACCGTGATCATGCCGGAGTACGCCCCCGAGAACGCCGCCGACACGATCCTGCACGATCAGACCTCGCTGTGGCTCAAGACGCAGCTGTTCGGCGAGCCGGGAGTCATCGTCACCGACGTGCCGTACCGGATCAACGAACCGTGCTCGTAGGGGGCTGACCCCGCAGAGCGCCAGCTAGGGCGCGATGCCCACAGAGGTTCACAGCGGTTCACAAGAGAAGGCCCGCGCCAATCGGCGCGGGCCTTCTTCAGCACTTACTGGGGGTGAGACTTAGCGCCCGGTCTCGGCGCCTTCCGAGATGCCGAACGCCTCGCGCACCCGCGCGCGATCCAGGTCGCCTTCGACGAGCAGCAGCAACTGGTCACCCGGCACCAGCATGCTGCTACCGCGCGCGATCTGGACGTAGCCCTCGGCCGCGAGGATCGCCATGACCGACACGTTGGGCGGCAGCGGGATGTCCATGAGCTTCTTGTTCACAGACGTCGCGTTCTCCGGGAGCGTGATCTCGTCGATCGAGATGTTGTCCGCCTGCAGCTTGAGCAACGTGATGAGGTCGCCAAAGCCGACGTCCTTCTCGATCAGGCCGAAGAGCACGCTGGGCGAGGAAACGGCGACGTCGACGCCCCACTCCTGGTCGAAGAGCCACTCGTTGGACGGGTGGTTCACGCGCGCGTAGACGTTCTTGGCGCGGTAGACCTTCGCGAGCATCGATACCACCAGGTTGTCCTCGTCGTCGCCGGTGACCGCGGCGACGAGGTCCGCGCCCTCGATCCCGGCGCGCTCGAGCGTCTCGGGCTCGCACGCGTCGCCTTCGATGACGCGGATGTCCGGGAGCATCGAGCGGATGCGCTCCACGAGCGGCCCGCGCTGCTCGATGACGGTCACGTCGTGGTCGTCTTCCAGGTGCTCCGCGAGGAAGGTGCCGGTCTTGCCTGCTCCTACGATGATGATCCGCATTACTGCTCCTCACCTCCGAGACACAGGATCTTCCTGAGGTCCGGAAGAGACTTGCGCGTGGCGGCGACGTGGAGCTTGTCGCCGACCGCGACCTCGAAGCCGGGGTCGGGCAGTACGGCGATGCCGTCGCGCACGAGCGCGGTAACGCGCACGCCGCCGGGCACCTCGAACGAGGAGAGCGGCATCCCTTCGAGCTTCTCGCAGGCGACCGCCTCGACGAGCATGACCTCGCCGCCGCCGAACGACACCTCGGTGCGGGCATCGGGCTCGACGATCATCGAGAACAGCTGACCCACGGCGAACTGGACCGCCGAGATCGTGGGGATGCCGAACCGCTCGTAGATCGCGGCACGGCGCGGATCGAAGATGCGAGCGACCACGACCGGCACGTGGAAGCGCTCGCGAGCAACGCGCGCCGCGACGATGTTGCTGTTGTCGCCGCTCGTGACCGCCGCGAAGGCCCCGGCCTTCTCGATGCCGGCCTTGATGAGGGTCTCTCGGTCAAAGACCTCGCCGGTGAGCTTGCGACCGCGCAGATCGTCGCCGTACTCGTCGAAGACGGCGCGAGTGCGATCGACGACGGCGACGGTGTGCCCCTCCGTCTCGAGCAAGTGGGCGAGGCTGCGGCCGACCCGGCCGAACCCGCCGATCACTACGTGCATATGCACTCCCTCGTCAGTCGCCCCTAAGGCGCTTGTTGGATATCGCACCATGCTAGTACCGTGCGCCCCCTACGGCTAGCATGAACCTCACGCGCGGCCATTCGCGGCGGCGCCGGGGGACGGGTAGGAATACCCAAAAGCGCGGGGGAGGGTCCGAATGCACATCCATGTTATCGAGCACGTGCCGTTCGAGGGTCCCGGTACGATCGCCGAGTGGGCGCTCGAGCGCGGGCACTCGATGACCCGCGGTCTGGCGCTTGCCGACGCGTTCCCGCCGCTGTTCGCGACCGACATGCTCGTGGTCATGGGCGGGCCGATGGGCGCTCTCGACGACGACAAGCACCCGTGGCTGACGGCCGAGAAGCGGTTCGTCGCCAGTGCGGTCGAGGCGGGGCACCTCGTGCTCGGTGTTTGTCTGGGCGCACAGATCATCGCCGACGTCATCGGCGCGCGCGTCCACCGCAACCACGAGCGCGAGATCGGCTGGTATCCCGTCCGCCTGACCGAGCACGGCGCGGTCGACCCGGTCTTCGCCGGGTTCCCGGAGGCGCTCGTGGTGGGGCACTGGCATGGCGACACGTTCGACCTGCCGGACAGCATGCTCAGCGCCCTGTCCAGCGAAGCCTGCGCTAACCAGGCGTTCTCGGCCCTTGGCGGGCGCATCGTCGGGCTCCAGTTCCACCTTGAGTGGACGCAGGACTCCGTGCACACGATGACGCTCGAGTGCGCCGACGAGCTCGACGGCGGTCGCTACGTCATGACCGCCCCCGACATCCTCGAGGCGGCCCCGGACTACCTGGGGCCGTGCCGAGACGCCCTGTTCTCGTTGCTCGACGCGATGGTCAAGGCCAAGGAGACCGCATGACCGAGGAGACCCTGACGCGGCCCGCGAGCGGCCCGATCGCCTGCGCACCCTCGGGCGAGCGCGACGTGGTGGTGCGGGTCGAGGCGCTGAAGAAGCGCTTCGGCGACGTCGCCGCCGTGGACGGAGTGAGCTTCTCGATCGCCGAGGGCGAGATCTTTGGGCTGCTCGGCCCCAACGGGGCGGGCAAGACCACAACCATCTCGATGATCTCGGGCCTTCTTGCCCCCGACGACGGGGACGTGGTCGTGGCCGGGAAGTCGGTGCGCAAAGACTCGCTCGCCGTTCGGGCCGAGCTCGGTGTCGTGCCGCAGGAGATCGCGCTGTACCCGACGCTCACCGCGCGCGAGAACCTGAAGTTCTGGGGCCGGATGTATGGCATGGGCGGCAAGCAGCTCGACGCCGCGGTGGACGACGGGCTGGCCCTGGCCGGGCTCGAAGACAAGGCCAAGAAGCGCGTCGAGACGTTCTCGGGGGGCATGAAGCGGCGCATCAACATCGCGGCGGGCGTGCTGCACCGTCCGCGCGTGCTGCTCATGGACGAGCCGACGGTCGGCATCGATCCGCAGAGCCGCAACCACATCCTCGACACCGTGCGCGAGCTCAACCGTGCGGGCATGACGGTGCTCTACACCTCGCACTACATGGAGGAGGTCGAGGCGTTGTGCGACCGGATCGCCATCGTCGACCACGGGCGGGTGATAGCGTGCGGCACGCTCGACGAGCTGCGCGCTCTCGTCGGTGACGAGGACGTCGTGCGGGTGACCCTCGGCGGTTCGCTCGTCGAGGAGGAGGCGGCGGCTTCCACTCCGCCCGCTCAGGCCGAGCAGCCCGACGAGAATCGGGACCAGGCGGTCTCGCCGCTGGCCGCCGCGGCCGCGGTTGCGATCGGCGCGTTGCCGGACGTCTCGAAGGCCGAGGCGCGCGGCGTCATCGTCGAAGCGCTCACTCCTGATGCGGGCCGCGCGCTGGCCGGGATCGTCGAGGCCGTCACGGGCGTGGGCGCGTCTGTGCGCTCGCTCGAGGTGGTCGAGCCGGACCTCGAATCGGTCTTCCTGCACCTTACCGGCCGCGGGCTGAGGGACTGACCGTGCGCAAGGTGTTCGCGATCGCGAGCAAGGACATCCGCGTGTGGGCGCGCGACATCGCCGCGCTCGGCATCCTCATCGGCATGCCGGTCGTGCTGATACTGATCCTCGGCTCCGCGCTGGGGGGCACCGAGGGCGGCGACATCCGACTCAAGCTCACGGTGGTCGATCTCGATGCCGGCGTGACGATGCCCGCGCCGGGGGAGCCGCCGACTTCCAGCAGGGGCGTCACGACCGACCTCGGCGACGAGCTCACCGACGTGCTCACGACCAACGCGCGCCTCAAGAAGCTCTTCGACGTGCAGGTTGCGACCGATGCCGAGGCAGCCAAGCGCGATGTGGCCGCGGGCGACGTGGCGGCGGCTCTCGTGATACCGGCGGACTTCACCAAGAAGGTGACCGCCGCCGAGCCGGCGCAGTTGGTCGTCTACCAAGACCCGGGGCAGCAGACCTCCGCAGGCATCGCGTTGAGCGTGATCCGCTCGGTCGCCGCCCAGTACGCCGCGGCATCCGTCGCGGTGCAGACCGTTCTCAAGGTGGGTGCCGAGCAGGCCGCGAGCGGTACGTTCGATGACCCGGGGACCGTTGCACGCGCACAGGCGGTCGCCGTCACGCGCGCGACCGCCGCCGGCTCGCTGGACTCGGTCGAGGTCAAAGACGTCCAGGCGGCGCCCGACATCGAGCTCAAGGCGCTCGACTTCTTCGGGCTTTCGATGACGTCGATGTTCCTGATGTTCGGCGCGATGTTCGGCGCGTTCTCGACGATCAAAGAACGGCGGGAGCAGACTCTGTCGCGGCTCCTCTCGACGCCGACGGGCGCCATGTCGGTGACCGCGGGCAAGATGCTCGGTATCTTCGTGCTGGGGATGCTCCAGTTCTGCGTGCTCTACTCGTTCACGCGGTTCGTCTTTGGGGTGCGGTGGGGCGCCGACGTCGCGGCCATCTTCCTCGTCGCGGCGGCGGAGATGCTGGCGGTCACGGGTCTGGCCGTGCTGATCGCGTCGCTGGCGCGTACCGAGCGCGGCGCCGGTGGCCTGGGGCCGCTCGTCATCCAGATCCAGGCCCTGATCGGCGGCGCGTTCTTCACCATCGCGGTGCTGCCGACGTGGTTGCAGCCCATCCGCTACTTCTCGGTCGTCGGGTGGACCATGGAGGGGTGGCAGCGCGTCCAGCTCGAAGGTGCGGGCGTGGCCGGCGTCCTCGGGCCCGTGGCCGCCTTGCTGGGGTTCGCGCTCGCGTTCTTCGCAGTCGGCGCGTGGATGACGGGGAGGCGCTCGTGAGACGGGTCCTCGCCATCGCCTCGCTGAACCTGCGCGAGCTGTTCCGCGACCGTACGGAGCTCGTCAGCGTGATCGTCCTGCCGCTGCTGCTCACGTGGGTGTTCGGCACGGCGTTCGGCTCTCAGGGTGCCGAGCGGCCGCTCGAGATCCCCGTCGCGGACCAGGATGCCAGCGTCTACTCCAAGGCCCTGGTGGCCATCGTGGCCGACGCGCCCGCCTTCGAGGTCAAGCCGGTGAGCGCCGCCGAGGCGCGCAGGCTCGTGCGCGACGGGGATGCCGCCGTGTCGCTCGTGATACCCCGAGGGTTCGGCGCCGCCATCGAGGCGAGCCGGACCGCCGCGGTCGAGACCGTGCGCGACCCGGCGTCCCAGCGCGCGCAGGCGGCCCTCGAGGTCGTTGGCGGCGCAGCGGACGCCGTGGCCGCGGACGCGGTGGCGGCGCGCGCGGTGGAAGACGTGCTCTGGCGCGGCCAGCCGCCGGTGCTCTCGAGCCGGCCGGAGTTCGGCCGCTCGTTCGCGACGGCCGCCGGCATCGAGCCCCCGGTGACCGTCAAGGCGGTCACGGTCCAGCTCAGCGGCTCGAGGGCCGCGGAGCTCGAGGCGCCGGCCAACACGCAGTATTCGCTCGGCTTCACGGTGTTCTTCGTGTTCATGACGGCACTCGGCTCTGCGGGCGGGGTTCTCGAGGACCGCGAGCTCGGGACGTTGCGCCGCATCCTGGCCGCGCCCCTGACCCGGATCCAGATCATCTCGGGCAAGGTCGCCGGGGTCGCGATCGTCGCCGCTTTCGAGGCCGCGATGCTCGTGGGGTTCGGCGCGGCGGTCTTCAAGGTGCCCTGGGGGAGCGACCCGGTCGCGGTCGGAGCGGTGCTGCTCGCGCTCGTGCTTGCCGCCACGGGTCTGGGCGTGATGGTCTCGGCGCTCGTGCGCACGCGCAGCCAGATGTCGGCACTGACGCCGGTGCTGGCCACGGGCCTGGCGATGCTCGGCGGCTGCTACTGGCCCGTCGAGATCACCTCGCCAGCGATGCAGACGATCGCGCGGTTCACGCCCACCGGGTGGGCGATGGCGGCGCTCAAGGACGTGGTCGCGCGCGGGATGGGGCTCGAAGCCGTGATCGTGCCCGTGGTGGTGCTGCTCGGATTCGCGGCCGTGACACTGGCGGTTGGGGCGAGCCGGCTGCGATTGGAGTAGGCTTCGTGCAGGGGTAGTAACGTGAGGGGAAAGACGCACGCGGATCCACTCGACGCCCGTCCGGTGGATGTCTGACGAGAGGGGAGAGCTGCATGAACCCGTACGGCTACGGCTACGGCGCCGACGAGGGACAGATCCTCGGAGCGCTTGGAGCCTACTTCGCATGCATCGCGTTCTTCGTCGTGCTCATCGCGGTGCTCTACTTGTGGCTCTTCTATCGCATCTTCAAGCGCGCGGGCTACAGCGGCTGGATGACGCTGCTGAACCTCATCCCGTACGTCGGCTCGATCATCGTCATCTTCATCCTCGCTTTTGGCGATTGGCCGGCGCTGAAGAAGGTCGCCGCTCCGTCGTACCCGCCGTCGTCGGGCTACGCACCGCCTGCCGCACCGACGTACGCGCCCCCGGCAGCCCCGGTCGCCCCCGCTGCCCCGGTCTACGCGCCGCCCGCCGAGCCGGCCCCGGCTCCCGCACCGGTCCCGGCGCCGCCCGCGCCTGTGGCCCCGCCGGCGCCGCCCGTCGCGCCCCCTGCGGCGCCCCAGGCCCCCGCGGACACGCAGCCGCCAGCGCCCCCCGCGCCGCCGGCGTAGCCGCACACCCATAGCGCCTGAACTGGGCCGTCCCGAATCTCGGGGCGGCCCTTGCGTTGCCGACGCGCTATGCTGGCGGTCTGCCCGAGCCGACGAGGAGGCCTGCACCACATGACCGATTGGCGTCGCGATCCCAAGACCTGGGCTGCAATCATCGTGGCCTTGCTGCTGTGGGCGGCGGCCTTCGCGGGCATTCGTGCAGGTCTTGAGAGCTACGGCCCGGGCCAGGTGGCGCTGTTGCGCTTTGGGACCGCTTCGGTGGCGCTCGGCATCTATGCGGCGTTCTCGCGCATGCGCCTGCCCGCCCGCGAGGACCTGCCGGTGATCGCGCTCGCCGGGTTCCTCGGCATCACGGTGTATCACGTGGCCCTGAACTTCGGCGAGCAGACCGTCATGGCCGCGGCCGCGGCGCTGATCATCTCGTCGAGCCCGGTCTTCACGGCGCTGCTGTCGACTGTGACCCTCGGGGAGCGCCTGTCCCCTCTGGGCTGGACCGGCGTGTTCGTGTCGTTCGCGGGCGTGGCGCTCATCTCGATCAGCGCCGAAGGGGCGCTCACGTTCAACGTGGGTGCACTGCTGATCCTGCTCGCCGCCGTGTGCACCTCGCTGTACATGGTGGTCTCGAAGCGGCCGTTGCGGCGCTACTCAGGGCTCGAGTTCACCTCGTATGCCATCTGGGCCGGCACGATCCCGATGCTCGTCTTCGCGCCCGGGCTCATCGAGCAGTTCCCGACCGCGACGACCAGCGCGACGCTTTCGGTGCTGTTCCTCGGCATCTTCCCGGGAGCGATCTCCTACGTGCTGTGGAGCTATGCGCTCAGCCGCATGCCCGCCAGCTCGCTGGCCGTCTTCCTCAACTTCCAGCCGGTCAACGCCGCCATCATCGCCTGGATCTGGCTCGGCGAGGTGCCCACGACCCTGACCGTCGTCGGCGGCGCCATCGCCATCGCCGGCGTCATCCTGGTGCAGGTCAAGGGCCAGGCCGATCGGCGCGAGGCGCAGCGGATCGCCGTCGAGACCGCCGAGATCACCGGAGAGTAGGGTGCCCTTCAGGCGGTCGGGCGGATCTCGAACCCGACGAGCCCCTGCGGCTCGCCTGCCGTCTCGACGACGCCGGTGACGAGCGCACCGGGCGGCCCGGCGTGCGCCCAGACCACCATCGCCGCCACGGCCTCCGGCGTCCCCTCGAACACCGCCTCGACGTCGCCGTCCTCGCGGTTGCGGACCCAGCCCGCGACCCCGGTGGCCGCCGCCTGGCGTCTCGTCGACTCTCGGAACCAGACTCCCTGAACGCGTCCCGACACGACGACGCGCGAATTCACCGTGGTCAACGGATTCCCCTTCGATACGCGAGGTCGGGTATAACGGTATGCATCCTTCGCAGACGCGATCCAAGAACGATACGGAGATACCCATGCCCATCGTGCGCATCGACATCCAATCGGGCAAGACCACCGCGTACAAGCGCGCCATTCTCCACGGGGTGCGCGAGGGGATCACCACGGCCCTCGGCGTGGGTGACGACCGCGTCCACCAGCGAATCATCGAGACGCCGCAGGAGGACATCGACGCGACCGAGGTCAAGAGCGACCGGCTCACCATCGTCGAGATCTCGATGCTGCCCGGGCGTGACACGACGCTGAAGGGCGAGCTGTTCACGGCGATCTCGCGCCGTCTTGGTCTGAGCCCCGGCATCGATCCGCACGACCTGATCGTGATCGTCAACGACCCGCCGGGCGAGTGCTTCTACATCAACGGCAAGCAGCAGTTCGAGGCGCCCGCGGAGGTCGAGGCCGAGTGAGCACGTTGACCAGCATCCTCGGTGCGGCGCACCGGTCGCGTCCCTACACGGTCGGCGAGGAGATCGCCAACAGCGTCGTCCACGGCGTCGGCATCGCACTCTCGCTCGCCGGCCTCTTGCTGCTGACGATCGCCGGCGCGCAGTCAGGGAGTGCCGCGGCCTTGGCCGGCGGCATCGTCTTCGGCGTCGCGCTCGTGCTCGAGTACACCGCCTCGACGTTGTATCACGCGATTCCGAACCCGCGTGCCAAGCACGTGTTCAAGGTGCTCGATCACGCCGGCATCTATCTGCTCATAGCCGGTTCCTACACCCCGTTCACCCTGGTGACGCTCGCCGGTCCCATGGGCTGGTGGCTGTTCGCGGCCATCTGGGGGCTCGCGGGCATCGGCATCGCTACGGAGGCGTTCTGGGCCTACCGGCCCCAGTGGCTCTCCGTTGCCGTGTACCTGTTCATGGGCTGGATGGTCGTCTTCGCGATCAAGCCGCTGGCTGCCGCGCTTCCCACCCCCGCCCTGTGGCTGCTCGTCGCCGGCGGTCTCGCCTACACGGCGGGCACGCCGTTCTACATCTTCAAGCGCATCCCGTACTTCCACTTCGTCTGGCACTTCTTCGTGCTGGCGGGAAGCGTGCTCCACTTCTTCGCCATCCTGTTGTTCGTCATCATGCCCGCGTAGCGGGTTTCTCGCGACGAACGGTCATCAGGTCCGGTTCAGCGGCTGCGCGGGTAAAGCCGCGGCCCGCGAATGTCGAAGAACTCCCCGAGAGGACCAGCACGCCTCTCACCTCGGCGCCCCCGCCCTGTGCGCCGTTGAGGAGACCGGACCATGAGACCGACGCGCCAGATGAGACGCTCGGCGCTGTGGCGTACCTTCGCCGCGGCGTCGTTGGCGTGCGCCGTCGCCCTCTCGGTGCAGGCGATCCACTGCTCGCGGTGCGACGCCGCCCCGGTCGCCGAGCCCGGCGTCGTGATAGTGCTCGAGACGCAGGCCCGCGGCGCGGGCTGGAGTACGGCGCCCGTTGAGGTGACCTTGCTGCCCAGTGGCCCGGGACAGGTCTACTACCGCTGGGGTGCGGGACCCGGCGGATGGGTCCGGGCGCACGGGCCGCTCGTGGCCCCGGAGGGCAAGCAGCTGCTGAGCGCGGTGCTCGTGGACTCGGAAGGCCAGGCAGGCGAGGTCGCCTCGACGGTCGTGCGCTCCGACTTCACCTCGAGTCCGCGGCGCCTCGGCATACGGGTGCCCGGTGTGACCTCCATGACACCGGCGGCCCTGTCGTCGGCCGGGTCCGTCACCGCGCGCGTGCAGGTTCGGGCAAGCGGAGGCGCCACCGTACGGCGTCTCGGGGGTCGCGATCGCTACGACGTCGCGGTCTTGGCATCGCAGTCCGGGTTCTCGTCGGCCCAGACGGTCTTGCTCGCGTCAGGCGAGAAGTTCCCGGATGCGCTGACCGCGTCGGGGCTCGCCGGGGCGCTCGATGCACCGCTTCTGCTCACGCTCAGGACATCGCTGCCTCCGCAGATCGCCGCTGAGATCGCGCGCCTCGGTGCGACCAGGGTCATCGTGTGCGGCGGTCCGATGTCGGTCGATCCGGCCGTCGTCGCAGACCTGCAGCGCCGTGGCCTGGCGGTCGAGCGCATCACCGGCGGCGACCGGTTCGCGGTGGCGGCCAACGTCGCGGCGCGCATCCGCGCGATCACCGGTCACGCGGGCCGTGCGCTCATCGCGCGTGGGGACATCTACCCCGACGCCCTGTCGCTCGGCCCGCTCGCCTTCGTCTCCCGCGACCCCGTGCTGCTCGTCCTCCCCAACCGGATGCCCGCGGCCACCGCCGAGGCGCTGGCGGCCGGATACGACAGCGCGGCGATCGCTGGCGGACCCGTGTCGGTGAGCCCCCAGGTCGAGTCCGAGATCCGTGCCCTGACCGGCTCCACGGTGCGGTGGGGCGGTGCGGACCGCTACGAGGCGGCGGTGACCATCTCGTCGGCCGGCGTCACTGGCGGTACCAACTCGTGGGCGTTCATCGCCGTAGCCAAGGGCACCGGCTTCGCCGACGCGCTCACCGGCGGTGTGGCGTCCGGCAAGCAGCGGGGCACGCTCCTGCTGACGGAACCCGGCCCGCTCAGCGCCGCGACCGACACCGCGATGCAGGCCCACGTGGGCGAGACGCGCGCGGTCGACGTGTTGGGCGGACCCGTCTCGGTCTGGCCGACCACTTACGAACAGATCCGCTCGATCTTCCAGTGACTCACTTGGCGCCGGGCAGCTTGGCGTCGTTGTCGTAGCCCCGCTGTTCCCAGTAGCCGCGGAACTCGGTGTCGTCGCTCACTTCGATGCTCGTGACCCACTTCGCCCACTTGTAGCCGTAGCGGTCCTGAGCGACCACCTGGAAGGGGAACCCGCGTTCGGTGGGCATCTCGATGCCGTTCATCTTGAACGCGAGAAGGATGTCGTTGTCGATGATGTAGTCGAGCGGAAGCGACGTGGAGTAGCCGTCGTAGCAGCGGAAGATGAGCGTCTTGGCCTGCGGCGAGTAGCCCGCCTGCTCGAGAAGGTCCTTGAGCAACACGCCCTCCCACAGTATGTCGACGCTCCACCCTTCGACGCAGTTGAGGCGCACCACCTTCTCGTAACGCTGCCGCGCGAGCACCTCGTCGTACGTGAGCTCGAGCGGCTTGAGGACCTTGCCGTCGACCTTCAGGGTGTAGGTCGCGAGGTCGACCTCCTGGGGGCCCTCGATGGAGTTCTCACGGAAGTCGTCGACCGAACTGAGGTCCTTGCCCTTGTACTGGCGGACTTCGACCTTCTTCAGCTCGATCGGGCCGGTCACCGCCACGCTACGTGGGACGACCTCCTCGGTGAGCGCCGTCCGTGTCGATGCGCACCCTGCCGTCAGTGCCACGGCGACGATCGCCCCCGCGGCGACAAGCCCGGTGACCGCGTATCGGACGTGGCCGCGCGTCAGCTCGATGTTCACGTGAAGTCCACCTCCCGGAGAGCGCCGTCGCCGCGCACGAGCACCACCCGGTGATTGCCCGTGTCTGCCACGACGAGCGTGGTCCCGTCGCTTGAGACGCCTGCTGGCTCGCACAGCGCACCGGCCTCGCCCGCTTCGCGCATCCACGGCGAGGCCGAGCGCGCGAGCGGGTCGATGCGCTTGAGCCGGTCGTTGTAGGTGTCGGTGACCGCGAGGACCCCGTCGTGCCATGCGAGGTCCTCGGCGTGCTGGAGGAGCACCTCATCGCCGGTGCCGTCGCGGTCGCCGAAATCGAACAGCCCGGTGCCCACGACCGTGTTGACCGCGCCGTCGCCAAGCGTGCGAACCGCCGAGGACTCGGCGTCGCTGAAGGCCAGAACATCGCCGGCGGCGGCCACGCCGGTGGGCTGTGCCAGGAGCGCAGTCGGTGCAGGGCCGTCGACCAGATCCTCGCCGCCTGCGCCCGCCAGCAGCGACAGCCGGCCCGTATCGGGATCGAGCTTCCAGAGTTGGTGCGTGCCCGCCATCGCGACGGCGATGCCATCGGCGTACGGTGCCAGCCCCCACGGCGATCGCAGGTCGGCTTGGGTGGCCACGCCCGGGGCGATGCGATAGGCGCCCAGGCGCCCGGTTCCCGCCACACGGCGTCGACCGTGCGGCGAGAGCTCCCACACGCTGTGATCGGAGCGGTCCGCGACGAACAGCGAGTCACCGCGGGACACGAGCCCTTGCGGTTCGGCGAATCCCTCGTGCACCCTCGACACCTCGGCGCGCCCTGAGGAGGCGTCGAGCGCGCACTCGAGCACGCGCCCGTGGCCGGTGTCGGCGACCCACAGCCGTGTTCCGTCCACCAGCACGCGGCCGGGGTAGCGCAGTGTCGAACCCCCGCGGGGGATGTCGACAGCCACCGGATCGGGTCCGCGGACGAGAGAGCCTCGCTCGCGGGCGGCTTCCAGTACCGCTCCGATCGCCTCGGACACCTGGTCCACGTCGAACTCCCCGGGCTGCACCCCCGCGAGGTAGCCCTCCGGGTCGATGAGCGCGATCGTGGGCCACGACGTGACCGCGTAGTCGCGCCACACCCGGAACTGGCGGTCGTTGACGATCGCATGCTCGACCCCCAGCCGGTCGGCGGCCGCCGCGATCCGCGCGGTGCGGCGTTCGCCCGCGAACTTGCCGGCGTGCACGCCGATCACGGTGAGAGAATCTGAGAAGCGTTCTGCGAGCTCCCGCACACGGGGGAGCGAGTGCATGCAGTTGATTCAGCCGTACGTCCAGAAGTCGAGAAGCACCGCGCGCCCCCGCAGGTCGGCCAGGCGCAGCGGCGCGTCGGTACCGATCCAGTCCAGCCCCTCTCTGAACTCGGACGCGTGAACGAGGTGACGAGGGAAGGCCGACATGGCGAGACTCCCGGGACGGAATGCGGCAGGGCGTTTGGAGGGTATCTTCCACACCGGCGGAAACGGAGGCGGGTCGCATGCAACCAACGTACGAGACACGCGTGATCGGCCTGGCCCCGTGCGGCGCGGGTGCGCTCAGCGTCGCGTTCGAT
Source organism: uncultured Eubacteriales bacterium (assembly GCA_964500985.1). Lineage (GTDB taxonomy): Bacteria > Actinomycetota > Coriobacteriia > Anaerosomatales > PHET01 > CAZCRB01. The sequence goes on from CAZCRB010000005.1 coordinate 16,046, forward strand.
CGGCCGCCGGGCTACGACTTCAAGGCGGGACAGTGGTTCAGGCTGACCCTGCCCACGCGCGAAGGCGAGCAGACCAAGACGTTCTCGCATGCGACGGCGCCGCACGACGCACGCATAGAGCTCGCGACACGGCTGTCCGGTTCCGCGTTCAAAGACGCTCTCGCCGAACTGGCTCCCGGCGATACGGTCCGCATATCGGCAGCGGGGGGCCGTCTCGGACTTTCGGCCGACGTCTCGCGCGTCACGTTCCTCGTGGGCGGGACCGGCATCACTCCCGTTCGCAGCATCCTGCGAGAAGCGCGCGCCGTGGGGCGGCACTTCGACGACGCGCTGCTCGTGTACGGCAACCGCGACGATTCCTGCGTCCCGTTCCTGGACGAGCTCCTCGCGCTGTCCGATATCGGCGTGCGCGTGGTGCAGGTGTTGGAGCACCCCCCGGCGAACTGGGACGGGGAGCGGGGGTTCGTGACCGCCGAGATGGTCAGGCGTCACCAGGGAGCGCTCGCGGATCGGCCGTTCGTCGTGGCCGGGCCGCCGGTCATGGTCGAGGCCATGGAGCGCGTGCTCGACGAGCTGGGGGTCGGCTCCGAGCGGCGCCTCGTCGAGCGCTACGGGGTCTCGGATCGCGGGGGTACGCCTCAATAGTGAACGGGAAATGACTTCCTGCAGGTAAAGATGGGTCAAAGGCCGCTTGTGCCAAGAAGGGAGCAGACGATGGAGCTGCTTGCGCGCACGTGCAGAACCGACACCATGAACGTCCAACGCATACTCGCGCGGGTGTTTGTCGTCATCGGCGGCCTGTTCTGGGTGTTCATGGCGTGGGGAGCCGCGTGGGCCTACCAGGGCGCACCGTTCACCGAGGCGCTGCGGGGCGCTCTGTTCTATGCGGCGCTGCTCGTCGTGGTGTTCGTCGTCGGCATGTACTACGAGTACATCGCGGCGATCATCTTGGCCGCGTTCGCCGTCGGCATCGTGGTCTGGGGCGTCGTCTCCGGTTGGGAGAGCGGCGTGTGGGCAACCATGTTCTTCGTGACGATCCTGCCGGCGATGATCGCGGCGGTGCTGTATTCCCTGGCCGCCCGCATGCAGCGCATCTGCACCTTGTGAGGACGAGACGTACGCTCGAGCGCTGAGACCGCGGAGCCGCCTGAGAGAGGCGGCTCCCAGCGACCGTACCGTTCATCTGACCGTTTATCGTTCGTATGTCGCGTTCAGCGCGCTAGAAGACCGTTCGAAAGACCATATTCATAACCGCTGGCAACACCGCTAAACTCATACTGCTTCTGATGCCGATAAGCATCGTGGGGGAGCACGGTCACCCTGCACGTGTGAGGTTGCTGGCCGTCTAGAGCGAGGGATGGGCACCTAGTTGTACGACCTTGAGGGCGTCTTAGGACCCACGGTCATACAGTTCGTCGAGCACTACGTCAGCTCCCTGCTGACGTGGGACATCCTCGTGTTCTTCCATCGCAACCCCGACGCCGTGCTCGACACCGCCGGCCTCGCGTCGCGCCTGGGACGACGAGTCGACGAGATCGAGCCGGAGATCGAAGCGCTCTGTGAGGGCCACATCCTGCAGTGCGCGGGAGGGCTGATCCGCTACAAGCCGACGCCAGCCCTGCGCGTTCAGGTCGGCGAGTTCGTCGAAGCCTGTCAGGACCGCGGTCGGCGCCTCGCGCTCATCGCGCTCGTGCTCCACCGGATCGGTCGCTCGCCGTCCGAGGCATAGCCGCGGCGTGACGCGCGGGCGCTAGAGCTTCTCGGAGACCGACACCGCGAGCATCTCGGGATCGATGACCTCGACTATCCGCACGTCGCTGTGCGCGAGATCGATCTCCGCCGGGTCATCGAGCTCGTTGCCCGACGCATCGAATGCCACGCGCACCACGGGGGCGAGCGGGTCTTCTCCGGGGCTGCGCACGACCCCCACCGACTGGTCGGACAGCCGCACGAGACACCCCACCGGGAACACCCCCAGCGCGTTGGCGAACAGCCGCGCGAAGAACGGGTCCACGACGGTCCCCGCTTCGCGCAGCACTTGGACGACCGCGCGGTCCGGTGTCAGGGCGGCCGAGCCGTCGTTGGGGTTGGTCAGGTTCTCGTAGCGGTTCGCGATGGCGACCATGCGGCTGTAGGGGTGCGCGATGTAGTCGGCGGGCTGTTCGGGCCATCCCGTGCCGTCGGTGTGCAGGTGGTGCTCGTAGGCGACGAGCATGGGCGCCGGGTCGGCGAGCGCGACCCGCTGCAGGATCTCCGCGCCGACCTGAGGGTGCATCACGCGCATCGGCTCCGCTTGTGCGGGGTCATCGGCGACGAACGCGCCCTTGCCCACGTCGTGCAGCAGCGCCGAGAGGCCGAGTGAGGCCAGTCCCTCTTCCGGCAGACCGAGCCTCTGGCCCAGCGCCAGCGTGTAGATCATCACGTTGAGCGAGTGGAACAGGTTGTGTTCGCCTGCTCCGCGTATGGTCGCGAGTCCCATGACGGCCGAGGGGTCGGCGAGCATCCGCTCCATCACGCCGTTCACGAGCTGGGGCGTATCGCCCAGATCGGCACCGCCGCTGGCGAGACGCTCCTGCACCTTGCGCATCGCCGAGACGACCCGCTGGTACATCGCCCGGTCGCCGGCCCGCTGGCGGTCGCGCTCCTCGCGCTCCTCGTCCTGCTCGTCGAGCACCGAGACCGTCACGGCGGTCACGCCGCGTGCGGCGAGCTCCGCTTCGACATCCAGTGACGGCGAGGGACGCAGTGACAGCACCTCGGTGAGGCCGAGGGCGTCGGTGTTCTCGAAGCCCGGCAGGAAGGACAGTGATTCGACCGAGCGGTCCTCGAACGCTTCGGCAACCGAGCGCGCGCCCGGGTGGTCGTCGGGGATCACGATGCTCTCGTGGTAGAGGCGGCCCTGGTACCAGTTGAGGACGAACTGGCCGCCGGCGGTCATCTCTGCGACCGCGCCGCTCAGGGTGTCGAGGGCCTCGGCGTGCGCCGGGTGGCTCGGCGGATACAGCTGGATGGCCTTGCGGGCGCTCGCGAGAGCCGCGACGACCACGGATGCGGAGCTCATCGGACCACCCCGCCCGACGCGCGCAGCCGTTGCGCCTGGCCTACCAGGTCCTGGACCTCGGCGAAGTGGCCCCGCTTGATCAACGCCCGTCGTGAGGCGAGGTGCCCGAGGGCATCGTCGGCTGCCGGCTCCGGACAGCGGGCCAAAGCGCCGATCAGCTCGCGGCCGAGCAAGAAGTCCGAGCCGTCCACGTCGATCTCACCGAGGCGCGCGGCGAGCAGCGCCGCGGAGCCGGGCTGCCCCGACCTGCCGATCGCGCGCGCCGCGGCGATGGCCACTTCCGGGCTCGGGTCGCGCAGCGCTGCGGCCAGGACCCGCGGAGCGGCCGGTCCGCCGGACTCCGCCAACGCCGAGACCACCTCGCGCCGGGACTGCTCGTCGGGGCGGCTCATGAGCGACTCGATCAACTTGGTGGTGCGGGGGTCGCCTTCGCGGGCCAGCCGGCCAACGATCGGGCCGAGCTGGAACCACTGTGCGTGGGGAGCGATCTGCACGAGCGCGTCGATGATGCGCCGCCCGATGAGTCCCTCGGCGACGGTGAGCCCGTCCGCCTTCATCGAGACGGCCTCCGTGACGAGCGCGTTGGTACCGGCCTCGGTCGCGTAGCGCGCCATCGCCCGTGCGGGGATCGCGGCCTCGGGGTCGCGGGCCACAAGCCGCATCAGCGCGGCCATCGACGCCGGCCCGGTGGCGATGGCGAGTGCTTCTCGCAGTCGCGACGAGAGATCGGGCCACTCGGGGTTCGAGTCGCGTGCCTCCCGGCCGGCGATCTCGGTGACGATGCGGTTCGCGAGCGCATAGTCACCCTGCTCGAGAAGCTTGGGGACCAGTCCCGCGAGGTTGGTCGCGCTGGCGCAGTACAGCTCGAAGTCCGACTGCTGGTCGAGGAGGGCCAGCATCGTGCGCACGCTCGCCGCGTTGAGCACGCTGGCCGAACCCGTGACGGCGCCGCGGGCCTGCACGATCATCTCGTCGGTGAGCGCCGAGGCCTCGACGACCGCCCGGTAGGTGGCGTTCGCATCAACGAGCGCCGGCTCGGGCGCCGAACTCTCGCGTACTTCAATCATGTGCTCGAGGAACTCGGCTTCCTTGGCCGTGTGACCCGTGCCGGGAAGCATCGCCTGGACCTCGGCCCGGACCTGGGCGGTCACCTGCTCGAGAGGAAGCGTCGTCAGCGCGTTGGACAGCGAGAGCATGTTGCGCCCGTAGGAGCCCTCGAGCACCGAGATCGCGATATCGCCTGACGACAGGAAGCGGAACATGCCGCTGGTCAGGTCGCGCGAAGCGCCCGGCTTCATCGAGAGTCCGAGCAGCGCGTCTCGTCCGTCCGGACTCTGGGTGGTGAACGCCGAGGACAGCGACTCGAGAAGGTGCTCGTAGCCGCTTGGCCCTGCCACGCGCACGAGCTCCATCAGCCCTTCCTCGAAGGCCCGGGGGTCGCCCGCCGAGGCGGCGCTGAACCACGCGGACAACTTCTCGGGATCGTTGATGAGCTGGCGCAGGAACTCGTCGACGTCTTGATCGTCGGCGGGTCCGACCTGCTCGACCACGGTCAGCTGGACGTCGGTCACGCGGATGGAGTCGACGCCGCGCGCGGTGATAGCCAGGGCGAGCCCGCCTTCTGACCGAACCTCGTCGGGGTTGCGGTCCAGCTCCGCGAGAAACGTGAGGAGCTCGTCGGCTGACACGCCGGGCACGAAGTCGATCTCGGCGACGCCGTGCCCGCGCAGGCCGTCGATGAGCTCGCCGACGCCCGTCACACCGGTGGCGACCGTCTCGCCGCGCCAGGCGAACCCGTCTCGTTTCACGCTGAGGGAGAGAAGCTGCTCGCCCGTCTCGAAGAACTCGTCGAGGGCGACAAGGGCCGATGAGACCGACTCGCGCGGAATCGGGCTGGTTGCCGGATAGAGGCGCAGGGCCCTGCTCGCGGACGCGAGCGTGCGCACCGCTGAATCAAGGCTATGCGTGCTGCTGGTCCCACCCACCGTGACGTGTCCTTTTCGCATGCGCGTATGGAGCGTCGCGCCCCCTGTTCCTGTTGTATCGGATTGTGTGAGCGAAGGGTTAACCCCACAGCGCGACAGGGTTTCTGGCTGGCGGATGCTGGTAATGTAGGTGGCATGAACAATACGTTGATCCAAGTCGTGCTGATCCTGCTCCTCATCGTGCTCAACGGATACTTCGCCGCAGCCGAGATCGCGCTCATCAGCGCGCGGCGCGCGGCGTTGAAGAAGCGGGCGGCGGAAGGCTCGAAAGGAGCGCGCACCGCACTCGAGCTGACCGAAGACCCGACCGACCTGCTCGCGACGATCCAGATCGGGATCACGCTGGTCGGCTTTCTGGCCTCGGCGTCCGCGGCAGTCTCTCTGGCCAAGCCCGTGCAGCTGTGGTTCGAGGGTCTCGGCGTGCCGTGGCTCGCTTCGATAGCGTCGGGACTCGCGGTCTTTCTCGTGACGCTCGTGATCAGCTATCTGACGCTCGTCTTTGGGGAGCTCGTGCCCAAGCGCATCGGGCTCGCGCGGGCTGAGTCGGTCGCGGTCAGCGTGGCGGAGCCCATCCGCTGGGTCGCGACGTTCACCCGTCCGCTCGTGTGGCTGCTCGGGGTCTCGACCTCGACGGTGGCGCGGCTCTTTGGGATGAAGCCCGGCAGTGGCCGGCCCGGCGTCTCGGAAGAGGAGATCAAGCTTCTGGTGACCGAGCAGGGCTCGCTGCTCGACGAGGAGAAGCGCATGATCCACGAGATCTTCGAGCTCGGGGACACGGTCGCGCGCGAGGTCATGGTGCCGCGGGTGGACATGGTGCTGGTCGAGGACACGGCCACGGTGGCCGAGGTGGCCGGGACGATGCAGGCGACCGGCTTCTCGCGCGTGCCGGTGTTCCACGAGGACCGCGACCGCATCATCGGCATCGCCCTGCTCAAGGACCTCGTGGCCCCGCTCGCCGAGGGCGAGGGCAGCGCTTCGATCGTCGAACACGTGCGGACGCCGTCGTTCGTGCCGGAGACCAAGCGCATCCTGCCGCTGCTCAGCGAGATGCAGACCCAGCGCAACCAGGCGGTCGTCGTGGTCGACGAGTACGGCGGGACGGCCGGTCTCGTCACCGTCGAGGACATCGTCGAAGAGATCGTGGGCGAGATCGCCGACGAGTTCGACCGGGACCGCAAGTACATCACCGAGCTGTCCGCAGGCTCCTGGGTCCTCGACGGCAGGTTGCCTATCGAGGACGCAGAGGGCCTCGGCCTCCCGGTGGAAGAGTCGGACGAGTACGAGACGGTCGCCGGCTGGCTGCTCTCGGAGCTCGGCCACATCCCCGCGACCGGGGAGCGTCACGTCCGCGACGGGTACGACTTCACTGTTCAGACGATGAGGCGTCGACGTATCGCACGCATCCGTGTGACCGCGCCGCATCGGGAGGAGGGCTCGCATGATGCAGAACAGTAGCGGTCCGGACGAGCAGGCTCCGGCGACCCCGCCCGCACCGGAGCCACAGCCGACGCCGCAACCGCAGCCGACGCCCGCCGCGCCGGAGCGCGACGCTGCGGACCGGCGCGGGGGCGTGTCGACGGCCGGAGTGGTGCTGATCATGGTGGGCGCCGTGATGCTCGCCGTGCAGTTCCTGCCTGGCCTGACCTGGTGGAACTGGTGGCCGCTGGTCATCGTGATCGCCGGGCTGGTCCAGGCGTTCACGCCGGGGCACCGCGGCTGGAGTGTCGACCGCATGTTCGACGGCTTCGTGACCTGCACCATCGGCCTGGTCTTCCTCGCCATGACGACCGGGTACGCCAGCTGGACCACGGTGGGGACCATCCTGTCGCTGTGGCCGGTGCTGCTCATCTCGATCGGCCTCAACCTGCTCGGCAAGTCCATGGGTGCCGAGTGGCCCAAGGTCCTCGCCTCGCTCGTGGTGATCGGCGCGCTGATCTACGCGCTGGCCACCACCGCGGCGGGCGGCGGGCCGATCCTGTGGACCACGGCCGCGACCACCGGCGAGAAGGCCTCGATCTCGGAGCCGGTCCGCGGCGTCGACGAGGCGTCGCTGCTCGTGCAGGCCGGCGCCGCGCGCACCACGCTCGGCAGCGGGTCGCAGCTCATCGAGGCACAAGGAACGTCGCCGTGGGGGACGCCGGAGTTCTCGGTCACGCGCAGCGGCTCCGACGCGGACGTCACACTGTCGCTCGGTGAGGCCGATGGGGTCGTCGTGATCCCGGGGGCGCCCGGCGGCGAGCTCGACGCACAGCTGTCCGACGCGGTGAAATGGGACGTGGAGGTGCAGACCGGGGCGGCGACGCTCGAGGCCGACCTGTCGGACGTGGAGGTCTCCACGCTGCAGCTCAAGCCCGGCTTCGCGACGTGCGACGTCAAGCTGGGCGACCCCGTCATGGGACAAGGCGAGTCCTCGGTCCTGATCAAGGCGGGACTGTCCACGATCGACCTGGCGGTGCCGCAAGACGCTGAGTTCCGGGTCGAATCGAGCAGCGGGCTGTCCGGCGTGAGCATCGAGGGCGCCAACAAGCTTTCCTCTGGCGTGTGGGAGACCGCCGGTTTCGCCGATGCGAAGGACGCCGACAAGCCGGTGTGGGTCATCCGGCTCGAGTCCGGACTCGCCTCGTTCACCCTCGACCGCTACTAGGAGGCCGTACCGTGAAGGAACGCCGTAACGAGTGGAGCGTCATCCTCGCCGTCGGGCTCATCGTGGGCGGGGTGTGGCTCCTGCTGAGCACCGTGCTCGGGCCCCTGTTCGCCCCGGTGCAGGCGATCGTCGGGTTCATCGGACGCATCGCGTGGCCGCTGACGATCATCGCGATCGGGGTGCTGCTGCTGGTCGCCACGCGGCGAGGCGCGACCATATCGGTGCAGGGCAGACGCCTGTACCGCTCGCGCACCAACCGGATGATCTCCGGCGTCTTTGGCGGCATGGGCGAGTACTTTGGCATCGACCCGACGTGGTTTCGGGTCGCCGCGGTGCTGTTCGCCTTCGCTTCCTGGTTCTTCACGCCGGTGATCCTGTACGCGATCGCGACCGCGGTCATCCCCGTCAGCCCCGCGGCCACCCCCGGACCCGCGCCGATGCCGCAGCCGGAACCGGGTTCGCGCGAGACCGTTCAGGACCCTGACGCCGGGAGCACGCTGTGAGCTGGGAGATCGACACCGCCGGTCCCACGCGGCCCGGCGAGGCGATCGACGCGCACGTGCACCTGTTCACCGTCGGGCTGCTCCAGGAGTGGGTCGACACGCTTCCGCCCGAGCAGGGCGCGCGGTTCCGCGACGCGCTCAAGCGCCGCCAGTTCGGCAGGCGCAACGACGTGCTCCCCGAGATGAGCCCCCAAGAGACGGCGTGCTGGTACGCCGAGCGGCTGCGCGCCGCCGACGTGGCCAAGGCCCTCGTCGTGTCGGTCGCGCCCGACAACCAGTGGACGCGCGACTTCCTCGTGGCGGCGAAGGGGCACGTGCACGCGCTGTGCAACCTCGACCCGCGCGACCCCGGGGCGCCGGCGCTTCTCGAGCGCGAGATGGCCGCGGGCTTTCGGGGCGTGAAGCTGCTGCCCGTCAACCGGAGCTTCTCGCTCTCCGACCCGGCCTGCCGCCCCTTCTTCGAGAAGGCCGACGAGCTGGGCGCCAACATCATCATCCACTACGGCGTCTCCGTGGACCCCACGGCGGACCTGCGCTTCGCCGACCCCGTCGACCTCTCGCCGGTCGCCCGGGACTTCCCCGGGATCACCTTCGTCATCGCGCACTTCGGGGCCGGGTGGCTCGACAGCGTGCTTCGCCTCTCGTACCAGTGCAAGAACGTGTGCGTCGACAGCAGCGGCACCAACAACTGGCTCGACATCTACGTGCCGCGCCTCACGCTCGCCGACGTCTTCGAGCGGTGTCTGACCGCGATGGGCCCCGAGCGGATCTTGTTCGGCACCGACTCGAACACCACCGCGCCCTACCGCCGGTGGATCCGCTGGATGCAGGAGCGCACGCTCGAGGAGATGGGGCTGCCCGACGCGCACCGCGACCTGATCATGCGCGGCAACGCCGCTCGCATCTTCCGGCTCGACGAGCCCCTGCTGCCCGAGGGTGCGTCCGCCCCCGCCCCGCCGCCCGTGTTCGACGAGCCGCTCTCCTGAACCGAGGCCCCCATGACTGCCGAGAAGACCGCACCGCAGAGCGACTACGACGAGTTCGTGAACTGGGAGAAGCGTCTCGGCAACGAGGGACCGTTCTTCCGCGACCTCTTCGAGCGGGCCGGCGTGAGGCGCGTCATCGATGTCGGTGCCGGGAGCGCGCGCCACTCGATCATGTTCGCCTCGTGGGGCCTTGAGGTCGTCGCGGTGGACCCCGATGACTCGATGCTCGCACAGGCCCGCGCCAACGCCGAGCGGTTCGCCGCCGACATCGCGGCGGGCGGGGGTTCGCTCGAGATCGTGCGCGGCGGGTTTGGCGAGCTGGCCTCCCTGGGACTCGCGCCTGCCGATGCGCTGATCTGCACCGGTAACGCGCTGCCGCACGTGGCCGGGCGCAGGGGGCTCTCCGAGGCGCTCGCGGACTTCGCCTCCGTGGTCGTCCCGGGCGGGGTTCTCGTGCTGCACCTGCTCAACCACGCGCGCCTGCTCGCGAAGCAGCCACGCGTGATCGCACCCAAGATCGTGGACGGCGCCGACGGCTCGACCAAGGTGTTCGTGCGCGTGATCGACTACCCGGAGGGCGGCGAGTTCCTCGACTTCGACTTCGTCACGCTCGTGCGCGACGCGCAGGGAGAGTGGGACGTCGCCGGACGGCGCTCGGCCCACACGGCGCTGCCGGTCACGTTGCTGACCCCGGAGCTCGAGGCGGTGGGCTTTGTCGGGGTGCAGGCGTTCGGCGGCCACGACGGGCACGCCCTGACCGACGCGGACGAGAGCGTCCTGCTCGTCGCGACGCGGGACTAGCGTCCGCCCACGAGCCCGGGGCCGAGACGGCACGAGCGCGAAAGCGCCATGTCGCAGGGCACGACCGGCGAGACGGGCACACCCGGCACGCAGCCTTCGGGCAGGTCGCGCAGCGCCGCGTACACGTGGCACAGCGGCAGGCCGGCCACGTTCTGGTAGCACTCGTCCTCGGTCACGGCGGCGACCTGGGCCTCGATGTTGTAGGCGCCGGCGCAGCCGAGGAACGTGCCCATGGCCATCCATGCCTCGATCTGGCAGTCCGAGAGCTCGTGCATCTGCACGTCGGTGACCACCGAGAACACGCGGGGCAGCTCCTCGTCCGGGCAGAGAAGCGCCACGCCGGTGACCACTTGGTGGGTCTTGCCCGAAAGCGAGCGCAGCATCCGCCAGGCATCGGGCACGTCGCGCGGCTTGCCGAGCACTGCGTCGTCGTGCACCACGATCGTGTCGAAGCACATCACCAGCGCGTTGTGGGCCAGCCCCTCGTCGCGGGCGGCCTCGGCCTTCTCGACCGCGAGTGCGGCGGCTAGTGCCGAGGGGTCGCTCGCCAGCGGCGAGTCGAGGTCCTCGGGCGTGTCGACGGCATCGCTGACGAAGGGCAGGCCGAGCCACTCGAGCAGGCGGCGCCGGCGCGGCGACTGCGAAGCGAGCACGATTCGCTCGGCCTGCGGCGCGGTGGGGGGAGGGGTGCTGTCGGCGTTCGGTTCCATGTGCTCATCGTAGCGCACGCCGTTCGCCGTCTATCGCTCGTCTTGTGGCCGGACAACCGTATAATGGACGCGCTGGTGAACGCGACCGGCCCAGGGGGATTTTCACGAGGAGGATGCCGGGTGTCAGCCAAGCGCGACGCGCCCAAAGTGCCGGTGGTGATCGAGCGCTTCGTAAAGGCGCTCGTGGTCGCCAACAAGGCCGTCGCCTTGTACCCGCCTTCCAGCACGATCCCGCGCGATACCGCCAACGACGCCGTCTCGGTGCTGCGTGAGGCGCTGCGCGAACGCTCCGAGCTGCGTCTCACGGTGGCCAAGCAGGGCCTGTTCTATCACGAGATCCCGGTGTTCGCCGGGCAACCGGCGTACGAGTCGTTCGCCTACGACCTGTACACGCGCCGGCTCGCCGACGTTCGGTTCCACGCCGGGACCGAGGCGCGCGACATCATCGCCTTCCTGACGGTCCTGAAGTACGCCCCTGACGAGATCGAGGCCGCCGGCGGCTTCGAGAGCAGGCTGTGGGAGCTCGGCGTGGGAACGGTCACCGTGACCGAGGCTCACGTCGCCATCGTCGACGCAGCCACGCTCGCCGGTATCGAGTCGGATGTGGCGACGGCGCCGCCGATGGCCCGCTCCGAGATCGATTCACTCATCGCGGCCGCGTACGGCGGCCGCCCCCGCGATCAGATCACGGTGGCCCGGTTCCTCGGCGACCCGTCGGCCGTGTCGGACTACCTGACCGAGACGTTCTCGGGAAGCGGGGACCTACGCGACCTGCTCCAGACCGGCGACCGCTTCGCCGAGCTCGCCGAGATCGCCTACGAGGCGGGCGGCGAGGACGGCCGCCATGCGCTGCTGCAGTCGCTGGGGGAGGCGTTTCAGCAGCTCGACCCGGGCCTGCGCCGGGCGCTACTCGTCGACGAGATCTTGCCGGAGGCGCGCACCAACGAGGCCCTCGCCTCGGTGGTTCGCCAGATGGACATGGACGCGGTCTGCCGCATGTTGGTCGAGGACCTCGACATGGCGGACATCTCGCGCGAGGGTCTCGCACGCGCGATCCGCAACCTCGCGCTGATCTCGATCGCGGAACGAGACGAGGTCGTGGCCGCCGCCGGCGCCGCGATGCTCGGCGCGGGTATCAGCGAGGAGGTCGCCGGCGAGGTGCTCGAGATGGCGTCCCCGAGCCGTCTGACCGTTCGCGAACGCGGCTCGGCGTCGACCGCCTCGGATCGCCCCGTGGACGCGATCTTCAAGCTCATGGACCTGGCGCCCGCGCCCCAGACGGTCGTCGAGACCGCCGACGACCCGGCCCTGCGCGCGCTGCAAGACGAGGCCCGGCGCGGGCTGACCGACGGCGACGTCATCATGGCGCTCGTCTCGTTGGCCACGCTCGACTCGCGCGACCAGCAGTTCGCCTCGACGATGGCGATGCTTGAGGACTCTCTCGACCTGATCATCGAGCGCGGCGAGCTCGACATCGCCGCGGACGCGGCCGACGCGTTGCAGGCCGCGTCGAAGAACCCCGAGCTCTCCCACGAACAGCGGCGACGTCTCGAGCGCGCGGTGGGCCGCTTCACCAAACCGGGCGACATCCGCACGCTCGCGCACGCGCTGCGCCTCTACAAGCCGGGCAGCACCGAGCACGACGCAGCGCACCGCCTGCTCGACGCCATGGGTTCGCTCGCGATCGAGCCGCTGCTCGAACAGCTCGCCGACGAGCCGGACATGGCGGTGCGCAAGTCACTCGTCGACCTGCTCTCGCAGATGGCTCCCGACTACATCACCGAGCTTGGCGCGCACGTGACCGACCCGCGCTGGTACGTGGCGCGCAACGTGGTCAGCATCCTGGGCTCGACGCACTCCTCGGCGGTGCTGCACTACTTCGAGCGCACCATCCGCCATGCGGAGCCGCGTGTCAGACGAGAGACCATCCGGGCCCTGTCCGGGATACAGGACCGGCTCGCGCACCAGATGCTCATCTCGTCGTTGAGCGATGAAGACGCGCAGAACGTGCAGCTCGCGGCTCGCTACCTGGGAACCGCCGGCGTCCGGGGCGCCGTCCCGGAGCTCGAGCGGGTCGCCCGCGGTGAGGGCCGGGGCAACCGCGACACGGGTCCGCGTGTCGAGGCGATCGAGGCGCTCGGACGCCTTGGCGCCACCGAGGCGCTTCCCACGCTCGAGGGGCTGGCCGGGAAGCGGGCGATCATCGGCGCCGCGCGCGTCCGCGAGCTTCGCGCGGCCTCGGAGGCCGCCATCGGGCGCATACACGCCGCAGCCGCGGGGGGTGCATCGTGACCGACGAGCAGTTCGAGTACGCCGACGAGCTCGCGTCCGCCGAGAGCGCCAACGGCCTCGCATCCACCGAGAGCGACGAGCGGGCCGCCCTGATGTCGGAAGCCGAAGTCGCGCAAGCCGGCTCCGCCGAGGACGGCTCAGCGGGCCGGGTCTCGGCTCGCTACTCGCAGGCCCAGATGCGCCGCGCCCGAGACATCCTCACGCGACTCTACGCCGTGCGCCGCGCCGCGCGGTTCTACCCGATGGACCACCCGGCGGTCGGCGAGGGCGTGCTCGCGCTGATGGATGCGGTCGGCGCCTATCATGCCGAGGGTGTCGACGTGCACCTCTCGTTCTTCGAGGGCGAGATCCTGCTCGGAGAGCAGCTCCTGACCGAGGAGAGCGTCCAGTTCGACCAGCTGGTCCGTGACATGAACTCGATCGGCGTCGGCTCGGTCTCGATTCGGCGGGGCGTCACCACCGACGAGATGGAAAAGGCGATGGAGGTGCTTGCCGCCGATGCGGCGACGATCGACGCTGCCGGGGGCATCGCCGCCATCGTCAAGCAGCACGGCCTCACCCACATCGACATCGGTGCGGTCCGGGTCGTGGAACGGATCGGACAAAGCGGCGAGCTGGGAGAAGAGGACGCCAAGGCCTCCTACGGCGGCGCGGTCTCGCTGCTGCGCGAGATCGACCGGCTCATGAAGGTCAACCGGCACGTCTCGTCATCGAAGGTGAAGGGCGTCGTTCGCTCGCTCGTCGACAACGTGTTGGGCAACCGCTACGCGATGCTGCAGCTGACCGGTCTGCGCAACTACGACGAGTACACCTTCTATCACTCGGCCAACGTCGCGATTCTCTCGCTCGCGCTCGGCTCGACCATCACGCACGACTACCGGTTCCTCTCGTCGCTCGGTGTCGGCGCGCTGCTGCACGACATCGGCAAGCTCAGCGTCGACCTCGACGTGCTGAACAAGCCGGGAGCGCTCAACCCCGAGGAGTGGGCCGAGGTGCGCCTGCATCCCGTCCACGGAAGCGAGATGATCTCGCTGCTGCCCGGCGTCGACAAGTCCGCCGTCGTCACCGTCCTCGAGCACCACATGCGCTTCGACGGCCAGGGCTATCCCACGCGGACCCCCGCGCGAAAGCAGCATCTCGCCAGCCGGATCGTCGCCGTCGCCGACAGCTACGACGCGATGACGTCGCGGCGCAGCTACTCCGCCGCGCGCGTGCAGGACGAGGCGATGGCGCTGCTCGCCAAGAGCGGCGGCAGCTCGCTCGACCCGGTGCTCGTACGCCAGTTCATCCGGCTCATGGGCGTCTATCCGCCGCGCTCGGTCGTGCGGCTCACCGCCGGGGAGATCGGCATCGTGCTGCGTCCGAGCGACACGGACCCGCTGCGTCCCGTCGTCCGCATCATCGCGTCGCCGGCCGGCGACATGATCGAGCCGGCCGACATCGATCTGATGAACGCGCCGGACGTCGCCATCCGCGGCTGTGTCGATCCGCAGCTGCTCAATATCGAGGTAGAAGACTTCCTCGAGTGACAGCGGTGGGAACACACCTACCGTAGACCCGCAGTCGCAGGGAGAACCATGGCCGCCAAGCGTCCCAATCGTCTCGCGCTCCTCGTCGGTATCGCCGCCGCGATCTTCTTCGTGGTCATCCCGTTCCTCGGGTGGCTCGCCCGCGTGTGGACCGACTACCTGTGGTACGTCGATCTCGGGCAGCAGAGCGTGTTCGTCACGCGGATCGTCTCGCAGCTGACCATCTTCGCGATCTTCTTCGTCGTGAGCTTCGCGCTGCTCTACGGCAACATGTTCGTGGCGCGCAGGCTGGCGCCGCGAGCGGTCCCGATCGGGCTTCCCGAGGCGATGCCGCCGCAGGTCCAGGAGATCGTGATGCGGTTCCGCGTGGGCCTCGGACCGGTTCTGGACAAGGCGATCCTGCTCGGCGCGCTGGTGCTCGCCTTCTTCGACGCGCTGTCGATGTCGCAGCAGTGGGTGCCCCTGCGTCTCGCGCTGACCGGCGAGAAGTTCGGCTACAACGACCCGCAGTTCGGACGCGACGTCGGGTTCTGGGTCTTCTCGCTGCCGGCGCAGCAGA
>CAZCRB010000005.1:31215-35599 GCA_964500985.1 uncultured Eubacteriales bacterium
GCAGTTCGGACGCGACGTCGGGTTCTGGGTCTTCTCGCTGCCGGCGCAGCAGATCCTCTCGGGCTGGCTCACCGGCATCCTCGTGCTCGTGACGATCCTGACGCTGCTCGTGCACCTCGTCGACGGCGCCATCCAGCCGTGGGCCAAGCTCAAGGGCTTCGCACCGCACGTCAAGGCGCACCTGTCGGTGCTGCTGGCGGCGCTGGTGGCCTCGCGCGCGTACGCGTACTGGATCGACGTGTGGATGCTCGACCTCTCGCCGCGCGGGCAGGTCCTCGGCGCCTCGTACACCGACGTGCACGCGCAGCTCCCCGCGTACCGCATCCTGATCTTCATCTCGATCGGTATAGCCCTGTTGCTGCTCTTCAACATCCGGTACCGGGGCTGGCGTCTGCCGGCCATCGCGATCGGGGTGTGGGTGGGAGCGGCGATCCTGATCGGCGGCGTCTGGCCGGGCCTCGTGCAGCGATTCGTCGTGACGCCCAACGAGGCGGCGCTCGAAGCGCCCTACATCAAGCGCAACATCGTGATGACGCGGCAGGCCTACGACCTCACCGCCGTCGAGGGGCGGGCGTTCCCGGCCACCGAGAACCTCAAGGCCGCCGACATCATCAACGACCGGCAGACGCTGTCCAACGTCCGGTTGTGGGACCCTGTGGTCGCCCAGACGGGCTTCTCGCAGCTCCAGTCCATCCGGCCCTACTACGACTTCGCCGACGTCGACGTGGACCGCTACACCATCGACGGGGCGAAGCGGCAGGTGCTGATCTCGGCGCGCGAGATGAACTCGTCCGGCCTGCCCGACCAGGCGCAGACCTGGGTGAACCGGCACCTCGTGTACACGCACGGCTTTGGCATCGTCATGAGCCCCGTGTCCGAGAGCGACCCGCGCGGCCTGCCCAAGTTCCTCATCGGAGACGTGCCGCCGCGCATCTCGAGCGACGTGTCGACCGAGTCGGCCAACACCGATCTGGCCATCAAAGAGCCCCGTCTCTACTTTGGCGAGGACACCCGCGACTACGTGATCGTCGATACCGGCATCAAGGAGTTCGACTATCCGGCGGGCGAGAAGAACGCCACCTACGAGTACAAGGGCGCGGGCGGCGTCGAGATCGGGTCGCTGTTCCGTCGCATCGCGTGGGCGCTGCGTCTGAGCTCGAGCCAGGTGCTGTTCTCGGAGTACGTCCGGCCCGAGAGCCGCGTGCTGCTGCGCCGCGATCTGACGAGCCGCCTCGAGGAGCTCGCCCCCTGGCTGCGCTACGAAGACGACCCCTATCCGGTGCTTACGCAGGGGCGTCTCGTGTGGGTCGTCGACGCGTACACGGACTCGAACATGTTCCCGTACTCCGAGCGCCTGCCCGGCGGGGGCGAGAACTACCTGCGCAACTCGGTCAAGGTCACCGTCGATGCCTTCACCGGCGAGACGACCTTCTACGCCTACGACCCCAAAGACCCGGTCCTCCAGGCGTGGCGCGACATCTTCCCCTCGCTGATCACCGATCTGGACAAGATGCCGGAGGCGCTCAAGCCGCACCTGCGCTATCCGACAGGCATGTTCGCCGCCCAGGCCGAGATCTACCGGACCTACCACATGACCGACGTGACCGTCTTCTACAACAAAGAGGACCAGTGGGAGATCCCGGGCGTGCGTCAGGGCACCACGATGCACCCGTTCTTCGTGCTGCTCAAGCTTCCCGGCGCCACCGAGGAGCACTTCTACCTGATGCAGCCCTACGTGCCGCGCAACCGCGACAACATGATCGGCTGGATGGCCGTCTCGAGCGACCCGGCAAACTACGGGGAGCGGACCGTCTACCTGTTCCCCAAGGAACGCGTGATCCTCGGACCCGAGCAGGTCAGCGCCCGCATCAACCAGGACGCGGCGATCTCGCCGCAGCTCTCGCTGTGGAACCAGCGCGGCAGCAGCGTGCTGCTCGGCAACATGCTGGTGCTGCCGATCAAAGACTCGATCATCTACATCCAGCCGCTCTTCCTCCAGTCCGAGCAGACCGCCATCCCCGAGCTGACGCGCGTCATCGTCGTCTACTCCGAGAAGGTGGAGATGGACAAGACGCTCGGCGGTGCGCTGCTGCGCGTCTTCGGCGAGGTGCCGTCGGGCAGTCAGGACACGACGGGCTCCGGCGCTCCGGGCACGTCGTCGGCGACCGCGGCCCAGGCGCAGAAGCTGTTCGAAGAGGCGGTCGCCGCGCAACGCAAGGGCGACTGGGCCACCTACGGTGACCGGCTCGAGCAGCTCGGCGCGCTGTTGGAAAAGCTCGCATCCGGCGAGGCGACGAAGACCCGCTAGAGCGGTGCCAGGCCGGCGCCCGTTGAGCCCCCCACAGGGGTGCTGTGACCCGTCGCGCGCGGTCGCGGTGCCGGTTTGGCAACGGTTCTGCTATACTTCGTCCGTTGTTCAAAGCAAGGTAGTGCCACTTCGCAGGCGTTCGGCCGGTAGACGATCGGGACGGCTGAGGGACCGCGCGGCGGAGTGGAGAGACGAATCACCGGTCGGATCGGCCTGAACGAGGCCCGCACCAGAGTTCGCGGGCGCAGTACGACCGAGCACCACACAACTGGTCCACGCCGAAAAGCAGAGCGCTTCTCTGGCACATCGACGACGGCCCTGCGGGCTGTCCGTGCCGGATGCGAGGCAGCCGCTTCATCATCCTCGAGTTCTTCCGCTGTCGGGCATTCCTTTGCCCCCCGTCGCCTCCGTGGCCGTCGTCAGACCTGTCCCCGGACTCGGAGGAATCCCTTGAGTTCAAGTACGCGAATCTCTCGTCTTGCCGCACTGGCGACCGTTGTGGGCCTTGCAGTGGTCCTGACGGCCGTAGGAACCAGCTTCGGTGGCTGGCCTCTGGGAACCGCATCCGCGGCGCCCTCGGAGGCGTCGGACCGCGCGATGCTGGGCATCGACGAGAACACGGCGGTGACCCTCGGCGTCGAGGTCGCGGCGGCCGACAAGCTGCCCGCGGCGGACGCGTCGACGACGGCCCTGGTGGCCGCGAGCACCGCACCGTTGCTGGCCCCCGCAAGCAAGGCCGTGGCACCCGTCGTCAAGAAGAAGGCCGCCAAGAAGGTCCACGTGTCGGCCAAGGCGCGCAAGGTCGTCAAGGGCGCGAAGCGTTTCGTCGCCGGTGGCGGCTGGCGCAAGGCCCGGGTCTCTTGGTACGGCCCCGGATTCTACGGCCACGGCATGGCCGGTGGCGGCAAGCTCACCAAGACGAGCATGATCGTCGCGCATCGCAGCCTGCCGTTCGGCACGAAGATCCAGTTCCAGTACAAGGGCCGGACGTGCACCGCGGTGGTCAAGGACCGCGGCCCCTTCGTGGGCGGTCGCGAGTTCGATCTGGGCCCCGGTACCGCCAAGGCGCTCGGCTTCTCGGGCGTGGGCACCGTGCAGTACAAGATCATCCGCTAGGGCGGTTTCGATCAGTGTCATTGGAGAAGCGGCGTCGGGGCACCGGCGCCGCTTCTGTTTTGCGGCGCAGCGGCTCGGTAG
Organism: uncultured Eubacteriales bacterium; assembly: GCA_964500985.1. Lineage (GTDB taxonomy): Bacteria > Actinomycetota > Coriobacteriia > Anaerosomatales > PHET01 > CAZCRB01. The sequence continues at coordinate 34,721 of CAZCRB010000005.1, forward strand.
CCAGTTGGGGTACCTTTACAGGCGTGAGTCCCACGCCACGAGGGGGCATTGATGACCGACCCTGAGAACACACCCGCATCCGGCGCGCCGCACGGCGTGCCCGGCGCAGAGCCGGGCGCACCCGAGGCCGGCCCGGCCTCCGGGCCCGCACCCGGCCCCGGAACCGAACCGCCGCAGCGCCCCGGCTTCACCGATGCGGTCGCCGACTTCGTCCAGATGACCGTCGACTACGTCCGCCAGGAGACCGGCGACGTGGTCCACGACAAGGTCGTCTTGCCCACGCAGAAGGCGGGCACGGTCGTCGCGTTCGCGCTCGCGGCAGCGACGACTCTGGTGCTGGGCATCATGTTCCTGGCCGCTTCCGCGTTGATCCTGCTCGCGCAGTTCGTGGGATGGATCGCGGCGCTGGCCATAGTCGGGGGTCTGCTCATCGCAGGCGCCGGCCTGTTCACCTACCTGAAGATGAGGAGCATGCAGCGATGACACCGACGCCGGACACCGAGCCACAGGCTCCTCGTGTCAGTCTCGACGACCTCAAGCACCGCGCGGAGACGATCAAGGACCTCGCGGTCACCGAGGCCAAGCAGACCGTCGACATGGTCGTCGACGAGAACGCCACGCGCACGCTGCTGATCATGGCCGGCCTGGTCGTCGTCGCGGCTTCGGTCGCGTTCTTCCTCGGGTCGCGGACCCGCGGCGAGTAGCCCCGGCGTGTCGGTGCTGAGGATCGAGTCGGTCGAGGTGCTCGCCGACCGGATCGAGGCGCGGGTCCGGCTCGACGGCCCGCAGTTCTCGCGCACGGGCGACGCGCCCGGGCTCCCCGAGCGCGCGCTCGCGTTGCTGCCCGGACTGTCGCGGCACTCGTGCGAGAACGAGGCG
>CAZCRB010000005.1:35699-59321 GCA_964500985.1 uncultured Eubacteriales bacterium
GCGCGCGCTCGCGTTGCTGCCCGGACTGTCGCGGCACTCGTGCGAGAACGAGGCGAACGCCCGGTTCGCCGACGAGCTCGCCGACACCGAGACACCCCACCTGCTCGAGCACGTCGCGTGCGAACTGATGGCGCTGGCCGGTTCGCCGCGCTCGCTCAAGGGCGAGACGCGCTGGGACTTCGCGACCGACGGGCGCTGGGTGTACCGCGTCTCGCTCGCGTACGACGATGACCTCGTCGCGCTGGGCGCGCTCAAAGAGGCCGGGCCGATGGTCGAGTGGCTGCTGGCGCCCACGGCAGATCGGCCGGACGTGGACGCTGCGGTCGGACGCCTGCGCAGCGTGCGAGCGGCCGGCTCGGCGCGTTGACCCGTTTCACTCCACGGTGCTAGAGTGCTCGCCAACACCCGGGCCTGCTCGGGACTGAACACGCAGCACACGAGACGTGAGGGAAGAGGGCGCCCGGCGCCCAGCCACCCCTCCGATGTCTCCCGCCAGGGCCCTCATCGGCCGGAAGCGGGTCGGTCCCGGACCGGTATCCCGGGGAATGAGGCTCGGCACCGCGCGACGACGCGTCCGAGCGAAGATAGGTGGTACCGCGATGCCCCCTCGCCCTATCAGGCCGAGGGGGCATTTTCTCGTCTGAGGGACGGGCATACGCCGTTCCGGGTAGGTGGTGGGTATGGGTACCGCACGAGTGGTCTTCGACCGGTGGAGTGACCGGTACGCGAGCAGGCTGTCGGGGGTGCGTTCGAGCGCGGTCCGCGACCTGTTCGCCGCCGCGTCCCGGCCCGACATGATCTCGCTTTCCGGAGGGATGCCCGAGGTCAGCCTCGTCCCGGCCGGGACGGTCGCAAGCGCGGCGCATGATGCCGTGCTGCACGAGGGAACCGCGGCGTTGCAGTACGGGTCGAGCGAGGGCCGGCCGCAGACGCGGGCCGTCATCGCCGAGCTCATGGGCGAGATCGGCGTGCGGCTGTCGCCGTCCGACGTCGTCGTCACGGCGGGCGCCCAGCAGGCGCTCGATCTGCTCGCCAAGACGTTCCTCGATCCCGGCGACGTGGTGATCACCGAGGGGCCGACCTATGTGGGGGCGCTGCAGGCGTTCTCCGCCTACGAGCCCGACATCCGCTGCGTCCCTATGGACGCCGAGGGGATGCGCGTCGATCTGCTCGAGGCCGAGTTGCAGCGCGTGGGCGCGCGCGGCGCCAAGTTCATCTACACCATCCCCAACTTCCAGAACCCCGCGGGCGTGACGATGTCGCCCGAGCGCCGTCGCCGGCTGCTCGAGCTCGCACGCGAGTACGACATCCCGGTGGTCGAGGACGATCCGTACGGGCGGCTGCGCTTCGACGGCGGTCACATGAAGCCGCTGCGCTCGCTCGACGACGAGGTCATCTACTTGGGCACCTTCTCCAAGATCTTCGCGCCCGGCCTGCGCCTGGGCTGGGTGACCGCTCCAAAGCCGATCCTGGCCAAGCTGCTGCTCGTCAAGCAGGCCGCCGATCTCTGCGGGTCGAACTTCGCGCAGGTCACGGCCGAGCGCTACTTCCTGGGAACCCGCTGGCGCAAGGTGTTGCAGGGACTGACCGCTACCTACGCCGAGCGTCGCGATGCGATGCTCGCCGCCCTCGACGAGCACTTCCCGCCGGAGGCGCGATGGACGCGGCCGGACGGCGGCTTCTTCGTCTGGGTGGAGCTTCCGGCCTACGTCGACTGCGCCTCGATGCTCGCCGAAGCGGTCGAGCACGGGGTCACCTTCGTGCCGGGCGACGGCTTCTATCCGGACGGCCGGGGCCGCAACTGCATGCGCCTGGCCTTCTGCTACGCTGAGCCGACCGCCATCGCGGAGGGCATCCGACGCCTCGCCGAGGTCGTCGAGGACCGACTCGAGCTGTACCGCGCGTTCATCGCCGCCGGTGCGATCGAGCCGCCGGCAGAGGGGGCGGCATGAGGCGGACCGCACGGGCCGCGTACGCGACCGACCGCACCCGGGGGAGGGGTCACGATGCGTGAGAAGATCGCTGTCCTGATGGGCGGGCGCTCGCTGGAGCGAGAGGTGTCGCTGGCCAGCGGCAGCAACGTCTGTGCGGCACTCGAAGCGCTCGGCTACTACGTCTTGCCGCTCGACGTGACCGCTGATCTCGTCCAGACGCTGCGTTCCGAGAGGCCCGACGCGGCCTACATCGCGCTGCACGGCAAGTATGGCGAGGACGGCACGATCCAGGAGCTGCTGGAGTTCCTCGGGGTCCCCTACACCGGTCCGGGCGTGGTGGCCAGTGCGTTGGCGTGGGACAAGTCGGTCGCCAAGCACCTGTTCGCCGAGCACGGCATCCCCACGCCTCCGTGGATCACGCTGACCGCCGATGCCTTCAAGGAGATGGGCGCCGCGACCGCTCTGGACCTCGTGGGCGAGCGGATCGGCGGCTACCCGTTGGCGGTCAAGCCGTCGCGTCAGGGATCGGCCCTCGGCCTGCGCAAGGTAGCGGCCCCGGACGAGCTCGCCGACGCGCTTCTCGACGCGCTGTCCTACGACACGGCCGCGCTCGTCGAGCGCTGGATCGACGGGACCGAGCTGGCGATATCGGTTCTTGGCGAAGGCGAGGCCACCCAGACGCTTCCCGCGGTCGAGATCGCCGCGCGCGGCGCGGTCTACGACTTCTCGGCCCGCATGAACTCCGACGCGGTCGACTTCTTCGCGCCGGCGCGCATCTCTCCCGAGGCCGCCGAGCGGGCGGCGGACGCTGCCCGGCGCGTGCACGAGGTCGTGGGTTGCCGGGACCTCAGCCGCGTCGATCTCGTCATCGCGCAGGACGGCACCCCCTACGTCCTGGAATGCAACACTTCCCCCGGCATGACCGAGACCTCGCTGCTCCCCATGGCGGCTGCCGCGGCGGGCACGACCTTCCAAGATGTGGTATCAAGAGTCGTGCGCTCGGCGCTCGATCGGGCACACACGCACGAGGTGTAATCGGGTACATAGTGCCCATGGCCCCGCCGAGAACGATGGCGGGTCGCTGTATCCACGGGTTAGCCGCATCGACGACGGAGGTGCTAGACGATGTACGAAAGCCGCCGCGGGGGGTCTGTCCTTGGCGCGTTTCTGCTGGGCGGGCTCATCGGAGCGTTGCTCGGACTGCTGTTTGCGCCGCGCTCCGGCAAGGAGACGCGCGAGATGATCGCCGACCGGGCCGAGGACTACTGGGGTCAGGGCGTCGAGATGTACAACACCGGCAAGGAGAAGGCCGTCGAGGTCTATAGCACCGGTGTCGAGAAGGGCAAGGAAGTCTACTCGCAGGGCGTGGAGAAGGCATCCGCGACCAGCGAGCAGGTCCGCACCAAGATCGACGAGGCTCGCGGCCGCCTGCAGAACCAGGTCGCCCAGTCCGCCGAGGCCGCCAAGGACAAGGTCGGCGCAGCGGTCCCCGTCGTCCAGGGTTCGGTCGACAAGGCCGCCGAGGCGACCAAGGAAGTTGTCGGAGTCGCGGGCGACAAGACCGCGGGCGCGTTCGACACGGTCGCCAAGAAGGCCAAGGGCGAGGGCGACGCTCCTGCAGCCGGCGATACCCCGCCGCTGCCGGAGGTCTAGCCGGCACCAAGCAACGTATCGGGGGGCCGGCCTTGCGCACCGCGCGGGGCCGGCCCCCTGTGTCTGAGGCGAAAGGCGTGCGATGCGATCGCTGCTCGAGATGAGCCGGTTCGAGGTGCTCGACGGCAAGGGGCGACACTACGGTCGTGTCACCGAGGTGCTGTTCCACCCCGAGCGGCCGGAGGTCGTCGGCTTCAGCGTGAGCCGGCCGCGGCTCGGGATGGTCGTCGACCGCAAGGAGCGCTACCTCGCGCTCTCACAGGTCGAGTTCGGCGACGGCGCCTTGACGCCGGCCGGCAAGGGGGCGTGGGACGCTGCCGCGGCCAAGCTGCTGGGCTTCTCCTGGGACGTGTCCGTGGTGTGGCTGGGGATGCCGGTGCGCACCGAGAGCGGCGCGGTGATGGGGGTCGTTCGCGACGCCCTGTTCGACGAGCGCACGGGGCGTCTCGACGCGCTCGGCCTGTCCGGCGGCGTCACCGCGGATGCGGCGGTGGGCGTGCGCGACCTGTCGGCGTCGCTCGTGCGCGGGTTCGACGGCACGAACGTCGTCGTCGCGGCAGAGGCGCAGCAGGTCGAGACGTCGGGCGGCGCCGCGGCAGCGGCGGGTCGGGGAGCGGCGGTCGCGGGCAAGGCGGCGGGCGACGCGGCGAAGGTCGCCGGAGAGGCTGCGACGAAGGCCGCGGTGTACGGCGCCGTGGCGGCGAAGCGCGCGGCCGCCAGTCCGGCGGGCAAGAAGGCGGTCGGGTGGCTCAAGTCCGTGGCCGCCGAAGTCAAAGACGCCATGGGCGATCCCGACGATGACTAGTCGCGCGGCGATATACTCTCTGGGCACGGCCTGCTACGGGCCGTCTCGGCAGTAAGAGGAGATCATGGCCCGCAAGCTCAGACCACTCGCGTTCTCGGACTTCGCCCGCCTCCCGGCGGGCTGTGCGGGCTGCGTGTACTGGGAGAGCTCCGGCGACCGCGAACCGGTGTGCGGCTCGGTCTGCGATGCGGAGATGCAGTCGGCGTGGTTCAGGCGGGTCACGGACGAATGGGGCGAGTGCGGCCGCGTGGCGTTCGAGGACGACGAGGCGCTCGGGTTCATCAAGTACGCTCCCAGCGGCTACTTCCCGCAGACCAGCGTGTTCGCGAATCCTCCCGAGGACCCCAACGTCCCGCTGATCGCCTGCATGCACGTGGCGCCCGATGCGCGTCACCACGGGCTCGGGACGGTGCTCCTGCGCGCCGCCCTGCGCGATCTGGCCGGGCGCGGTGAGCGCCGGGTAGAGGCGTACGCCGCCGTCGACCGGCCGGCCGTGCTCGAGGAGTCGCCGATGCTCGGCATCGACTTCTTGCTGCGCAACGGGTTCACCGTGTCGCGCCCGGATCCGGTGCACCCGCTCCTCAAGCTCGACCTGCGATCGCTCGCCCTGATAACCGACAACCTCGAGGCGGTCCTCGAGTCGCTGCGCTTCCCGCTGAGGATGCCGCGGCGCGAGCCGGCCTCGTGGATGAATGGAAAGCACACGTGACCCAGTCATCGAAGAAGACGGGCTCGCGCGAGCGGGTCCGCGCCTGCCTCGAGGCGAACGGGCTGCTCGACGGGCTCTTCGAGTTCGAGCAGTCGACCAAGACCGCGCAGATGGCCGCCGACGCGATGGGCTGCGAGCTCGGGCAGATCGTGAAGTCGCTCGTGGTCGTCGTCGACGGCGTGCCGGCGCTTGCGCTCGTGGCGGGTGACCGTCGCGGCGATCTTGACGCCATCGCCACCGAGCTGGGCGGAGGCGGCGCGCGCATGGCAGACGCCGACGCGGTGCGCGCCGCGACCGGCTACGCGATCGGCGGGGTCTCGCCGTTCGCGCTGCCCGCCGAACTCACCGTGCTCGTTGACGATTCGCTCACCAGGTTCGATACGGTCTTCCCTGCTGCGGGCACACCATCTTCAATGGTGCGCATGCCATTTGACGATCTCGTACGCATCAGCGGCGGGCGCGTGGCACGCATCTCGCACTGAGTCGCGAACCAGCCCGCCGAAAACGACAAGGACTCCTTACACGTGTCTCGTCACGTCTTGCATCAACCTGAGACGCCCCTGTGGCTGAGCGCTCGCGCCGCAGTGGTGCTGGTCGCTGTGCTCGTCTTCGCGGCACTTGCGGCCGGGTGGGCCGCCGCGCGTCCGGCCACCGTGTTCGTCGACGGCCAGAGGGTCCGCGTCGCGGCCGGCTCGACCGTGGCCTCCCTGACCGAGAAGGGCGTCGTGAGCGCCACCGCCGGAGACCTGCTCTCCGTTGACGGTGCGGTCATCGCGCGCCGTGGCGGCCAGGCCCCCGACATCGAGCGCAACGGGCTGCCCGTCGACGACGGCCAGCGTCTCTACACGGGCGACCGTCTCGTGAGCAGGGACGGACGCGACGTCACCGAGTCGGTCGTCACCACCGAGAAGGCAGTGCCCTTCGAGACCCGTTTCGAGGGCAAGGGCCCGCTTCTGGAGATCAAGACCCTCGGCGTCCCCGGCGTGATGCGCGTGGTCCAGGGGGAGCGTTCCGGCATCGAGGTCACCTCGACGGTCGTCTCCGCGCCGGTCGACGAGGTCGTGCTTCGCACCGCACCCCGCCCCGGCGCCAAGATCGTCGCGCTGACCTTCGACGACGGCCCGGTTCCCGGTCAGACCGACAAGATCCTCGACATCCTCAAGGCCAACCAGGTACCGGCCACGTTCTTCGCGCTCGGCAAGGCGGTCAAGCGCCACCCCGAGCTCGCCCAGCGGATCGTGGCCGAGGGCCACCAGCTCGCGAACCACTCGTTCTCGCATCCCGCGTTCACCCGGATCGACGACAAGGCCGTGAAGTGGCAGGTGCAGGCGTCCGGCAAGACCATCTACAAGACCACCGGCGTCGAGACGCGGTGGATCCGTCCGCCGTACGGCCAGACCGATACCCGGGTCCTCAAGGACCTGCGTGCGCTCAAGACCCACGTGGTGATGTGGGACGTGGACCCGCAGGACTGGCGACGTCCCGGTACCGACAAGATCGTGCGTAACGTCGTGGCCAACGCCAAGCCCGGTTCCATCATCCTGCTCCACGACGGCGGCAACGACCGGCGCCAGACGGTCGCGGCGGTGGGCAAGATCATCGCCGAGCTCAGGGCGCGGGGCTACCAGTTCGTGACGGTGCAGGACATCGCGGCGATGAAGTAGTCCGCTCGCGGGCTAGATCGCGTCCCGTCGGATCACGCGCGTCGGCGTCACGAGGACATCGACCAGCACGTCATGGTCCTGCGCGGGGATTCGTTCGAGGACCTGCTCGTCATAGGCTACGCCCACGCGTGCGCATCCCGGGCGAAGCGTGGGCAGCAGCCGGTCGTAGTACCCGCCGCCGTAGCCGAGCCGCGCGCCCGCCAAGTCGAAGGCGACCCCCGGTACGATGACGGCGTCGACCGCCTCGCGCGCCAGGCGCAACGCGTTCGCCGCCGGCTGCGTCAGCCCGTACGGGCCGCGCTCCAGGTCGGCCTCGTCCTCGATGAGGTGCAGCCCCAAGACGCCCGGCGCCTCGATACGCGGGTAGGCGATCGCCGCCCCGCGGTCCCGCAGCACCCGGACCGCGGGGCCCGGGTCGATCTCCTCGGGCGTGGCTCCGTAGGCGAGGACCACGGAGACCCCGACGAGTTCAGGCAGCGTCAGCAGGTTCTGCGCGAGCGCAGCGGCGGCGGCACTGCAGGTGGCGGGGTCGAGCGCACACCGCGCCTCCCGCGCGAAGGCGCGCGCCCGGGCCTTCGCGTCCGCGATGTCGTGCGGGTCGCTCACAGCAGGCCCACGGCGGTCGCGCCCTGCATGACGAGCAGGGCGACCGTCAGCGCGATGACGACGATCACCGTCACCCACGCCACGATGTTGAACCCGCGCGAGTTGGTGTAGCGGCCCATGATGCGCCGGTCGTTGATGATGCGGATCATGTAGAGCATCAGGAACGGCAGCAAGACGCCGTTCACGGCCTGCGACAGGACCATGATCGTGATGAGCGGCGCACCGGGAATCAGCACGAGCACCGCGCCGAACGCGATGACGAACGTGTAGATCGCGTTGAACGCCGGGGCCTCCGCCCACGTGCGGTCGATGCCGCGCTCCCACCCGAACGCCTCGGTGATCGCGTAGGCCGCCGTCAACGGCAGCACGCTCGCCGCCAGCAGCGAAGCGCCGAGCAGGCCGACGGCGAACAGGATGCTCGCGTACTGGCCGGCAATCGGGGCGAGGGCGGCCGCGGCCTGCTCGGCACCCGTGATCTTGATGCCCTCGGGGTAGAGCACCGTGCCGGTGGTCACGATGATGGCCCACGCGACGAAGTTGGCGCTGATGGCGCCGGCGATGACGTCGACGCGCTGCAAGAACAGCTCTTTGACGCTGACGCCCTTGTCCACGATGTTGCTCTGCACGAAGAACTGCATCCACGGCGCGATGGTCGTGCCCACCGTCGCGATCACGAGCAGGACGAACCGTGTGGACGGGATGAAGGTCGGCACGAACGTGGCATGGATGACCGCGCCCCAATCGGGCTTGGCCGCGATCATCGACAGCGGGTACGCCAAGAATACGAGCGACATGACGAGCAGGACCTTCTCGACCCGCCGGTAGCTGCCGCGCACCACGAGCAGCCACACCGTCACGGCCGCGATGGGCACCGAGACGTACTTGGAGACCCCGAAGAGCTGCAGCGCGGCGGCGACGCCCGCGAACTCGGCCACCGAGGTGGCGGCGTTGCTCATCAGGAGCATCACCATCGCGAACAGCGTCGAGCGCACCCCGAACTTCTCGCGGATCAGCGCCGCGAAGCCCTTGCCCGTGACCGCGCCCATGCGCGCGGCCATCTCTTGGACCACGATGAGCGACACGGTCATGATCAGGATCATCCACAGCGTCGCGTACCCGAACTCTGCGCCATCGACCGAGTACGTCGAGACGCCGCCCGCGTCGTTGCCCGCGGAGGCGGCGATGATGCCGGGGCCGAGCGCCGCCAGCACGGCGAAGAACGTGTAGCGGCGCTTCTTGTCGGTCGTGGTGGGAGCCACGTGCTAGATCCCCGTGAGCAGCATCATCGTGACCCAGCCGCCGGCCAACGCGAGACCGACGTAGATCGCGGCCGCGAACAGCATCGAGGTCGTGGACAGCGCGGTGGTCGACACCGGTCGGTCGGCGTCGGCGCGGCGCACGGCGATCTCGGCGAGCAGGCCGCCGACGATGACCGTCAGAAACACCGCGAGCGCGGTCGCAACGCCAAAGACCGCCGCGGGACCGGGCGTCTGGTACTGCAGGTCGGTGAGCCCAAAGGCCACGAGACCCGCGAGCACGCTCACCGCGAGGCCGACCCCGCCCTCCACGAAGAGCCGCCGCCCGAACGAGGGCCGCTCGTCGGCGTCCGCACCTCCGATGAGCTCGGCCACGGCACGCGACGACGAGTCCTCGGCGGTGCGCAGAAGGATCGGAAGCAGCAACACCGCCGCCGAGACGAACGAGGCGCCGACCACGAGCCACTGCGGCATCGCGCCGGTGGTGGACTGCGCCTGCAGGCGGGGCAGAAGGGCGGTCCACCCGAACAGGATTGCGACCCAGATCACGATCCAGGCGCTGCGCCGCACGATCCAGCGTCCGAGCGAGGCCGCCGGTCCGGGCTCGTGGGCCGAGCCGGTCGCGATTGCGAGGTCTTCTTCGGCCTCCTCCTCGAGCACGTCGAGGGCGTCATCGACGGTCACGATGCCGAGCAGCCGTCCGCGCTCGTCGACTACGGGCATGGCGAGCAGGTCGTACTTGCTCATCTGCTCGGCCACGTCCTCCTGGTCCTCGTCGGGCTCGGCGGTGAACAGGTCGCGCTTGGCGAGCTCGGCCACGGTCGTCTCGGGACGGGCGAGCAGCAGGTCGCGCAGCGAGATGACGCCGGTGAGGCGCTGGTCGCCCTCGACGACGTAGACGTAGTAGATCGACTCCTGCTCGTGGGCGATCTCGCGCAGGTGCTCGATCACCTCGCCGACGGTCATGTGCTCGGTGACGGTGGTGACCTCGGGCGTCATGATGCCGCCCGCCGTCTTCTCCTTGTAGCCGAGAAGCCCCCGGATGGCGCTCGCGTCCTCAAGGCCCATCAGGCGCAGGAGCCGCTCGGCCTTCTCGTAGGGCAGGTCGCCGATGATGTCGGCGGCGTCGTCCGGATCCATCTCGGCGAGCAGGACAGACGCGCGGCGCTCGGACAGATCGTCGATGACGTCGGCCTGGTACTCGTCTTCCAGCTCGGAGATCGCGTCGGCCGCTGCCTCGTTCTCGAGGTGGTCGAAGACCGCGGCGCGCTGGCTCGGGGAGAGTTGCTCGAGGATGTCTGCCACGTCGGCCGGGTGCAGCTCGTGAAGGCGCTTGTGCGTGACCGACAGCTTGACCTGCGAAAGGTCGCGGTCGAGCAGGTCCATGTAGTTCCAGGCGATGATGGTCTCGGGCAGCTCCCCGCCAAAGACGCCCACGAGGCGCGCGGTCGCGCGCTCCAACGCGGGAGAGATGCCGCGCAGGATGCCGCGAACGCCGACCTCGGCGCCCAGAAGGCGCAGCTGGTTGCGGCTCTCGGAGAGCTTGAGGTCGTTGACGCGCACGACCTTCATGCCCTGCGTGTCGACGATCTGCTTGTTGAGCAGGTCGCGGTGGAGCAAGACCTCGTCGGGCTGCAGGTAGCTGAAGCGCATCTCGTGCGCGGGGACGTTGAGCGTCACCTGTTCGCCGTCGAACTCCTCGACGAACTTGCGCCACGACAACATGAACGGGGTCTTGTCGGGGCCCTGGAACGCGAGTGACGTCACGCGCGGGAACACTTCGCCGGTGGCGATGGCGATGTCAGAGATGGTGCCGATGGCTTCGCCGGTGGCGTCCACAACCGGCTTGCCGAGCATCTGGGAAAGGTAGATCACGGCGCTCCTCCCTTGGGGCGCGGTGGCCACGGCGCTTCAGGGCGCCGCGCCGGTGCGCGTCCGGCGGGTCATGTCAGGCGGTCGGTCCCCCGGGCCGGCCCGCTTGAGCGGAGCGCGTCCGAGGGGCTACGGACTGTGGGGTTTCACGTAGGCCCATATCTCTTCGGTTACAGGTCTGACGGCCGGGGCTCTCTGCCGCTGGGGGGCCTGCCCGCGTTCGGACACGAAAAAACCCCTGCGTCCGTAGGGACCAGGGGCTGCGGTTGGGCGCACGAATCGTGCGCAACGGTGCACGGGCCGAGACCTGGTGGGCCGCGGACGTGTGCACCGAGTCCTACCGCTCGCATCCCTCGTCTGTGGATTAGGCACTGTCCGACGTAGGGCGCACGACGCGTGGTGTCGTCGACGCAGCGAGGCTCACCCTCGCCTGCAAGCTGTGAAGCCTGCCAGCCCAGCCACCTTAGCCTTCGCCTTAAGCCGGCGAGGGCTGTTCTACCCATTGGCGTCTCTCGACATTTCCGGGCAGTGGCCTGTGTTCGAACAGGAGCCGCACCGTAACGGACGGAGCAGACATCCTCGGCTGTCAACGCCGGGCGTGCTGCGCACCGAGCGCGAACATGCCCAACAGGCGAAGTGTACGCTTGCTCGCTTGCGGGTGGCAACCCGCAGGGCCATGCCAGCGGGTGTGCAGGAAAGCGCGCGCGCAAGGCGAAGCAACGCTCTACCGGCGCGATGCCGGGCTCGCCCGGTCGCTGCAAAGCCGGGCGACGGGACTCAGGGGGTACGGATGTCGGACGTTATGAGGCTGGAGTTCGAGCTGGACCAGCGGTGCCACGAGGTGCTGATGCGCGAGGCCGACCGGTTGAACCTCGACCCGTCGGAGGTCGTGTGCCGCGCCGTGAAGGCGTGGCTGACCGATGCGATCGACAGCGGCGACCTCGACGTGAGCGGTATGGGCGCCGTGGCCGTTGAGGCCGTGCGCTAGCCGGAAGCCTCGAGCCAGACCCGGGCGAACTCGGCCCACCCCTCACCGCGGAGGCGCTCCGTGCGCCACACGTTGTCGCGCGGCTTGCTTTCGAGCGCCGCGATGACGCCGTCACTGTCGAGCGCGTTGGCGACCAGCGCCATGACGCCGACCGCCTCGGCCATCTCGACGTCGGTCGCTGAGTCCCCGATGGCCGCGGCCTGCGACGGCTCCAGTCCGCGCAGCTCCAGGTCGAGCAGTATCGCCTGCGCCTTGCTCACGCCCTTGGGCACGAGATGGTAGGCGTGCGGGGTCTCGTCCCCGCACTCCAGAGCGCCGCGGCTGCGGATCGCGCCGTTGTCGAGGAACCCCACGGGAAGGTCGAGCTCGTCGAGCACCGATTGAGCGCTCGGCGCGTCGACGCATCCGCGCAGCAGGTGGGTGGCGGCGCGGGGCGCTCGGTCGGGGTCGTAGTACTCGATCCGGCCGGGGAACGCGCTGGCGAGCGCGTCGAACGCGCCGGCGTGATCGATGAGCTCGTAGGGCGTGAAGCCGCCGGGGAACACGAGCTCCTCGGGCCACTCGCCGTTGTTGAACAGCGTGCGCGCGTCGGGACCCATCCCTTGGACGAGGATCGCGCCCGCCTCAGCGATGTAGCCGCTCCAGCCGAGCAGCCGCGCGAGTTCGTGCAGCTGTCCACGCTCGCGTCCCGAGATGGGGACGACGGTCAGGCCCGCGGCGTTGAGCGCGACGATGGCGCTCGCGGTCTCGACGCTCGGGGAGCCATGGGCGTCGGCCAGCACGCAGCCGCCCGGCGCGACGAGCGTGCCGTCGAGGTCGGTGTAGAGTATCTCCACGCGTGCGAGGGCTTCTCGTGCGGAGGCATCGGTGATCGGGCGCAGGGGTTCCATGCCCACATGATACCGCTCGGCCGGCCGCGAGAGTCTTCGCCGCTCGCGGACACGTACTCCCCGAGCGGGCGTGGTAGCGGTATAAACGAAGCGCGCCTCCCCGCGAGGCGCGAGACGGATGGAGACCAGACGCATGAACGCAGAGTTCGATCTGCCGTACCCGCACTACCGGTGCCCCGTGTGTGGCAAGGACCTTCCGCCGGGTGAGGCCCGCATGACGGTGTCGTGCGCCGACCACATCTCGCGCGATGAGATCGAGTTCGAGGTGCGCCGCGCCGAGGCGTCGGACCGCGCGGAGATCGAGCGCATCTGCGACCGCGCCATGGGCGAGACCGAGATCGACGTCTTTGGCAAGACGTTCGACATCGTCGGTTCGATCAACTTCGTCGCGATGGCCGGCGAGACCTTCGCGGGCCTGCTCTCGCTCGTGGTCGACCGCGGCGAGGCGTCGGTGCTGTTCCTCTCCGTCTATCCGGAGTTCCAGGGCGCCGGTGTGGGCGGTCGTCTGCTCAACGTCGCCGACGAGTTCGCGTCCGAGCGCGGTCTCTCGTTCATGCGGGTCGCCGTCACCAACGACGACATCCCGCTTCTGTACTTCTACCAGCGTCACGGCTTCGCGATCTCGGCCGTCGCGGTGGGCCAGGTGGCCGACAAGTTCGGCGCCGCCACCCCGGGGTTCTCGGGGATTCCCGTTCGTGACGAGATCCGCCTGCGCCGCGCCGTGTGCGGCTGCTAGAGCCACACCGCCTTCGCCACGCGACCGCTAGCATGTCAGAGCCCTGTGCTAGCGTGATCTTGTGGCGTGCGGACCCCTCCCGCACGCGACGCTGAGGAGGGGAGAGGGCGTGAAGTTCGTACACACGGCCGACTGGCATCTCGGCCGCATTCTGCACGGGCAGTCGTTGCTCGACGACCAGCGGTGGTGGCTGGAGCGCTTCATCGCGTTCGTGGGCGATGAGCGGCCGGACGCCGTCGTGATCGCGGGTGACGTCTACGACCGGGCCGTTCCGCCGTCCGAGGCGGTCGCGCTCCTCGACGACACCCTGGCCGCGCTCGTGCGTGACGCCGGGGTACCGGTTCTCGTCGTCGCAGGCAACCACGACAGCCCCGAGCGGGTGGACTTCGGCGCGCGCGTCTTCGACGTGGCGGGGCTGCACGTGGCGGGCTCGCTGGGGGCCGACGTACGCTCCGCGGTCGTGGGGAGCGGCGACGAGGCCACGCGGTTCTGGCTGCTGCCCTACGCCGACCCCATCGAGACCCGCGCAGCGTTCGGGCTGGCCGGCATCCATGACCACGAGGCCGCCGTGGCCGCGGCGGTCGAGCGCATCCGGGCCGAGGGCGCCACCGAACCGTATCAGGTGATCGTCACGCACCACTTCGTCGCGGGAGGCCTGACGAGCGAGTCGGAGCGGGGGTTGTCGGTCGGAGGCACCGGCGAGGTTGCGGCCGGACTGTTCGAGGGCTTCGACTTCGTCGCGCTCGGGCACCTTCATCGTCCGCAGTCCCCCGGGGGACAGCGTATCCACTACGCGGGATCGCCGCTCAAGTACTCGTTCGACGAGGCGGGTCACGACAAGAGCGTCTCGGTCGTCGAGCTCGCCGGCGGTGTCCCGGCCGTACGCCGGGTGTCGCTCGGGGCGCGGCGCGACATGCGCCGGCTCACCGGGCCGTTCGAAGACGTGCTGTTCGCGGCCACCGTCGATGCGAGCCGGGACGACTACGTCGAGATCATCCTCGACGAGACGACGATCCCGCCTGACGCACACGTCCGCCTGCGCGAGTTCTATCCCAACCTGCTGAGTCTGCGCCGCACCGTCGATGGCCTCGCGCCTGACGCGGGCAGCGAGGCGCTGGCCCGTCACGTCGAGACCCTGAGCGACGAGCAGCTGTTCGAGAACTTCTTCGAGTACTCCACCGGCGACGCCCTCAGCGAGTCCGAGCGAGCGGTGTTGCACGAGCTGATAGCGGAGCGGGATCGGGGTGAGGCGCGATGAGGCCAGTCGTTCTGACCATCGTCGCGTTCGGCCCGTACGCGGGCACGCAGACAATCGACTTTCGCGATCTGGGAGACAAGCGGTTCTTCCTCATCCACGGTCCGACAGGTGCGGGCAAGACGTCGATCCTCGACGCGATGACGTTCGCACTCTACGGCGATACCTCAGGCGAGGAGCGGTCGGGCGCCGAGATGCGCAGCGACCTCGCGCAGCCCGACGTCGCCACCGAGGTCACGTTCGATTTCAGCGTGGGCGACCAGGCGTACCGGGTGTGGCGACGGCCGGCGCAGCAGCGGCCGCGCAAGCGCGGTGACGGCTTCACCGCGATGCAACCCGACGCCGGATTGTGGCGCCGCACCGGGATCTCGGACCCCGCACAAGAGGGCGAGCGGCTCGCCAGCGGTGTGCGTGAGGTCAACGCTGCCGTCGTAGAGCTGCTCGGCTTCTCGGACGACCAGTTCAGGCAGGTCGTCGTGCTTCCGCAGGGGAAGTTCCGCGAGCTGCTCTCGGCTGACGTGAAGAAGCGCGAGGAGATCCTCAGACAGTTGTTCCGCACCGGGCGCTTCGCCGCGCTCACGGAGTTCTTCAAGTCGAAGCGGGCGGAACTGAAGCACGACATCGAGGGCACACTCGCGCGTCGCGACGGCGTGCTGCAATCGGCCGGCGTGCAGACCCGCGAGGAGCTTGACGAGGCCGCCCGAGTCGCCGCGGAGAGAGTCGCCATGGCCGAGCTCGATCGATCCGCGGCCGAGACAAGCGCACTCGCCGCCGGCGCGGCGCTCGAAGCGGCACGTGAGGCGGCGAACGCGCTGAAGGAACGCGAGGCGTCTCGAGTCGCGCTCGAGGCCCTGGTCGCGCGTGGCGGCGCGGTCGCCTCGACGCGGACGGAGCTGGAGGCGGCACGTCGCGCGCAGGCGGTCGAGCCGGCGTGGCGCCTGCGGGATGATCGCGCCGCCGCTGCCGCGCGGGCTCAGCTCGCGGTGGCGGAGCTCGAGGCTGCGGTCCCGGTGGCCGAGGCCGAGCTGGCGGCGGCGTGCGAGCTGGCCGAGCAGGCGGAGTCGGCGGAGCGCGACACGCGCGCCATCGAGCAGCTGGCGGTGCTCAGGAACGAGGCCGTGCGGCGGGCGGAAGACCTCGGTCGGATCGCGCGTGCTCGCGACCAGGTCGCCACAGCAGCAGCGGCCGTCGAGGCGGCCCGCGAAAAGGCGGCTGTAGCACAAGCACAAGCCGCAGTGGCCGCCCAGGCCGCCGCCGAACTCGAGTCCCGCTGGCGCAGTGCTCAGGCGGCCGTGCTCGCGCGGGGGCTTGAGCCCGGACGGCCCTGTCCGGTGTGCGGTGGGACCGATCACCCGGAGCCGGCCGCCCTCGATGCCGAGACTGTCGACGAGGCGCGGCTCGATGCGTCCCGCGCAGCCGCCACGCGCGCGGCGGCGGGTGCCGCGGCCGCAGCGGCGGAACTCGAGGCGGCAAGCGCGGCAGAGGCGATCGCCGCGGCGCACTTGGCCGACGAGTCGGGCCGCATCGAAGGACCGGACGGCGATCTCGCCGCCGCGCGCGCGGAGGCAGAACGTCTGGCGGCGGAGCATTCCGAGAAGAGTCTCGCACTGCAGGCCGCGGCCGAGGATCTCGATCGCTGCCGGCAGCGACGTGAGGCCGCGCAGCAGTCGGCGACGCAGGCGAGGACCCGGCTCGATGGGGCAGTGAAGGTAAGCACCGAGGCGGCAGCCGCCCTCGCGGTCGCGAGCACGGAGTTGGCGGCCGCGTTGGCCGCGGCCGACTTCACCGACGAGCCGGCGTTCCTCGCGGTACGCAGGGCTCCCGCTGAGCTGGATCGGCTCGAGGCCATCGTCACCGGCTACGAGCAGGAGCTTGCTGCCGCCAAAGACCGGCTTGAGCGAGCGACGAGCGCCGCCCAAGCAGCGGGCGAGGTGCCCGACCTTCCCGCGCTCGAGGCGCTGGCCATGGCGGCGCGGACCGAACTGGACGAGGCGACGCGGGCAGCGGCCGCGGCCCAGCGAGATCGGCAGCAGCTCGATCAGGCGATCTCGCTCATCGAGGCCATCGATCGCGAGAGTGCCGGGTTCAGGGAGCGCTACCTGCTCGTCGGCCGGCTCGCCGACGTGGCCCAGGGGGACAACGCCTTGAAGCTGTCGTTCCAGCGCTACGTGCTCGGCAGCTACCTTGACGAGGTTCTGGCGCACGCCAGCTATCGGCTTCAGCGCATGACAGGTGGGCGCTACCGACTGCAGCGGGCCGTGGGCGCGAACGATCTGCGTCGCGCAGCCGGCCTGGATCTGGCGGTGTTCGACGAGCACGCGGACAAGGCGCGCCCGGCAGGAACGCTCTCCGGCGGTGAGGGCTTCATGGCGTCGCTCGCGCTCGCGCTCGGACTGGCGGAGGCGGTGCAGGCGCACGCGGGCGGGGTCAAGCTCGAGACCATCTTCGTCGACGAGGGCTTTGGCACCCTCGACCCCGAATCGCTCGACCAGGCGATCGGCACGCTGCTCGATCTGGCCGGCGTGGCCGCCGAGCAGGGGAGGCTCGTGGGCATCATCAGCCACGTCCCGGAGCTCAGGCAGCGGATCGATGCGCGACTCGAGGTGGTGCCGGCCGAGCGCGGCAGCGTCGCGCGCTTCGTCGTCTAGCTGACGGGGGCCGGTCTAGCGGTCGGTTCGTCCGGCGAACCGCAACCGCCAGCTGTTCGCGACCACGGCCAGTGACGAGAGGGCCATAGCGATGGCCGCCCAGATCGGGGAGAGGACGCCAAGGACCGCCAAGGGCAGCGTGACCAGGTTGTAGGTGAACGCCCACGCGAGGTTCTCGCGGACCACTCGGCGTGTGGCGCGTGCGATCGCGAGAAGCGGCGGCAGCGTGGCCAGGGGTCCGGCGGGTCGCCCTCCGGGCCGCGCGCCGGATCGGCCGCCGAGCAGCACCACATCGGCCGCGAGTTGCGCGACGTCGCTGGCACCGTCCACGACGATCGCCAGGTCGGATGCCGCGAGCGCCGCCGCGTCGTTGATGCCGTCGCCCACGAACGCGACCGCCCGGACCCGGTCGCCGACCTCGCCCGCCGCAGCCGGTCGCGCGCTGGCGAGCTCCCTGATGACCCGTTCCTTGTCGTGGGGCAGCACGTCGCCGGTGGCGTCGGCGATGCCGAGCGCATCGGCCACGGCGCGAACCGTGGGCGCCGCGTCCCCGCTCACGATCGCGGCCTGAACGCCGTGGCCCGACAGCCAGTCCAGCGCGTCGTGCGCGTCTTCTCGGATCTCGTCTTCCAAGACGATCCCGCCGAGTATCGCTTGGCCCTGGGCCACCCAGACCACGATCCGTCCGAGGGCACGTTGGGCCGCCGCATCGTCGGCGAGCCGCACCGGCACGCCGATGCCGTTGGCTTCGAGCAGGCGCTCGGAGCCGACCAGCGCGCGGACACCGGCGACGTCGCCCGCCACGCCCGCGCCCGGCCTGCGCTGCACGTCATGCGCGACCGGCTGTGGCGCACCAGCGCTCTTCGCCGCCTCGCGAATCGCCGATGCCACGGGGTGGGGGTCGCTCGCCTCGAGCGCGGCGGCGACCTCGTAGAGGCCGGGCTGCTCGTGCAGAGAGGTCACCACGCGCGGCCGCCCGGTCGTCAGCGTTCCGGTCTTGTCGAACGCGACCACCCCGATGTCGCCCGCCCGCTCGAGCGCAGCGCCGCCGCGAATCAGCAGCCCGCGCTCGGAGCCCGCGCCCACCGCGTTGACCACGGCGAGGGGAACCGCGAGTCCCAGCGCGCACGGGCAGGCCACGACGAGAACCGCGACCGCGCGCGACACGCCTTCGGCCAGCCCGCTCGAGAACCCCGTGATCAGCATCGTGGCGGCCGCGAGCGCCAGCACCGCCGGGACGAAGACGCTCGCCGCGACGTCGGCAAGGCGCTGGGCGTGTGATTTGGCGAACACGGCGTCCTCGGCCAACAGCGCGAGCCGGCCGCTCAGCGTCTGGTCGCCCACGCGCGTCGCCGTGACCACCAGCGTGTCGGTCAGGTTGATCGCGCCGGCCCAGACCTCGTCGTCGGGACCCACGCTCGCCGGCAGCGGCTCGCCCGTCAGCCGGGCCACGTCCACGTCGCTGGCGCCGCTGACGACCACGCCGTCGGCGGGCACCTGCTCCCCGGCGCGCACCGCGAACAAGGCGCCGGGCACGAGTTCGCGCGCGGGAACCCGTCGCGCTTGTGCGAGCGCGAGCGCCCCGGCCTGCGCGGCGTCCTCGGGCAGCACCCACGCCTCGACCTCGCCGAGCTGCTGGGCCAGGGCCGCGACCGCGGCCGTCGCGTCACGCTGCCCCAACGCCTCGAGCCAGCGTCCGAGCAGCACGATCCCCGTGATCATCGCGGCCGACTCGAAGTACGTCGGGCCGCTCGACGTGAGCGTGGCCCACACGCTGTACAGCCACGCCGTCCACGTCCCGAGCACCACGAGCGTGTCCATCGTCACGCGCCCCACGCGCGCCGCGCGCCACGCGCCGGAGATGAACGTCCAGCCCGGGTACAGGAGCACCACGAGCGACATCGCCCCGGTGAACGTCTCCCACACGCGCACGCTCTCGAACTCGCCGCTCGCGAACGCGGGGTAGAGGATCAGCAGCGTCGGCCACATGATCCACATGTCGATGGCCGCCGCGACGAAGAACGCGATGAAGACCCCCTCGTCGTCTCCGCTGGGCTCGGCCGCCAGCCGGGCCGGTTGCGCGCCGTATCCGAGCAGCCCGACACGCCCGAGCAAGGTGTCGCGGTCGACGACGGCCGGGTCCCAGGTGAGGCGGGCGAGTGAGGCAGCGTAGCTGACCTCGGCGTCGAGCACGCCGTCGAGCCCGAGCAGCGCGTCCTCGAGGACCAGCGCGCACGAAGCGCACCACATGCCCTCGATCCGCAGCGTCTCCCGAGACGCCCCGGCAGCGGCGGCCGCGGCCGCCTTGCGACTCGAAGCGTCGGCGGCGCGGCAGGCCCGGTCGCCCGGTGCGCTCAGCAGATCGGCAAAGCCGCTGGCCTCGGCGGCGCTCCAGACGCGGCGGCACCCTTCGCAGCAGAAGGTGCGCTGATCCTCTCGCAGCCCCCGGCCGATGAGCGGGAGTCCGCACAGGTCGCAACCGCCCGAGGTCCGGGCGGCGGTGTCGCTCACCGGGACCCGCTCATACCGCGAGGCCCCCGATGCCCTGCCACACGACCACGGCCCCCAACGCGATGACGAGCAGCCCGGTCGCGATGGCGAACGACCCGCGAGCGCGCGCGCCCACGAGCCCGCTGGCCGCGCCAAAACCGGCGAGCGCCGGCACCGTGCCGAGGCCAAAGGCGAGCATGGTCAGCGCCCCGTAGAGGGGCACCCCGGTCGCCAGAGCGGCGATCTCGATCGGAAGCAGCGGCGCGCACGGCAGCAACCCCATCAGCATGCCGAGCGCGAACCCCCAACGCGGCCCCCGGGTCAGCAGCGCCGACGTCGTGGCGCGAAACCACGGCCGGTCCGCGAGCAACGACGTGGGCTCCGGCAGCCGAGCGGTTCGTCCCCTCAGCGCGGCGACGAGCAGGACCGTTCCCGTCACCAGCAGCAGGGCGCCCCCCGCCAGCTTGAGCCACTTGGTCAGCGCCACCGGCGAGAAGGGCCCGTCAAGGCCGCCGAGCGCGCCGGCTCCGCCCAGCATCCCCAGCAGGAGCCCGATCAGCGCATAGGTGAGCAGCCGCCCTCCGTGGTAGCCGATCTGGAAGCCGAGCGCTCCGCGGCCGGGAGGGGGAGCGGGCTGCTTCGACCCGTCTGCCGTGGCCTGCCGGGCCTCATCGGCCGCGCGGCCACCGGCAAGCGACGCGGCGGCGACGAAGGGGCCGCACATCGTCAGGCAGTGCCCAAACCCGCCGGTCAGCCCGAGCAGGAACGCGGCCCACAGGCTCGCGCTCGCCAGCTGCGGCATGCCGCCGTGTCCCATCACTCCCGATCGCCTCCGTCGGGCCGCTCGTCAGCCGATCGGCCCTGTGGTCCCCATCCGGGCACTACGAGGTCAGGAACTTGTCGATGACGCCCATCGGACCGTTCATGGCGGTCATGAACTGGTAGACGTACCACACGACGAACAGCAGGTAGGAGCCGATGACTACCTTGAGCAGCACCGGTACCTTGCCGTGCGCCTCGGCGAGGTCTTCGGGGTAGTGGTGCACCGGGTCGGTGGGCTCGGGAAGCGTGTCGGCGGTGGGCACCTGATCGCCCGTGGCCTTGCGGAACCAGCCGCTGCGCACGGCGATGTAGAAGATCGCGAAGAAGGCGACGCCGGTTCCCAGAGCCCACCAGACCGCCGAGTACTGATACGCGTACGGCATGCTCGTCACACTCCGTTCGTGGTCGGACGACCCGGCAGCGCGGTCCCGCCGCCGGGTTCGCCCGGATAGGGGTCGTCGAGTTCGAGGACGATGCGAGAAGCGCTGTCGAGGCTCTGCCAGTGTCCCGCCGCGATCGACCAGGCGAGCGCAACCGCTGCCCCGGTCAGGAAGACGACGAACGTGGCGATGATGAAGTAGACGGCGAGGTCCATCACTGACCAGCCTCCGCCGGGTCGACTGCGCCGACGAGGTCGCGGGCGTAGTAGATGACGTCCCACTTCTGCTCGTCGGTCAGGATGAAGCGCCACGCCGGCATGGCCGTCGGGTGCTGGTTGGCGGGATCGCCGCCATCGAAACCGACGACGCCCTGGTCGACACGCCAGTACCACCACTCGGTCGGCGAACTGACGGCGGGATCTTCGGCGAGGTTGGCCGGCGTCGGCATGAGCGGCGGGCCGTACGGGCCGTCTCCCAGCCCCTTCTCGCCGTGGCAGCCCGCGCACAGCGCGTAGACCTCGGCACCCGCCTCGCGTGCGGCGGGGGTATCGGGCCACGGCGAGTCGAGCGCCTGGTACTGGACCGGCAGCTCGTCGCTGACGTCCTCCGGCTCGCTGGGGGCGATGAAGGTCGACTTGATGTAGTCGATGGCGTCCCAGCGGTCCTCTTCCGAGATGAGCAGGCCCCACTGCGGCATGGCGGTGTTGCCGATGCCGACGGTCGCCTTCCAGAAGAGCTCGTAGTCGGGCATCTCGTCGAACTCGTCGACGGTGAAGTTCGCCGGCTCGGGCACGAGGTTCTGTCGCGACGGGCCATCGCCTTGCCCGGCGTCGCCGTGACACATCCAGCAGCGCTTCAGGTAGACCTGGCGCCCGCGCATGACGTTCGCGTCCGTGGGCATCGTGAGCGATTCCACGTTCTTGGGGATCTCGGGATCGGCCGGCTCGGCGTCCGGCGAGGGGAACAGCAGGATCTTGCGCACGTAGTTCGAGATCGCCCAGCGCTGGTCCTGGTCGAACCAGTATTTCCACTGCGGCATGGCCCGCATCGGGATCGATTCGCTGATGCGCCAGAAGTAGTCCTGCGGGGTCCACGCGGCGTAAGTGGCGGTCTCGAGGAAGCTCGGCGGCGCCGGCTGCAGGCCGCGGGCATCCGGCCCGTCGCCCGCCCCGCCGTAGCCGTGGCAGAACGCGCAGTTCATGATGTAGGCCGCCTTGCCCGCCGCGATGGTCTCGGTGGACTCGTCGGCCGGCTGCTTCGCATCGGCGTACTTGGCGGGCATGTCGCCCTCGTCGGTGTAGTGCGGGACCATGTCCATGAACGCGCCCTGGATGAAGGCGACCACCAGCAGGCGCTCCCGCTTGGAGAGCGTCTGCTCCCACTGCGGCATGACGGTGCCGGGCACGCCCTCGCTGATGCGCCAGAAGAAGAAGTTCGGCTGCTGGTTCTGGAAACGCGGCTGGCGGAGGTCGGCGGGACGGGCGTTGTTCAGGTAGGCATAGGGGCCGTCGCCCTTGCCGGCGCAGCCGTGGCACGTGAGGCACTTGTTCGTGTAGATGCGGCGGCCTTCGTTCCAGACCTCTTTGTCGAGGGTGTAGGGCTGGGTCACGTTGTCGTACTCGGCGGGCAGCATCAGGTCGGTCGAAGCGTTGCGCTTGTTGCCCTTGCGGTTGAGGTAGGCGACGAGCGCATTGAGCTCATCGGCGGTCAGGTAGCTGAAGCTCGGCATGATCGAGTTCGGGGTGAACTGGCGCGGGTACCTGAGGTGCTCCTTCTCCCACGCGTCGCCGCGCTTGAAGCCGATGTTGGCGAGGTCGGGTCCGGTGCGCAGGGTGCCGAGCTGGTGCGGCTGGTCGTACACGTACTGCCCCGCACGGCTCGCGCGCGAGGTGGAGTGGTCGTTGGGGCGGGTGAACTGGCTGTGGCAGTAGACGCAGCCATTGGCCTTGTACAGCTCGAGGCCCTGCTTCTCGAGCGCGGTGTACTTCTCGGTGGTCACCGTCGGCGCGGGCTTGAAGACCGCGATCGGCAGGAACACGACCACGGCGATCACGGAGAGCACGACGGCAAGGCCGCCGATCACGATGGTGCGAGGACTCATCTTCATCGTCTCAGCCTCCCTAAGCCGTCGCGGCTGCGGTGTCGGCCGCAGGTTCGGTGGCGGGCTGCGCGGTGTCGGGCACTTCGCTCGGCATCTGTCGTCCCATCCACGTGCGGATCACGTTGTAGGCGAAGAGGTACTGGGCAAGGATGATGATCGTTCCGGAGGCGGCCCGACCGGTCCACAGCGGGCGCACGCCCGGGAGGATCGAGATGATCGGCACGCCCTGGTTGAAGCCGCTCGCCTGCACGAGGCCCGCGGCGGTCAGGATCAGGAAGAAGCCGAGGAAACCGATGGTCGTCAGCCACCAGTGCGTCCAGGCGAGCCGCTCCGAGTACAGGGCGTGGCCGGTGATCCGCGGGAACATGTAGTACACGGCCGCCCACATCGTGTAGGCGACGAACCCGAGCAACGCCAGGTGCGCGTGCGCGACCGTCCAGTTGGTGAAGTGGACGTACTGGTTGAACCCGCGCAGCGCCTGCATCGAGCCCTGGAAGCTGACCATGAGATAGAAGAACGTGCCGGTCAGCGCGAAGCGCAGCGGAATCGAGTAGTACGCGGTGCGCCAGCTCCCGCGCACCGTCATGAACATGTTGATGATGAACGCGCCGACCGGGATCAGAAGCCCCACCGACGTGATGACCGAGACGGTCTTGAGCCACTCAGGCACCGGCGCCTGCAGGATGTGGTGCGTTCCCACCGCCGTGTAGAAGAAGGCGAGGAACCAAAACGCGATGAGCGCCAACCGGTACGCGTAGAGCGGCCGCTTGATCTCCTTGGGCACGATGAAGTACAGGATCGGGATGGCGCCGG
>CAZCRB010000006.1:0-52707 GCA_964500985.1 uncultured Eubacteriales bacterium
CGAGGTCCATGCGCGACAGCATCGTCGCCATCATCGAGGACGTGGAGGTCTTGCCGTGCGTCCCCGCCACCGCGACGGTCAGCCGCTCACCGGCGAGATGGGCGAGCATCCGCGCGCGCGGCCACACCTCGATACCCTTCTCGCGCGCGTACGCCAACTCGGGATTGCGCTCGGGGATGGCCGATGAGACGACCACCACCTCGGTGTCCGGGACGTTGGCCGCGTCGTGGCCGATGAACACCGTGACGCCCGCCTTCTCAAGCGCGCGCGAGTAGCGTGACGGCTTCAGATCGCTGCCGGTGACCCGAAGTCCGCGCTCGTGCAGCACAAGGGCGATACCGGACATACCGGCACCGCCGGCTCCGATGAAGTGTGCATAGACCTTATCGGGCACGCTGATCCTTCTCGTCGGTAGATGTCGATTCACCACGGACGCCTGCGACCTCGGCCGCGAGAGCAACCACGCGCTCGGCGGAATCGGGCCGTCCCAGGCCCCGCGATGCGGCAGACATGGTAGCACGCCGCACCGGATCGGCGAGCAGCCCTACGAGCTCGTCGCCAAAGCGTTGCGAGTCCAGCTCCTCGTCGGCCACGAGCAGCGCCGCCTCGTGCCGAACCATGGCCGCCGCGTTCTTGGTCTGGTGATCATCGGTGGCATAGGGATACGGCACGAGTACCGACGGCAGTCCCAAAGCGGTGATCTCCGCAAGCGAGGTCGCTCCGGCACGCGCGACGACCAGGTCGGCCGCGGCCAGCGCGTCACCCATCTGATCGAGGTACTCGTACACGTGCCAGCGCGCCGCATCCTCGCCGGTGAGCGCGAGCGCGTCACGGACGGCGGCGGCCTCCTTCTGGCCCGCCACCTGGACCACCTGCAGCCCCTCGATCCGCAGAAGCCGTTCGCGGAGTCCGACGAGGGCCGTGTTG
This sequence comes from uncultured Eubacteriales bacterium, assembly GCA_964500985.1. GTDB lineage: Bacteria > Actinomycetota > Coriobacteriia > Anaerosomatales > PHET01 > CAZCRB01. Next base: position 928 of record CAZCRB010000006.1, read on the forward strand.
AGGTGGCGCGCTCCCCGGCTCCCCCCGAAGACGAGAAGAACCGTAGCGTCCGCTGGCAACTCGAGCGAAGCACGGCCCGCCGCACGAGACGCCGCGAGCACCGCGGGACGCACCGGGTTGCCGGTGACGGTGGCGCGATCGGGGTGAGCAAGCAGCGCGGCCGACTCCTCATAGGTCACGCCCACCGCACGCGCCCAACGCGAGAGGACCTTGTTCGCCATGCCCGGCACGGAGTTCTGCTCGTGCAAGACGAGCGGGATCCGGTGGACGACGGCGGCAAGCCCCACGGGAATCGAGACGTAGCCGCCGAATCCGATGACGACATCGGGACGCTGCTGGCGCATCATCGCCCACGCGCGCACGGCGGACACGGCGATGCGAAGCGACGAGGTCACAAGCGTCCACGGCCGCGCACGATCGAAACCGGACGCCTTCAGGCCGACGAAGCGCACACCGGCGGCCGGCACGAGTCGAGCCTCGAGGCCCTCGGGCGTGCCGACGAAGGTCACATCGTCACGCGCGGCGGCGAGACGATCGGCCACCGTCAACGCGGGATAGATGTGGCCTGCTGTCCCTCCCCCGCTCACGAGAACTCTCACGCGGTGGCTCCTTGGGCTTGACGCGGGTACGTATGGCGCGCGGCGCATGGGCGCCGTAACGCGAGACGGACAAGAGAAGTCCGACGCAGATCATGGTAACGAGCATCGATGAGCCACCATAGCTCATGAACGGCAGCGGCTTTCCGGTGACGGGCATGATGCCGGTGACCGCCGCCATGTTCAGGGTGGCCTGGAACGCGAGCATGCCGATCAGGCCGCCTGCGACGAGGCGCCCGTACGGGTCGCGCGTACCGACAGCGATCTTGAATCCGGCCCACACGAACACGCCGAGGCCGACGATCACCGCGATCGTGCCGATGAGACCCGCCTCCTCGCCGATGATGGCGAGGATGAAGTCGGTGTGGGCCTCGGGGAGATAGAAGAACTTCTGGCGCGAGAGCCCGAGCCCCACGCCCGCGATCCCGCCCGTGCCGAACGCCATCAGCGCCTGTACGGTCTGGTAGCCCTTGCCGAGCGGGTCGGCCCACGGGTCGAGGAAGCCGGCGACGCGCTGCATACGGTACGGCTCGGCGATGATCCCCACGGCGCCCAACGTGACCAGCGCGCCCACGGATGCGAACACCCACTTCCAGGGGATTCCCGCGAGAACCAGGACGATGGCGACCGCCACGACGAGCGTCATCGTGGTTCCGAGGTCCGGCTGCAGCACGATGAGCAACGCAGGGATCATCGTCGCGCCCGCGATCCTGATAAGCATCGTGTTGGTGGCGATCCTCGATCGTTGCCATTCCACCGCGATCGAGGCGACGAGCAGCACGACCGCGATCTTGGCGACCTCGGACGCTTGAAGGTTGAACAGGCCGAGCGGGATCCAGCGCCGAGCGCCGCCTCTGACCGCGCCGATGACGATGGTCGCGACGAGCAGCGCGATTCCCACGCCCCAGACCGGCACGGCGATCTCTCTGAGCCGGCGGTAGTCGAAGCGGCCAAGGACGACCGCGACCCCCCAGCCCAACCCGATGAAGATGACCTGCCGGATGAAGTAGTGCCAGCTGGAACCCTCTTTGACCGCAGCGGTGATCGACGAAGCCGAGTAGATCATCACCAGACCGAACATCGTGAGGAACACCGCGGCACCCATGAGTGCGTAGCGCGCTGCGGGACCACCCGCGAAGACGATCGGCCGCTTGGGCGCGCTCATGACGGATCACACTCGCCAAGCGCCGTCACGAGCTGCTTGAACGTGCGGCCACGCTGCTCGAAGTTGGCGAACTCGTCAAAGGACGCACACGCGGGAGACAGCACCACGGCGTCACCGGGCACTGCCAGCCGGGCCGCGGCGTCGACGGCGTCTCGCAACGCCGCCACCCGAACCACACGGGCGCCGTGCAGACCCGAGAACGCGCCCTCGAGCTCATCGGCCGCCTCGCCGAACAAGACGACCGCGCGGCAGCGCTGCGATGAGACACGCGCCAGCTCCGAGAAGTCGTTGCCCTTGTTGCGCCCCCCAAGCAGAAGCACGAGCGGACGAGTCCCAAAAGAAGCGAGAGCCTTGAACACGGCGTCCGGGTTCGTCGCCTTGCTGTCGTTGAACCACTCAGCGCCCCGCGCATCGCACACCGGCTCGAGGCGGTGCTCGATCGCCTCGAACGAGCGGAGCCCCTCCTGGATGTCGTGGGCCGACACGCCGAGGGCGTGGACCGCCGCCGCCGCAGCGAGAGCGTTGCTGACGTTGTGGGGACCCTGGATCTTGAGTTGGTCGACCCCGATCAACCGGATCTGACCGCCACGTGACTCGAGCATGAGCACCCCGTCGCGCACGGTCGCCCCGTCCGCGTAGACGGCGTCTTGGCTGACGCGAACCACGTGGACACCCCGCGCGGCGACGATGTCGGCGTACGGGGCCGAACCGGGGTCGTCGACGTCGATGACGGCCGTGTCATCGGGCCCGAGCTGCTCGAAGACGCGCGCCTTGTCGGCGGCGTAGGCGGCGAGCGACCCGTGCCAGTCGACGTGGTCGGGCGTGATGTTGAGGAGGACCGCCACGCGCGGGTGGAAACGCCGCGTCAACGCGAGCTGGAACGAGGACACCTCGGCCACGAGCACCTCGGACTCACCGCTGTCAGACACCGCGGCGATCGCCGGTGTGCCGATGTTGCCGACCGCCCGCGAAGAGACGCCTGCGCAGCGCAGCAGATGCGCGATGAGCGCCGTCGTGGTGGTCTTGCCGTTGGTCCCGGTCACCGCCACCCAGGGCGACGATGACCGCTCATAGGCGAACTCGATCTCCGAGACGACCCGGTCACACGACGCCACGGCGGAGCGCATGAGCGGGGACGCCGGCGGGATTCCGGGGCTCGCGATGCACAGGCCGTAGTTCCCGACGACCTCCGTGACGCCGAGGATCACCGTGATGCCGTCCCCGGCAAGCTCCTCCGCGCGCTCATGCAGCACCGCGTTGTCCGCAGCGTCCATGACGGTGACCGAGTCAACGAGCGTGCCGACCAGCCCGGCGCAGTAGCGGGCAGCCGCTTCACCGCTCTTGCCGAGCCCGAGCACGAGGATGTCGCCATACTCCGCCATCAGATACCAAGCCTCACTGACTGAAAGAAGTACAGGGCGAAGCCGAAGCCCGCGAGGATGCCGGTGATGATCCAGAACCGGATCATCACCTTGGTCTCGGACCAGCCGAGCATCTCGAAATGATGGTGGAGCGGTGCCATGCGAAAGATCCGCTTGCCCGTCAGCTTGAAGCTCGCGACCTGCAGCACCACCGAGAGCGTCTCGGCGACGTAGATACCGCCGATGATCAGGAGCAGCAGCTCCGTCTTGGTAATCACCGCCAGCGCAGCGATACCGGCGCCCAGACCGAGCGACCCGGTGTCACCCATGAAGATGTCTGCCGGATACGCGTTGTACCAGAGAAAGCCGATGCAAGCGCCCGCGATCGCGGCGCCGAAGAGCGCGTTCTCAAGCGCGTTCTGCCTGAACGCGATACCGGCGAACGCCATCGTGACGATCGTGACGGTGCCGGCTGCCAGGCCATCAAGCCCGTCCGTCAGGTTCACCGCGTTGCTCATGGCGATCATCATGAAGGCCACGAACGCGACGTAGAGCCACGGGATCACGAAGCTGAGTCCGCCCACGGTGACCGTGCTCGACAGCGCGCCCAGATCGATGCGCGAGCGGGTGAGCGGCAGCTGCAGCCACGTGGGCACCTTGGCCCAGTTGACCGCGAGCAGACAGAAGGCCACCGAGATGGTCGCCTGAGCCGCGAGCTTCGCGCGCGGACGCAGCCCAAGAGAGCGCTCGTGCGCGACCTTGGCCCAGTCGTCGATGAACCCGAGAGCCCCACACCCGAGCGTGGCCGCCAGAGCGAGCAGGCTCGCCCGCGTCGGCGTGCCCATCGAGAAGTAGGTCGCGGCGACGACGAACAGGATCAGCACGCCACCCATCGTGGGCGTCCCCTGCTTGACCAGGTGACCCTGCGGACCGTCGGCGCGCACCTGCTGGCCGATGTTGCGAACCCGCAGCAGGCGAATCCAGAGCGGGAACAGGATCGCCGCAGCAATCAGCGCCAGCACGATGGCCATGAAGACCTGATAGGTCGGGTACTGTGCGAGCTTAGCCAACACGAGGGTTCACGATTCCTTCCACCACGCGCTCGAGCCCCATGACGCGCGATGCCTTCACGAGCACCGCGTCACCCGGCTCGAGAAGGTCGTCGAGGACCTCGCTGGCCTCCTCGGCCGTCATGCACGGGCGCACCGTGAGCGCGTCCATACCCTTTGCGACGGCGCCGTCGGCGATCCGCTTGGCTCGCGGGCCGACCGTGACGAGCAGGTCGATCTCGAGCGTTGCGACCCGCTCGCCGACCTGGAAATGCGCAAGCTCTTCCAACGACCCGAGCTCGGCCATGTCACCAAGCACCGCGATGCGCCTGCCGGGCACGCGCATCTCCGAGAGCGTCTCGATGGCGGCCTTCATCGACGTCGGGTTGGCGTTGTACGCGTCGTTGATCACGGTGACACCCGTGGCGCTCGTGAAGCTCTCCATGCGCATGCCCGTCACCGATGCACGCGAAAGCCCCTGGGCTATGCCGTCGAGCGTGACCGCCATGCGCAGACCGACCGCCGCGGCGGCCAGCGCGTTGTAGATGTTGTGCCGCCCGGGAATCGGCAGCGATATGCGCACCTCGCCTTCCGGGGCGACCAGGAGGAACGAGGGGCGGCTCTCGCCGTCCAACTCCACATCCTGTGCGCGCACCGTGCAGCGCTCGGAGAGCCCATAGAGGGTGACCGGCGCTCGGCTCGTGATGGCCAGGGCGTCGGTGTAGGCGTCGTCGCCGTTGAGGAACACGGCCCCGTCCGCCGGAATCGCCCGCACCAGCTCGCCTTTTGCCGTCGCGACGGCGTCTTGCGAGCCGAGCAGCTCGATGTGACTCGTGCCCACGTTGGTCACCAACCCCATCGTCGGATGGGCGATCTGGGTGAGCCGCGCGATCTGGCCGATGCCGCGCATGCCCATCTCCACGACGAGCACGTCGGTCTCCGTGCCGGCGTCCATCACGGTGAGCGGAAGGCCGAGCTCGTTGTTGCGGTTCCCGCGGGTCGAGACGACACGCATGCCGGTCGAGAGCACGGCGTCAAGGAAGTCCTTCGTCGTCGTCTTGCCGGTCGAACCCGTGATGCCCACCACCGGGCAGACGAGTCGCGTGCGGTGCCAGGCCGCAAGCGCCTGAACCGCGACGACGCCGTCCGCGACACGCACAACCGCTGCTCCACGCTGGGATGCGGTCGCGAGCGCACGAGCGATTTGTGCGTCGGGGCGGCTGACCAGCAGGATCCGCGCACCGGCATCCAGCGCGCTTTCGAGATACTGATGTCCGTCGGTCCTCGCACCGTCGATCGCGACGAACAGCGCACCCGGTGTGACCTCGCGTGAATCGACCGCGAGCCCGTTGGCGTGAACCATCGGGTCACCCGCGACTTGGGTGCCGCCCGTTACCAGCGCGACCGTCTCGGCAGACACCCTCAGCATCCTGCCAGCACCTCCCGTGCGACCTCGCGGTCGTCGAAGTGGACGGTGCGGTCCGCGAAGATCTGGTAGTCCTCGTGCCCTTTGCCGGCGATCAGCACGGCGTCACCGGGCTTGGCCAGCCCGATCGCCCGCTCGATGGCACGGCGACGGTCGATCTCCACCACGTAACCGGTGGCGGCGTCACGCAGGCCGTCCTCGATCTGCAGGACGATACCGACCGGGTCCTCACTGCGCGGGTTGTCACTCGTGACGATCACGAAGTCCGCGCTGTGCGCCGCGGCGGCACCCATGAGCGGTCGCTTGTCCGGATCACGATCGCCGCCGCAACCGAACACGACGATAGTGCGCCCCTCGGCGACTGCGGCCACCGCCTTGGCGGCCTTCTCGAGCGAGTCGGGGGTGTGAGCGTAGTCGACGACGACGGCAAAGGGCTGCCCGCACTCGATCCGCTCGAGGCGGCCCGGCACCTGCGGTGCCGACTCGAGCCCGGCCACGACGGTATCGAGCTCGATCCCGAGGCTGAGCGCGCAGCCCGCCGCCACCAAGGCGTTGCTGACGTTGTAGGCACCCGCGAGAGGCAGCCGCACGGTGCGCGATCCCGCAGGGGTCTGAAGCAGGAAGACGGCGCCGCTGGCGGAAAGCGTGATGTCGGACGCGCGCACATCGGCTTCGGGCGCGGTGCCGACGCGAAGCACGTCAGACAGCTCCTGAGCGAGCTGCGCACCCAGCGGGTCGTCGACATTGACGACACGGTGCGCAACGTCGTGTTCCGTGAACAACCGCTTCTTCACCGAGAAGTACTCCTCGAGCGTGTGGTGATAGTCGAGGTGATCCTGGGTCAGGTTCGTGAAGGCCGCGACTGAGAAGCGTACGCCGTCAACGCGGTGAAGGTCGATCGCATGGCTCGAGACTTCCATCGAACACGCCGATACCCCCGCGTCGCGCATCTGAACGAGCAGCGACTGAAGATCGACGGACTCGGGGGTCGTGCGCGCCGCGGGACGGCTCTCGTCGGCGATTCGGCTCTCGACCGTCCCGATCATGCCCGTGGTCCGTCCGGCGGCCCTCAAGACCGCGTCGACGAGGTACGTCGTCGTGGTCTTGCCGTTCGTGCCCGTGATCCCGACGACGTCCATCACCCGGCTCGGGTGGCCCGCCGCCACGGAGGCGGCGCGCGCCAGAGCAGCGCGGGTGTCGGCGACGACGAACTGAGGGATGCTTACGTCCAGCGGGTGCTCGACCACGAGGGCCGCCGCGCCGCGCTTCACGGCCTCTGCGCCGAAGGTGTGCCCATCGTGCGCGAAGCCCCGCACGCAGAAGAACGCGTCACCCGCGCTGACGTGGTCCGAACGGTAGGCGACGCCGCCCACCGCGACGTCGTCGACATCGACGGGTCGGGCGTTTGAGCCCTCCAGCAACTGCATGATGGTCAAGTCGGACACGTGCTCCCCTGCTTCGCGGTCGAGCGATTCTAGCACCGTCAGTCACGCACGCCGTCGTTCGACACCGGACCGACACCGGCGCTGGTATCGGTGCCGCTGCCGGGCTTGCCGCCTTTGCCCGCGCCCTTGCCGTCAGCCGGCTTGGGACTCGAGGGCGGGACCTTGAGGTGTGACACCGTGAACTGCGCGAGTCTGCTGAACGTAGGCGCAGCGACGGTACCGCCGTAGATCGCGTTGGTCGGCTCGTCGATGGTCACGCATACCAGCACCTGGGGGTCCTCGACGGGCAGGTAGCCGATGAACGAACCGACGTACTTGCCGCCCGCGTAGCCCTTTCCTCCGGGCATGGCCTTCTGGGCCGTGCCGGTCTTGCCCGCGACCGTGTAGCCGGCAACGGCGGCACCCTTACCCGTACCTTCCGTCACCACGGCAGCGAGCACGCCTCCGACCGTCTGCGCGCTCTTCTCGCTGATCGCGACGCGCGTGGGCCACGAAAGCTTCGCGTCAGGCTGCTGCGGCACGTCGAGCAGGAAGTGCGGCGTGGTCAACACGCCCTTGTTCGCGATCGCACCGATTGCGCGCGAGAGCTGCAGCGGCGTCATCGAGACACCTTGCCCGAACGGGATGTTGCCGATGGAGGACGCCGACCAGTTGACAGGAGGCGGCAACCAGCCCTTTGCCTCGCCGGGGAAGTCGACGCCCGTCTTCTCGGTGAGACCGAATTTTGAGAACGCGTCGTACAGTCCGTCCTTGCCGAGTTTGAGCCCGAGCTTGACCGTTCCGACGTTCGAGGAGTTCGTGACGATCTCGGTGAGTGTCCAGGTTACGGCCCCGCGACCGTGGGCCTCGTGGATGGTGCGGCCGCCCACCTTGAGGGTGGGGGGCAGCGAGAACTTGGAGTCTGGCGTGTAGAGCCCCTTGTCGATGACCGCCGAAGCCGTCAGACACTTGAGCGTCGAACCCGGCTCGTAGGCGTCAGCGAGCGGCTTGTTGCGAATCGCATCGCCGGCGGCCGCACCGTAGTCGTTGGGATTGAAGCCGGGAGTGGACGCCATCGCGTAGATCTCGCCGTTGCGCGGGTTCATGATCACGACTGAGCCGCCCTTGGCGCCCCACTCCTTGACCGCAGACCCGAGCTCGACCTGAGCCTGATACTGGATGTCCTTGTCGATAGTCAGAACGATGTCGTGGCCGTCGACCGGATCGATCTCCTTCTGGATCCCGCCGGGGATGGGGTTGCCCTGGGGGTCGCGCTCCCCGAGAAGCACCCCGGGAGTGCCGCCCAAGACGCTGTCGTACTGCTTCTCGATGCCGGCGAGTCCATCGTCGTCGACACCGACAAAACCGAGGATCTGACACGCGAGTTCGCCCGAGGGGTAGAGCCGACGAGAATCGTCAAGCATGCCCACCCCTTCGAGCTCAAGCTTCTTGAGTTCGTCGGCGCGATCCATGTCGACTTTGCGGGCGATGTAGACGAAACCGCCGCCCTTCTCGAGCTTGCTCAGGTAGGTCTTCTCGTCGCCACCGAGCGTGGCGGCCAGCGCCTTGGCGGTGCCGCTCTTGTCCTTGATCTGGTTGGGCGCCGCATAGACGGTACGCGCGTCCATGCTGACAGCGAGCGGCTCGCCTTCGCGATCGTAGATCGTCCCCCGACGAGGCGGCAGTTCGATGTCGCGCAGGCGCTGCGCCGTGGCCTTCTCGGCGTATGCGGGCGCGGCGACCACCTGGATCCACACCAGGCGAAACGCGATGGCGAGAAACGCGACCAGGAAGGCGCTGAGCAGCAAGAAGTAGCGGCCGCTATCTTGCGACCGCGACCGTGCTGCCTTCACGCGTCCTCCTTCTCCGCCCGGCGTCTCACTGCGAAGACGCGAGGCCAACGTCGCCGACGAGCAGCACACGCGCTTCGCCGGCTGCCAGGTCGAGCACATCGGCAACCACGCTGTGCTTCGCGGAGGCCTTCTGGCTCACAGGGGCAGCCTTCTCGGTGCCCTCGGAAAGATCAACGTACGTCGCCTTGCCTGCAGGCGCCATATCAAAGGCGGCACCCGCGATGGCCCTGATCCGCGACGGCGAACCAAGAGCACTCTGGCGGACCTCGAGCATATCGCCTTCGTAGCGCTGTGTCTTGATGGCGCTGCGCATCTCGTTGGCCTTCATCGACGCTTCTGCCGCCTGAACGGACAGCCAGACGCGCCCGATTCCGAGCAGTGCGACGACGGCCGCGACGATCGTGAACATCTGGAAGGCCTGCAGGCAAGCTGCCTGGGCCGCGGCCGACGAGCGGCGCTTGGGGGCCGGACGACGCGACGCGGGCGGGACCACGGACAGGTGCGACTTGCGAGTACGGGTGTGCTGCGTATCGATCTTACGCGCAGGTAGTCCCATGCTCGTGCCTCCTCCCGTGTCCGCGCCGGCTCGTCCGGCGACCTACAACTTCTCTGCGACGCGCAGCTTGGCGCTGCGCGATCGGGGGTTCTCTTCGATCTCTTGCGGGCCCGGAACCACCGCTTTGCGCGTGAGGATCCGGACGACCGGCTGGCGTCCGCACGTGCAGACCGGCAGGTCTGGCGGACACTCACACCCACTGGCGAGCTCGGTGAACACACGCTTGACGATGCGGTCCTCGAGCGAGTGGTAGCTGATGACCGCCACGCGTCCTTTGGGTGCGAGCCACCGGATGGCGGCCCGCAGGCCGCGTTCCAGGGCCCCAAGCTCGTCGTTGACCTCTATGCGCAACGCCTGGAAGGTCTTCTTCGCCGGGTGGCCGCCACTGCGCCGCGCGGACGCGGGAACGGCGGCCTTGATGACGTCGACGAGCTCTCCGGTCGTCTCGATGGGGCGGCGGGCGCGCGCGGCTACGATGAATGCTGCGATGCGCGACGCCCACCGTTCCTCACCGAATTCACGGATGATCCGGGCGAGGTCGGCTTCGGTGTAGTCTGCGATGACCTCTGCTGCGGTGTGGGTCTGATGACCCGGATCCATCCTCATGTCCAGCGGGGCGTCGTTCTTGAACGAGAACCCCCGCTCTGCCATGTCTAGCTGCGGAGACGAGACTCCGAGGTCCATCAGGACCCCGTCGGCGTACGGGATTCTCGCTTCGACCAACACGTCGTCGAGATCCCCGAAGTTGCCCTTCACGAGCACCGTCTTCGCTGGAGGTATTTGCCGGCCGAGGCGTAGTGCGACAGATGCTGCTTCAAGTGCTGCGTCATCTTGGTCGATGCCCACGAGAATCCCCGTGGGAGCTATGAGGTCTACAAGCCGCTTCGCGTGTCCTGCCCCGCCTAAGGTGCAATCGACGACGATCGAACCGGGGTGCGGCGATAGGTGCTGTGTGACCTCGGCCAGCAAAACTGGGGTGTGCCGGTATTCCATTTTCAATCCCTACAGGAGTCCGGCGTTGGCCAGCTCCTGGGCAAGGTCTTCGATCTTCTCGGTGGACGCACCGTTGTACTCGCCCCACGCCCCCGCATCCCAGATCTCGATACGGTTGCCGTTGCCGGTGACGGCCACGTCCTTGTTCAAGCCGGCGTACTCGCGCAGGTTCGCCGGGAGCGACACGCGCCCCGCCGAATCGAGCTCGGTCTCAACGGCTCCCGAGGTGAAGAACCGCCTGAGCTGGCGCTTCCTCGGGTCGAAGTCCGAACCCGCGAGAAGGTCTGCGACGAAACGGGCGTACTCCTCGGCGGGATAGACGTACAGACACTCGTCAAGGCCCTTGGCGACGACGATCCTGCCTGTCATCTCGGCCCGGAACTTTGCAGGCAGAGATACGCGCCCCTTGGCGTCCAGCGTGTGCTGGTGATCGCCGAGAAACATCCCGCCTCGCTTCCGTCTCCCCGTCTCTGGAGTGGCCCCGCCTCTGCCGAACCCCTCCCTACGCTCGCCATGCTATGACACTTCATCCCACATTGCAACCCTCTCATGGGATTTCATAACACCATCGCGACACCTCATGTCACCGCGCTCCCCCGTGAACCAATGCGCCACATCGGACGTCTTAGTAGGTGCGGGCGACAAAGCCCGGTTCGAGAAGCGGTGGCAAACCGTGTAGGGCCAAGCGAGTCAGAGCAGGAGACGTTTGCCCAGCGGCGAACGGTGCGGGTAGAATCCGATGAGCGAACCCGACTGTTACGCGGAGGTGAACGGATCACATGACCCCGAACTGGCCTGCATCGGTCGTATGGGTGCTCGTCCTGGCTTTCTTTGCGGTAGTCGCGATCGGCATCGGCCTTCTCGCCTACGCGGCAAACGCTCTGAAGAAGAGCGAGCAGAAGGCCGCCTGACGGCGACACCCGAGTCACGCTTGAACGAACCGGCGTCCTCAGCCCGTACCGCGGCGAGGACGTCTTCGTTTATCGGGCACGACGAGAGGGAGTGGGACTGATGAGACAGGGTCTTCGAGGGGCCGGCAAGATCGCCGTACTGATCGTCGTGGCCGTGGCGCTTGTCGGCGCGGGGTATGTGCTCGCGAGCCGCACGATCGCGCCCGTCTCGCAGAGCCGGACCTCCGGATCGACCACCGCGTCCTACGACATGGGCGGTGTGCCCGCCGCGATCAAGCCCGGTGCGGCTGACAAGGCCGCGCAAGGGGTGGGTGGCGCCATGCCGACCGCGGAGAGCGTCTCGCCCGCCGCTACCGCTACCTCCGGCCAGGTCGTCGTGCGCACCGGCGCGATGGAGCTGCGGGTCACAGACGCCGAGAAGTCGCTCGCCAAACTCAGGACGATCGCCGCGGGGCAGGGCGGCGAGGTCACCGACGCGAACCTCTCCAGTGGTGCGGGCGGACAACCCGTCCCCCTGACCGCGGAGTCGGCGACGCCGGTTCCGTCGACCGCTTGGGCCACGATCCGCGTGCCCGCCGAGAACCTCGACGCGCTGGTCAAGTCGGTATCTGAGCTCGGCACCGTGGTGTCGGTATCGGTCCAGGCAAGCGACGTCACCGAGCAGGCGATTGACCTTGAGGCGAGGCTGACGAACCTGCGCGCAGAGGAGGTGCGCCTGCGCGAGCTGCTCGACCGCGCGGTGAAGGTCGAAGACGTCCTTGCCGTCGACCGCGAACTGGCGCGTGTGCGCGGCGAGGTCGAATCACTCGATGCGCAACTGACGTACCTGAAGCGCCAGGCCGCGCGGGCGACTCTCACGGTCACCCTGTCCGAGCCGGCTCCTATCACCGGGACTCAGGGAGGCTGGCGGCTGCGCGAGGCGATCGCCGCCGGTTTCGCGGGTGCTCAGGCGCTCCTCGCGTTGTTCGTGACCGCGGCCATCGCCATTTCCCCGCTGCTGCTGATCGGCCTTCTGGGCTGGGCAGTGGTCCGGCTCGTCAGGAAGCGCCGCAGCGACACGGAATCCTCGGAAGCGCCGCGGGCGACCGATGAACCCGACACCGCGACCCGAGATGACGCCGAATGATCCCGCGCCCGCGCGTCCGAATCGCGATCTGGGTCGCGGCGCTCATCGTCGGCGGCGCCTACCTCATCCGCTCGGTGGTGCTGCGCGGCGGCGATTTCTCGCTGGACGCGGCCGACGTGACGGCGCTAGTCGTCTTCGTCGCGGGGGCCGCGCTCGTCGGATGGAGCCGTATCCGAGACGCGCGCGAGACGCGCAGCGACGAAGCGGCCGCTGAACGACACGACGAAAACGCCGAGCCCCGCGACGACCGGTAGAACCACCAGTTCGGTGGCGTCGAGTGCACGCGCGCCCGGCGCCCCGGAACCACTCACCACGGTGAGGTAGGCGCCCAAGGCCACGCCGATGGCGGCGCCCGCCGCCCATGTCAGCGACCACAGAGCAGCCGGGCCGGGCCGGAAGGGCCGGCCCCGGCTCACTACCCCTTCTCCTTGTACGGCTTGCCGACGCTTGCGGGGGCGACCGCCTTGCCGACAACGCCGGCGAGCACGATGACCGTTAGCAGGTACGGAAGCATCAAGAAGAACTGCGGCGGGATCTTGATCACGTTGCTGAACAGCTGCAGCTTGAGCTGCAGGGCGTCCGCGAACCCGAAGAGGAGCGAAGCGAGGTACGCGCCGCCGGGGATCCACCGGCCGAAGATGTTGGCCGCAAGCGCGATGAAACCGCGTCCGTTCGTCATGTTCTCGGTGAAGGAGCCGACCTGCTCAAGCGTGAGGTTGGCGCCCGCGAGCCCACTCATGAAGCCCGAGATGAGCACTGCCACCCAGCGCCCGCGCAGCACGTTGACGCCGACCGTGTCGGCGGCGCGCGGATGCTCGCCCAGCGCGCGCAATCTCAGTCCCCACCGGGTGCGGTACAGCATCCATGTGAGCAGGATCGCCGAGAAGATGCCCATGTAGACGATCGGGGTGTAGCTGAGGAACACGACGTCGATCCACGTCCAGATCCGCCCCAGCACACCGGGGCCGCCCGTCGGGAAGTTGAACACCGGCGGAATCGTGTCGACGGAGTCGGTCGTTCCTGGCCGACCAAAGATGGTCTCCATCAGAAAGCCCGTGATGCCTACCGCAAGGATGTTGATCGCGGTGCCGGAGATGACCTGGTCCGCCCTCAGATTGATCGATGCCCACGCGTGAAGTGCGGAGAAGATGACCGCCGCCAGCACGGCACCAAAGACCCCGAGCCACGTACTGCCGGTCAGCAGCGCCACCGCGACACCGGCGAACGAGGCCACCAGCATGAGGCCTTCCATGGCGATATTGACGATGCCGGACCGCTCGCAGATCGAAGCGCCCACGGCGGCGAGTGCGATCGGCGTGGCCAACCGTACCGCAGAGGCGAACAGCTCGGGAGTGATGATCTCGTTAAGCACGGGTCGCCCCCTTACTCCTGCGAGCCTTGTTGACGACCCAGGTCACGATCGTCTCCGCTCCCACCAAGAAGATGATCGTTCCCTGAATGATCGAGATGACCTTCTGACTGACGCCGGCCTCGAGCTGCATCGTTCCGGCACCGGCGGACAGCGCTCCGAACAAGACCGCCGAGGCCAACACGCCGATCGGGTTGTTCTTCGCGAGCAGGGCAACGGCGATACCCGTGAACCCGAACCCCGACGAGAACTGGTCGAAGAGTCGGTAGTGGACCCCCATGACCTCGACGGCGCCCGCGAGTCCTGCGAGCGCGCCCGAGAGACACAGCGACTTGATGATCGTCGCTGAGACAGAGATCCCGCCGGTCTCGGAAGCGGTCGGGTTGAAGCCGACGGCGCGTGCCTCATAGCCGAGGACCGTGTACTTGAGGATCCACCACACGAACACCGCGACGATCGCCCCCAGCACGATGCCGAGGTGCGCGCGGTTCTGCCCCACGAACGGAAGCACGTCCGAGATCCGCGGCAGGATGCTGTTCACCGGAAGTTGGGGCGTCTGGGGAATGGCGCCCTTGTCCTTGAACGGCCCGGTGATGATCCAAGAGACGAGATAGCGCCCGATGTAGGTGAACATCATGGTGGTGATGACCTCGTGCGCGCCAAGCCGGGCCTTCATGAGGGCCGGTATGAACGCCCACGCCGCGCCGGCGAGCGCCGCACACAGCACCGCCGAAGGCGCCGCGATCGCCCAGGGCAGTCCGCCCAGCTGCACGCCCACGAAGGCGGCGGCGAGCCCACCGAGGAACAGCTGCCCTTCAGCTCCGATGTTGAACAGACCCGCACGGAATCCGTAGGCGACCGCGAGTCCGGTGAACACGAGCGGTGTCGCGCGCAGCAGGGTCTCCCCTATCTGCCGCGGGCCCCCGAACGCGCCATAGAACATCGCCGAGAACGCCTCAACCGGGCTCTTGCCCGAGAGCAGGATCACGACCGACCCGATGAGCAGTGCGATAGCGACCGAGATGAACGGGGTCGCGATCTTGATGGCGCGATCGATGCGCTGCTGCTCAAGGACGTAGCGCTTCTCCTCGGCCTCCCGCGCCTCGAGATCCGCCATCACTTCTTCCGGGGTCGGCTGCGTCTCCATCGGCGAACGGGGATCGTCAGGCATCGGTGGCCTCCGGTCCCTCAGCGCTCGGTGACTGCTCGCGACCCGTGCCGCCACCGGTCATGAAGATGCCGAGCTCCTCTTCGCTCACCGATCCCCCCTCGAACTCTGCGACGACGCGCCCCTCGTACATGACGAGGATGCGGTCGGACAGCGACATCACTTCCTCGAGCTCCATGCTGACGAGCAGCACGGCCTTGCCCTGGTCGCGCTCCGCGAGGATACGGCGGTGGACGAACTCGATCGCGCCGACGTCGAGCCCACGTGTGGGCTGAGCGGCGATCAGCAGGTCGGGGTTTCGTCCCAGCTCCCGGGCGAGCACGAGCTTCTGCTGGTTGCCGCCAGACAGATTGGCGGCCGCGACGTTGGGGCTCGGGGTCCTCACGTCGTACGCCGCGATCCGCTCCTTGGCCACGCGGTCCATGGCCTTTCGGTCGAGGACTCCGTAGCGCGAGAACTCGCGGGTGTGCTGATCGCCGAGCATGACGTTCTCGATAAGATCGAAATCGAGCACGAGCCCGCGACGGTGGCGATCCGCGGGTACGTGCGATACGCCAGCCTTGATGGTCTTCGCGGGGTCATCGTGGGTGATGTCCTTGCCGCGCAGTGAGACGGTCCCAGCCGAGGGCCTTCGCAACCCCACGATGGACTCGATGAGCTCGCTCTGTCCGTTTCCGTCGACGCCCGCGATACCGACGATCTCACCCTCGTGCACCTCGAGCGACACGCCGCGCAGCGCTTCGAGCTTCCGGTCGTCGAGCGCGGAGAGGTCATCGACCTTCAGAACCACCTCGCCCGGCGTCGAGGGCGCCTTCTCCACCCGCAACACGACGTCGCGACCGACCATCATCCGCGCAAGCCCCTCTTCGGAGCAGCGGCTCGGCGCGGTCTCACCCACGACGCGACCCGCTCGCATGACGACGATCCGGTCGGCGAACGCCATGACCTCGTCGAGTTTGTGCGTGATGATGACGACCGCGAGGCCCTCGCGTACCAGCTCCCGGACGATCTCGAAGAGCTCCGTGACCTCCTGTGGCGTCAAGACCGCGGTGGGCTCATCGAGAATCAGGATGCGCGCGTCGCGGAAGAGGGCTTTGAGTATCTCGACACGCTGCTGCATGCCGACGGAGAGGTCCATCACACGGGCGTCGGGCTCAACCTTCAGCCCGTAGCGCTCGGACAGCTCCACGACCCGCTCACGTGCCGCAGAGCGATCGATCACTCCGCCCGGACCGGCGGGCTCCTGCCCCAAGACGATGTTCTCGGTAACCGTGAGGGGCTCCACGAGCATGAAGTGCTGGTGAACCATCCCAACCCGCAATGCGATGGCATCGCGCGGGGCTCGGATGTTGACCACTTCGCCGCCTACGACTATCTCGCCGGAATCCGCGTCGAGCAGGCCGTAGGCGACGTTCATGAGTGTGGACTTGCCGGCACCGTTCTCGCCGAGGAGCGCGAGCACTTCACCGGGGGCGACGTCGATGGAGACGTCTTCGTTGGCGAGAACACCAGGAAACCTCTTGGTGATATGCCTGAGTTCGAGAATCGGCGTGCGGCCGGGGTCTGCGGCCGCGAAGTCGCAGGCGGCGGTCGGCTCAGAAGGCATCGGTGCTCCCATCGGCTGAAACCGGGCACCGGGGGCCCGGCGGGTCGCAACCCGCCGGGCCCTCCAGGGCTCTACAGGATGCTACTGCTTGGTCTCGGGAACCGTGACGGTCCCGGCCTTGATCTCGTCGGTCGCCTTCTGGACGTTGTCCTTGACCTGCTGGGGCATCTTGCTCTCCCAGTCATGGTACGGCGCCAGGCCCACGCCGTCCTCGGTCAGCCCGAAGATGCGGTTCTGGCCGCCCTTGATCTTGCCGTCGACAGCGTCCTTGACGGTCAGGAACACCGCGTTGTCGACGCGCTTGATCGCCGAGGTCAGAATCGTGTCGCCGATGCCGTCGATCGTGTTGAACTGGTCGGCGTCGACACCGATGAACAGAGCGTTGTTGTCCTTGGCTGCCTTCGCCGTGCCGTTGCCGGTCGCGCCTGCTGCTGCAAAGACGATGTCGGCGCCGCCCTCGATGAGGTTCTTGCCGGCCTCGATGCCCTTCTGCTGATCGCCGAAGGTGCCGGTGTAGATGCTCTTGACCTCAACGGCCGGATCGACCGACTTGACGCCGGCGATGAAGCCCGCTTCGAACTTCTGGACCGGCGGGATCTCCATGCCGCCCACGAAGCCGACGACCTTCTTGTCGTTGATGCGCGGGTCGACGTCGGTCATCGACGTCAGGGTCCCGGCCACGACACCGGCGAGGTAACCGGCCTCTTGCTCCTTGAAGTTCAGGCCGATGACGTTGTCGATCGTGGGATCGAAGAACTCATCGACGCCGCCGAAGATGACGTCCGGCGTGGCCGTCGACACCTTGCTCACGGTGTCGGTCATCAAGAAGCCGATCGCGAACAACGGGTTGTAGCCCGCGTTGGCGAGCTGCGTCAGGTTGCTCTCGTAGTCGGTCGGCTCCTTGGACTCGAGGTACTTGACCTCAACGCCCAGCTCCTTCTGCGCCCTCTGAAGACCCTGCCACGCGAGATCGTTGAACGACTTGTCGCCGAGTCCGGCGGTGTCGGTGACCATTGCGGCCTTGACGTCCGTCTTGGGCGCGGTGCTCGTGTCAGTGCTGGTGGTCTTGCTCCCGCTGCTACATCCCACGGCGAGCGATGCGACCAGCGCAATGGCGAGAAGAAGCGCTACTGCCCTGCCCCATTTCGATCTCACTGAGATCTCCCTCCTCTATGCACGGAACGGTACTTGTTATGCATTCTAGTCGAACACAGCATCGTTGTACCGTACTCGCGCGGTTCTACCCCCCTGCCCCGCACGGCGTGTCACCGCACCCGAGCACGAGGATGTGTCGATAAGTATTCTTCCCGAACATGGCGGGTGTCGACATGCGTATAGACCTGAGTTGTGGAAATATCTGCGTGCCCCAGCATCTCCTGTAGCGCCCGCAGGTCCGCGCCGCCCTCAAGCATGTGCGTAGCAAAAGAGTGCCTGAGTGTGTGGGGATGCAGCGCCAGCCCGACTCGCTCGCCGTACGAACGTACGATCCGGAAGACCGACTGTCGGGACAACCGGCCGCCTCGCGCGTTCAGGAAGACCGCAGCTTCGCTCGCCGACAAGCTGCCTTTCGAGCGTAGGTGCGGCCGCCCCGTGCGCAGATACGCGTCCATCGCGAGTGAGGCCATGCCGCCCACCGGAACGAGGCGCTCCTTGTCCCCTTTTCCGAAGACGCGCATGAACCCTGACTGCAGGTCCAGATCGGTGGTGTCGAGCGCAACCACCTCGCTCGCCCGAAGACCGCAGCCGTAGAGCACTTCGAGCAGTGCGCGATCCCGGATGCCGGCGGGCGTGTCGGCGAACGGTTGTGACAGCAGTCTGTCGGCATCATCCATCGAGATCACGTCGGGCAGCCGCTCGGGCACCTTGGGCAGCGGAAGCAGGGCCGTCGGGTGGTTCTCGGTCACGTTCTCCCGGACCAGGAACTTGTGAAATCCCTTTAGGGACGCGACCTTGCGTTCGACACTGGACGGAGCCAGCCCCCGGGCACGCAGAGACGCCACGTATGCGGTCACGTCGTCGCGCCCCACCTTGGCCGGCTCGGTGATGCCCCGCTCCTCCAGGAATCGCGTGTACTCCGCCAGGTCCCTGCGGTACGCCGAGACGGTGTTGACGCTGGCACCGCGTTCCACCACGAGGTAGCCGAGGTAGTCATCGACGTAGGCCCTCATCTGTCGCTACCCGGCTACCCGCGAGCTCACGCCGAGACCGGCGGTTCACCCTGGGCGGCAACGGCCGCACCGGCGAGCTGATCGCGCATCTGGGTCTTGATCGCGGCGACCATCTCCGCTTGCGCGGCATCGGTCGGGCTCTCGCCGATCTCGCGCGTCACCTCCGTGAGCTTGTCGGTGGCGAGCAGGGTCAGCAGCAGATTGAACGCATTGGCATTGGCTGCGCCGCCCTCGCCGTCGCCACCCATGCTCACCACCGTGCTGGGGACGATCGGGACCTTCGAGGTCTCTATCGCCGCGGCCAAACGGTCCATGACCTGCTGAACGAGCTGGAGCTGGGGGCCGCCGTATGCCTTGACCTGCTCGTCGATCGCTATCGCCTTACCGATACCGACGCGCGCCTCTTTCTCGCCGTCGGCCTCGGCGATCACCTTCACGCGGTGGGCATCGGCGTCACCCATGACGCGCACCTTGCGGGCGTCGGCCTCCGCAAGAACCTTGACCCGTTCCGCATCGCCGCCCGCAAGGGTCTTGACCTTGTCCGCGTCGGCCTTGGCCAGCGTACGAACACGGTCCGCGTCTTGTGCGGCGCGCTGGAGCTGCGCGCGACCCTCGTTCTCCTGCACCTTGATGTTGATCTCGGACTGCGTGAGCATCGTCTGCTGCTCGGCGACGGCCATGGCTTCCTTGAGCTCACGCTCCTTGTCGGCCGCGATCTTCTGCTTCTCGAACGTCTCGAGCTTCTCGACAGCCACCTGGCGGTCACGCAGCTGCATCAGGATCAGTTCGATCTTGTCGTCGCCGGGCGATGAATGCGGCGTGCCGATCAGCACCTCTTCAAGCTCGAGGTTGTAGTGATCGAACTTCTCCTTCATGTCCACGCTGGACTGGCGCTGGATCTCGCTGCGCTGCTGGATCAGCTCGATGAGCGTCTTGGTCTGCCCGATGTTCTTGAAGTACGCCGACACCATCGGATCCAGGGTCTGGTTGACCAGCATCTTGATGTCGCCGAACCGCTGGATGACGAGCGGCGCCTTCTTGTAGTCGATGTGGATGACCACCGAGAGCGGGAGCAGCGGCTCGAACGCGTCCTTGGTGATCAGGCTGACCTCGGCGAGGTTGGCGTCGAAACCGTGCTCGCCCGTCTCGCCCTGCACCCACTTGAGGATGATGTTGGTCGTCGGGACCATGATGATGCTGCCCGCGTAGGTGTTGAAGGCGTACTTGCCCGGCAGCAGCGCCTCGCTCCAGACACCCCGGTTGCCGCGCGACACGAGTTCGCCGTGACGGTAGTCCTCGCCGGACATGTCGGTGCCCTTGGGGCCGATATAGCTGACGACGACACCCGCGTAGCCCACCGGCACGGTGACCTTGTTGATGAGCTCGACGGTCGCGAACAGGCGGTTGATGAAGTAGGTGCCCTCCGTCAGCACCTGGTACTGACGGCCGCGGAATCCGCCGGCTGCCAGGAACGCCTCAGGGTCTTGGAAGTTGTTGTGGTAGTTCTCGTTCTCCTGCGTGTCGCCCACGGCGGGTGCGATGATGTCGCCCATGGGCAGCGAGGGGCCGTCGTGCACGGTGACGATGCCGGTCATGTCGTCGCTGCCGCGAATCACCACCGGATCGAAGCCGCCCACCGAGCTCAAGTGCGTCGCCATGTTCATGATCGTGGCGTCCTCGATGGGGTCGCCCATCGGGAGGTAGTAGGTCTTGGCCTTGGTGATGATGATGAACTGGGCGAGGTTGAACGCGTAGGTGCCCTCTCGCAGTATCTGGCGCTGCGGTCCGCGCTGTCCCCCGTCGCGCATGAACTCCGCGACTTCCTGGAACGAGTTGCCGGGGATCGTGCGGCCAAGCGTCTGCTGCGCGGGCAGGGGTTCACCGTCGCGCGCGAAGACGTAGCCGATCTCGCCTTGCGGAATGGTGACGAGAGGCATCACGTGAACGCGGTACATCAGCGGGGTGCGGAAGTGCACGCCGCCGCGCAACACGTTGGGCTGATAACCCGCCTCGCCGTTCAGCGCCATGATCTGGTCGCGCAGCGAGCCTTTGACGCTCCACCACTTGACCACGACAGCGACCTTGTCACTGCGGATGATGCGAAAGCCGACGAGCCACAAGAAGAAGACGGCGACCAGCAACGCGATAGCGGCCCAGACCAGCAACTCGAAGACGCTCCCCAGCAATCCGAGCATGACTCCCCCTCCGGAAGATGCAGCATTATGCAGCAGAGACCCACGCTACGCTTCCGACCACGCGGCGACAACAGGCAAAAGCAGAGCCGGCCGCTCCCGCTGGTGCGGGGCGGCCGGCTCAGGCGTTGATCGGGAGTGAGACCGCTAGTTGACGAGCTCCTCGAGAGCGACGTAGTCGAGACCGTGCGCGTCGGCGACCGGCTTGTAGACGACCTTGCCGTCGAGCACGTTGACGCCCTTGGCGAGCGCGGCGTCGTCGGCGACGGCCTGCTTCCAGCCCTTGTCGGCGATGGCGAGACCGTAGCGCAGGGTGGCGTTGGTCAGCGCGAGCGTCGAGGTGTTGGGCACCGCACCCGGCATGTTGGCAACGCCGTAGTGGAGCACGCCGTCGACGAAGTAGGTGGGATCGGCGTGCGTGGTGGCCTTGGTGGTCTCGATGCAGCCACCCTGGTCGACCGACACGTCGACGACGACAGCGCCCGGCTTCATGGTGGGGAGCATGTCCTTGGTGACGAGCCACGGGGTCTTGGCGCCGGGGAGCAGGACCGAACCGATGATGAGGTCGGCCTGGGTGACGATCTCCTCGATGTTGTGCTTGGACGAGTAGAGGGTGCGCACGCTGTTGCCCCACACCTCGTCGAGGTAGCGGAGGCGGTCGAGGTTGACGTCCATGATGGTGACGTCAGCACCCATACCCTTGGCGACGTAGGCGGCGTTGGTACCCACGACGCCACCGCCCAGGACGACGACCTTGGCGGGCAGCACACCGGGCACGCCGCCCATCAGGACGCCACGGCCGCCGTTGGGCTTCTGGAGGTAGGCGGCGCCCACCTGCGAGGCCATACGGCCGGCGACCTCGGACATCGGGGCAAGCAGCGGCAGCGAGCGGTTGGGGAGCTCGACCGTCTCGTACGCGATGCAGACGGCGCCCGAGGCGACCAGACCCATGGTCTGCTCGTAGTCGGGAGCGAGGTGCAGGTAGGTGTAGAGGATCTGGCCGGGGCGCAGGCGAGCGATCTCGACGGCCTGCGGCTCCTTGACCTTGACGATCATGTCGGCGCGAGCGAACACCTCGTCAGCGGTGGCGACCATCTCTGCGCCTGCAGCGACGTACTCGGCGTCAGGGAACGAGGAACCCTCGCCCGCAGCCTGCTCGACGAGCACGGCGTGGCCGTGAGCGACGAACTCCTTGACACCGGCCGGCGTGAGGCCGACACGGAACTCGTTGTTCTTGATCTCCTTCGGGACTCCGACGATCACTGGGTGACCCCTTTCGAACGCTGCTGTCAGGGCTTCGAGCGAGACCGTGTGTCGCGGATGCGAGTGGGGCCCGCCGTGCAAACCGCATCAATAGTACCGCGCGTCGAGCACAAATCAACGCCCAAAATGCATGGGCTGTTGCGCGTATTGGATACTGAACCCCTAGCTGAGCACGCCGGTCGCGATTCTTGATGCAATCTCTCCGGCCGCGAAGGCCGCCGCGAAGAAGGCGGGGTCTTGTGCCAAGCCGCGCCCCATGGTCCTGACCTCGACGCCGCGCATCGCCGGCGGCGCGACGTGTCCTGCCGGCGAATCGGCCCGCACGTGCCTGTCCCAGATACCCGATCGCTCAAGAGCGTCATCGACCGCCTGGGCGTACTCGTCGGGCAGCGTCGGCACTGCGACACGTGCCGGAGCAAGCGCGACACGCGACAGCGCGGCGAGGGTGTGATGGCTCACGCCACGGTGGCGGGCACGCTCGTCTGCAAAGGAAACCCGCAGGCAGGCGATGGGGTTGCCGTCCAGTATCGCGGACGCGTTGAGCGCTTCGCCCTGGCATATGCCGCCGTGCCCGAACGCCGTCGCGGTCCCGACGACACCCGGTCCGATCGCGACCACGGCCACGTCGGCGCGGGCCACGTGCTTTGCGGCCAGCAGACCGGAGTGCAGGTTCACCGCCTCGTAGTGACCGCCGAACGCCTGTCCCGTGGTCACGGTCACGTCGAGCAGCCCCGCCGAGACGCTCGCCCGAACGACGTCGGAGAGATCAAGGGCCAGGGCGGCCTCGTCGGTCATACAATATGCGACTTTCAAAGAAGGGTCCGACTGCTTGACCGCCGCCGCGACGAGCGGCACCTGGCTGTGCAGGCCACAGCACACGACCGGCATGCCGTGGAGGGACTCCGCGGTGCGCATGACCTCGTGGTGCTCGGACTCCTGAGACTCGACGGCGAGCACGTCGAGCTGCAGCGGGGTGTAGCGCAGCTTCATGATGTGTCCACCTGCGGGCTCGTCGAGGACGACCCCTTCGCCGGCGCCCAAGCGGGCCACGACGAAGTGCTTGCCCCCCGTTCCCAGGCCCAGCTCGACGGCGGTGGTATTGAGCAGCACCCGGTCCCCGGTCGCGCACTCGGTCGTCAGCCGCGTATAGCTGATGGCCAGACCCGACGTACCGTCGTCGATGGCGACCTCGAGCTGCTGGACCCCGGCCGCCTCACCGGTCACGCCTGACACGGTCGCCCACGCGAGTCTCATCGTGTTCTCCTAGCGCTGTGCGAGCCGCGATGCGACCGCGCAGCACAGATCGGCGAGTGCGTTGAGGTCTTCGAGCGTTATGTGCTCGTCGGTTCCGTGCACGCCGGCCATCCCGCACGACAGCGCGAGAACGGGAACGCCCGAGCGCGCGAGGATGTTGGCGTCGCTCCCCCCGCCCGTCGTGAACATGGCAGGCTCGAGCCCGACATCACGGCAGGCGCGCTCGACCAGAACGGCGAGCGGGTCGTCCACATCGACGCGGAACCCCTCGTACTCGAGATTCCAGGTGATCTCTACCTGGCCGCCGGCGTCAGCCGCTGCCGCACGCATCGTCGCATCCATCTGCGCGCGCAGCGACTCGACGCGTTCTCGCTCGAGCGAGCGGCACTCCCCGGTGACGTCGCACCGGCCGGCGACCACGTTGGTGGCCGCGCCGCCGGCGATGGTACCGATGTTGGCTGTCGTGATGTCGTCGAGGCGCCCGAGCTCCATGCGCGCGATGGCGTCCGCGGCGATGGCTATGGCCGAGACACCCATCTCAGGCGAGACGCCTGCGTGAGCCGCTCGACCGATGAAGTGCGCGTCGAAGGTGTAGTGCGTCGGCGCCGCCACGACGATGCCGCCGGGACTGCCGGCCGCATCGAGCACGAGACACAGGTCGCCGGACGCATGCGCCGGGTCGAGCGCCTTGGCGCCGACGAGTCCGACCTCTTCCTGCACCGTGAACACGCACCGAAGCGTCGGCCGCGGGGCGCCGCCGGCCGCGAAGCGTCGCACGCACTCGATCGCGGCGGCAAGCCCCGCCTTGTCATCGGCGCCCAGGATCGTGGGGCCCGCGGAGTACACCACCCCGTCGGCGACGACCGGCTCGACACCGGTGCACGGCTGGACGGTGTCGAAGTGCGCGCTCAGCACCAACGTCGCCGGAACGGTTCCCGGCAGCTCGGCGATGAGGTTGCCGCCATCGGAGCCGGTGACCCGCGCGCTCTCGTCGAAGCGCACCGTGCAACCGGCCGACCGCAAGGCGTCGGCGCAGTAGCTCGCGCACGACGCCTCGTGTCCCGAGGGGCTCTCGATGCGCACCAGGTCGAGGAACGTCTCGAGAAGCCGGGCGTTCTCGGCCGCGGTGCCCACTAGATCTCGCGGCCGTTCTTGTGGTCGACCGCCGCGCCGATGAAGTCGCGGAACAGCGGTGCGGGGCGCGTGGGGCGGCTCTTGAACTCGGGGTGTCCCTGGTTGCCGAGGAACCACGGGTGATCGGGGAGCTCGACCATCTCGACCAGCTTGCCGTCCGGGCTCAGGCCGCTGATGACCAGACCGGCCTCGGTCAGGCGGTCACGGTACGAGTTATTGAACTCGTAGCGGTGGCGATGACGCTCGTAGATGACTTCCTCGCCGTACGCCTCCCAGCCCTTGGTGCCGGGGGTGACGGTGCACGGGTAGGCGCCGAGACGCATGGTGCCGCCCATGTCGGCGAGGTCGACCTGGTCGCGCATCAGATCGATGACCGGGTGCTCGGTCACCGGATCGAACTCGGTGGAGTTGGCACCGTCGCAGCCCGCGACGTGGCGCGCGAACTCTGCGACGGCCACCTGCATGCCGAGACAGATGCCGAAGTACGGCACCTTGTTCTCGCGAGCGAACTTGGCGGCTCGGATCTTGCCCTCGATGCCGCGGATCCCAAAGCCGCCCGGCACGAGGATGCCGTCCATCTCGGACAGGATCTGGTCGACCTCCTCGGGAGTGAGCGACTCGGCGTCGACCCAGTGCACCTTGACCTTGTGGTCGTGGTGGACACCCGCATGGTCGAGCGCCTCGGTGACCGAGAGGTACGCGTCCGGAAGCTGCACGTACTTGCCGACGAGCGCGATGTTGACCTCATCGGGCAGCGCGGCCGCGTGCGAGACGAAGGCGTCCCACTCCGACATCTCGAGCTGACCGGGGTCGAGGCCGAGGCGCGCCATGACCATGGTGTCGAGCCCCTGCTCCTTGAGGCGGGCCGGGACGTCGTAGATCGAGTTCGCGTCCTGGGCGCTCACGACGGCCTGCGGCTCGACGTCGCAGAACAGCGCGATCTTGCGGCGGATGCCCGCGTCGATGGGGCGGTCGGAGCGGCACACGATGAAGTCGGGCTGGATACCGATCGAACGCAGCTCCTTGACGGAGTGCTGGGTCGGCTTGGTCTTGAGCTCGCTCGAAGCGCCGATCCACGGGACGAGGGACACGTGGATGTAGCACACGTTGTCGCGACCCTTGTCCTTCTTGAGCTGACGGATCGCCTCGAGGAACGGCAGCGACTCGATGTCGCCGACCGTACCGCCGACCTCGGTCAGGATCACGTCGGGCTGTGTGGACTCCGCCAGCCGGTTGATGCGGTCCTTGATCTCGTTGGTGACGTGCGGGATGACCTGGACCGTGCCGCCGAGGAAGTCGCCACGGCGCTCACGGCCGATGAGCGTCTGGTAGACCGAGCCGGCGGTGACGTTGCAGTCGCGGTTGAGGGACTCGTCGATGAAGCGCTCGTAGTGGCCGAGATCCAGGTCCGTCTCGGCGCCGTCATCGGTGACGAACACCTCGCCGTGCTGGAACGGGCTCATCGTGCCGGGGTCGACGTTGAGGTACGGATCGAGCTTCTGGATCGTCACCTTGAGCCCGCGCGACTTGAGCAGACGGCCGAGCGAAGCGGCCGTGATGCCCTTGCCGAGAGAGCTGACGACGCCACCGGTCACGAAGATGTGCTTGGTCATGGGCCCCTGTTCTCCTTCAGTGAACGAGCGTTTCTCCCCCGAGCGGTGATTCTACTCGGGGAGTGTTTCCGAATCAGGACTTGATTTCGCGGCCGCTCGCGTTTCCTCGCTGTCGGGCTGTCTCCCCCACCCGTCTAGACGGGCGAGAAGCGCGTTGCCTTCGATCACCCGAGAATAGCTCACCCGCTCGCTCGCGAGGTTGAGAGCGAGCATGACGGCGAAGTAGACGAGCAGCCCCCACCAGGGCAGACCGGACACGATCAGCAGCCCGGCCACCGCTCCCATGGGGTTGGCGCCCGCGTCCCCGAGCATACCGTGCTCGCCCAGGTCATAGCGCCACACCGCGAACACGGGCCCGAGCACGAACAGCACGAGCACACCGACGTCGACCAGGCGCTGGGCCGCGCTCACGGCGAGGCCCGAACGCGCCGCGCCGAGCATGAGGCCCGCCGCGCACGCGCCGAGGACCGCCAGGGCGGAGTACGCCTTGAGCGCGCGGCCGGGGCGCAGGTCCATCAGGTTGATGAAGTTGGAGCTCAGCGCGACCGAAGCACCGGCCACGAGGACCAGTGCCGCCAGGATGAGGCTTGACGACGCGCGTGCGAAGCCGGCTGCAGCAACCGCGTCTCCCCACGGTGCCGCCTGAGACACGATCGCGGCCACGACGAGGCACGCGAACCCGATCCCGATCAGCTTGAGCCCGCCGGTGGTGAGCCGACCGCGGGCCAGGGCGCGCAGATGACCGCCGAAGCCCCGATCGGTGCTCGTCCCGAGCGCGTCATCGACCATCCCGAGCGCGAAAGCGACGAGCGCGAGCGGACCCGCCAGCGTCAAGACCGGCAAGGAGCCGTGCCCGATCACCGACGCCGCGCCGATCCCCGCGACGATCGCACAGCCTGCCCAGACGAGCCACACGACGCCGAGCCCGAGAAACACCTCGCGCCCCCGGTAGTTGACGCTGGTGCGCCCGTTGCGGAGAGAAGGCACGAGCATGCGCATGAACACCCAGGGCACGAGCCACCCGAGTACCACCGCCCCGCCGACCACCGCGATTTCAGCCAGAGGGCTCACTGCGCGTTCTCCTGCGGACTGTCTGCGGACGCCGACCCGTCACCGTGCACGGGGACAGCGGCACCGGTCTCGACAAGGCGCGCGAGCATCAGCCATACGATCCCGATCCCGAGGAACAGGAAGATCATCGCGGGAATGACGATGCCGCTGTCCTCGGTGAAGTACGCGACAGCACCCGCCGTCAGACACACGGTGATCGCGTCAGAGAAGTACGGGTTGGCGCCGAGCGTGTCGGCGAAGTCGCCCTGCGGCCGCCAGCGCATGAACCCGAGAAACGCGAGGACCGCAACGAGAACGTAGGCCCAGTTCGTCTTGGTCAGTACGCGCAGGTTGGTCTGCGCCTTGCGCGCGACGATCGCCGCAAGCTCGCCCACGCCACCCTTCTGGGCGCTCGTCAGCGCGCGGCCCAGATGCGTCTGAGCGTTGCCCGCCATCAGGTCGAACGCCGAGAACACGCCGATCAGCAGGGCGACCACCACGAGCGTGACGAAGACCATCTTCCACGACACGTGATGCCCGTTCATCAGGAACCACGCCAGCACGAAGCCCACGACGCCCCAGATCGCCACCCCTACGTTGGCCCCCCAGAAGGGGGCCGACGAGGTGACGATGGTCATCACACCGATGAGCGCCAGACCCCACCGGGTGCCGATCCGGGTCCATCGCGAATCCGGCCACGTGTCGAACAGCAGGGAGACCCCCACGAGCGCCGAGCCGAACATCAGCGCCGCACCCTCGTTGCCCAGCCCGTAGAACCGGGCGGCGAGCAGCGGCGAGTACCCCGAGAAGTTTGTGAAGGAGAACGGCGCGCCCATCCATTGGTCCACCAGGATGACGAGCATCGTCAACAACGAGACCGCCGCGACGGGGATCCTGAACGGGGCGAATGCGGAAAGCGCAAGCGCGCCCGCCCAGACGACCACGACCGCGGCCACGAACGCCCACACCGCCGCGCCCGGCGTCGCCGGCCAGCGCGAGACAACGAACATGAGCCACGTCGAGACCGGAACCGCCAGCAACAGCAGCAGCATCCAGCGCAGCACGCGAACCCACCAGCGCACGGCGACGAACGACCAGTGACGGGCACGGACGAGAACGAACGCAGCGACCACAAGCACGGCGACCATGAAGCCGACGAAGGTGTTGATGACGTAGGGCTTCGCAGTGTCCAGGGCAATCGCCGTGGCGTCCATCCGCATGAGCGCCGCGACGCGCGACTCGACCGTCGGCGGCCCCGAGACGAGCGTCATGGGATTGCCGAGGACCTGGACCGGCTGGTCGATACCGAGTGTCTGGAGCACCGTGGCCGTCACGTCGAGGTTGGTGACCAAGCCGTCACGGTGGGTGGAGGCCGACGTCACCAGTCCCTCCCAGCCGGGAGCCGAGACGATGATGGGGCCGAGCCCCTCCTTGGTGCCGGAACGCGGATCGCCGGTGGACTGGGAGACGACCATGACCATGTCGTCACCGAAACGCTCCGACGCGAGCTTGACGACCTCGTCGAGCGTCGCGAGCGCGCGCTGCTTCTGCCCCTCGGCGATGCTCGGTGTCACCTGGGCTTCGAACTTCTTCGCCCGGTAACCGTCGCCCGCGTCAAGCACGATGAGCGACGGGCCGTCGTGCTTGGTGGTCACCTTATCGACCTCATCGAGGGCCCGACCGAAGCGGTTGAGGTCTGTGGCGATGCCGAACGGTGCGTTGGGGTCTTCCTGCACGAGCCGCGGCGACACGTCACCCAAGGCGACCAGGCCCTGCGCGTCCATCGCGGCCAACGCCGCGGGGCGCACGCGCCGTTGCTCGCCGGTCACATACCCGACGTCGGAGTTGCCGATCGCCGCGGTCAGACCGCCGGCGTCGGTCACCGCGCTGCCGAGCGTGCCGAGCACCACGTCGAACGAACGAAGCTCGTTGACGCGCTCGGTCATCGGCAGCCCGAGGAACACGATACGGTTGTCCCCCACCTGCTCGCCGGTGGTGCGCCGGTATGCCTCAGCAGCGGTGCCGACCTCGTAGCTCTCGTCGACGTTGTAGGCCGCTGCCGCCTCGTAGCTCGGAACGGCCCAGGCTCCCGCCGAGATGGTCAGTGCGCCCTCGAGCGGCGAGGGCGGCTCGCCTTGCTCGCGCGCACGGCTGCGCGCATTCACGTCGCCGACGGCACCTTGCGTGGCCAGCCGCCACATCGTCGGCGTCTGGGTCGGCGTGACGTCGGACCACGTCAGGTACGGGGCGATGATGATGACGGCGCGCCGGCTCTCGGCGGGCGAAGGGCCGGCGATGGCGTGAGGGGTGCCGAGCCACACCGCGCACACGGCGGCTATCAAGGCGGCTATGGCAAGGAATCGTTTCATCCGAACCCATGATAGCCGAACCGCCTGCCCACCCGGGTGACACGGGGGTTACGTGTGCAAGAAGCCGCCAAGCGCCTCGGGTACACTGTTGCGGGTCGCCGAAGCGACCCTGCGGGCCATGGCGCCACGCGCCCGCACGGGACTGGAGGAACCACCATCAGCACGCCTTCCATCGCACGCTCGACCGCCCTGATGTCTACCGCGACCACGCTGTCGCGCGTGACCGGGTTCGTCCGGATGTGGGCCACGGGTTTCGCCCTCGGTGTCACCGCCGTCGCCTCGGCGTACAACGTCGCGAACAACATCCCGAACATGGTCTTCGAGCTGATCGCCGGGGGCATTCTCTCGTCGTTGTTCATCCCGACCTTCATGGAGCTGCGCGCCGGCAAGACCGAGGACGACGCGTGGCGCTTCGCGAGCCACGTGTTCAACCTGAGCGTGCTTGCCCTCGGCGTGGTCGCGGTGATCGGGACCGCCTTCCCCGAGCCGTTCATCTGGACGCAGACGTTCATGATGTCGCCTGCAGAAGCCGCCACCGTCCGGCCCGTCGCCGAGGCGTTCTTCCGGTTCTTCGCCATCCAGGTGGTCGTATACGGCGGCGGAATGGTCGTCCAGGGCCTGCTGAACTCGCAGCGCAAGTATCTCTGGACGGCCCTGGGACCGGTGTTCAACAACGTCGTCGTCATCGTCACGATGTTCGCGGTCGCCGCGATCGCCCCCCGCTCGACCGACACCGCGTTCATCGTGTTGGCGGCCGGAACCACCCTGGGCGTGTTCGTCATGTTCGCGGTGATGGTGCCCCAACTGCTGAGAGGCGAGTTCCGCTACACGCCCGAGCTCGGTCTCAAGGACCCGGCGGTGCGGCGCATGCTGGTCTTGGCCGGCCCGACGATCCTGTACGTGGTGACCAATCTGGTCGCCGTGTCGTTTCGCAACGCGTCGGCGTTCTCCGTGTCGGACAACGGGCCATCGATCCTCATGTTCGCGTGGACGTTCTACCAGCTCCCCTACGGGATCCTCGCGGTTGCCCTGGCGACGGCCGTCTTCACCGAGCTGTCCGAGTCCGCCGGCCGCAAGGACCACGCGGAGTTCAAGAAGTTCTTCCGCCAGGGCCTGTCGACGACCGGCGTGCTGATCCTGCCCTCCGCCGCGATGCTCGTCGCGCTGGCAGAGCCGCTCGTCTCCATCTACCAGGTCGGCCGCTTCACCGCCGGTGACGTGCCGCCGGTGGCAGGCGCCCTGCGCTTGTGGGCACTGGCGCTCGTCTTCTACGCGTCGAGCATGTTCGTGCTGCGGACGTTCTACTCGCTCAAGGACACGCGCACCCCCATGTTCGCCAACCTCGCGTTGACGGCGGTGCAGATCGGCCTGTATGTGGTGCTGACGGGCGGGCTGCGCTCGTGGGCCGGCCTGGGTATCAACGGTATCCCCCTGGCCGACGCGGCGTTCTACGCTCTGTTGTTCGCCACCCTTCTCGTCTTGCTCAACCGGCGCATCGGCGGCTTCTCGGGCAAAGCGATCATGGTGACCTATGCGAAGATGACGCTTGCCGCCGTCGTGGGAGGCGGTGCCGCATGGGGCGTCTCGCAGCTCCTCGCGCCGGTGGGTGACGGCGTCGCCAGCGCTCTGATCCAGGTCGCGGGTGCCGGCGTCGTCGGCCTCATCGTCTCGTTCGGGATCGGTCGCGTGCTTGGCGTCGAGGAGGTGCGCGCGGTCGGCGCCTTGACCGCGCGTCTCACGCGCCGGATCCGCCCGCACAACAAGGAGCGCTAGTGGACATCGCCGTACTGATCCCCGCACACGACGAGGCCGAACGCATCACCGCTACCGTCGAGGCCGCGCTGACGATTCCCGGCGTGGGCCGCGTGGTCGTGGTCGATGACGGGTCGACCGATGACACGGCCGAGCTCGCCGAGAAGGCCGGTGCGAAGGTCGTGCGCATCTGGAACAACGTCGGCAAAGGAGCCGCGCTGGAGAGCGGAGCGGCGCGCATCGAGAACGCCGACATCGTGCTGCTGCTCGACGCCGACCTCGGCGAGACGGCGGCCCAGGGCGCGCTTCTGCTCGCGCCGGTGCTCGACGGCACCGCCGACATGTCCATCGCGCGCTTCCCCCGGGCCTCCGGGAAAGCGGGCTTCGGGCTCGTCAAAGGGATGGCGCGCTTTGGGATCGCGCGCATGGGCGGCGGCTTCCAGGCCGACGCGCCCCTGTCGGGCCAGCGGGCGCTGACCCGCGAGTGCTTCCTGACGGTGCGGCCGTTCGCCACAGGCTACGGGGTCGAGGTCGCGCTCACCGTGCGTGCGCTGCGCGCGGGATTCCGGCTCGCCGAGGTGGAGACGACCATGAAGCACGCGGCGACCGGCCGTGACCTCAAAGGGTTCGTCCACCGTGGCCGCCAGTTCGTCCACGTGTGCCTCGCCCTGCTGCGCCTGGCGTTCGAGCCGACGCCACAACGGGCGCGCGACTGAGCACTCTCGGGCCCGTGAGGCCTAGCGTGCCGGGATTGGCGGGAACTCGGCCGTCACGCCGTCGCCGGTGCCGTACCGCCCTGGCTCGGCCCCTATGAGCAGCGCGACGAGCGTGTACTGCCCCACCGAGGTGCCGACGGTGTCGAACGACGAGACGCCCTCGGCATACGCCGTCTGCGCCAGCTTCGACTTGGTGTCGATCATCTGCGCCGCCACACCCTTGTCCTTGCCCTGGGTGACGGCCGCCTTGGTGATGGCCAAGGCGAGCGGATCGGCATCCTCGCCCGCGATCGCCATGTTGACGATGCCGGCCAGCGCGACGCCGGGCTCGAGGCCGTCCACCGAGATGACGCCCGCATCGACCAACGAGGTCGTGAGCGGCCGCGTCTGCAGCGGCTGCAGCCATTCGGCGGCAAGGGCCGCCCCGATCTCGTCGAGCGTGGCCGACTCGGGCAGACCCGCGGCGCTCGCGACACGAGAACGCGTCGCATCATCACTCAGGCCGGCACCGGGCTTGAGGACCGCGATGCTCACACCCTTGGCTCCCGCCGACTCGATGTAGGCGTTGACCTCCGTGACCCCCTGCGTGCGCCCGATGTTGGAGACGACGCCATAGGTGCGTCCGACCAAGCGATCGGTGACCCAGTTTGCGGTCATCTCATCGGCGTACGACCCCAGCAGGGCGTTTTGCGACTTGAGGTCGTCGTTGGTGGCGCGCAGGTCGGCGAACTCCTTGCGCAGTCCGGACACGAGCGCCTCCTGCTGGCTCGTGAACGTCCCGCGCTGAACGACGAGGCCCCCGAGCACGAGTCCGAGCGCCAGCGCGAGAAAGACCCCGACCAGCGATGCGATGTGGTAGCGAAGGTTGTACATGAGGTCCCTTTCGGACTAGAACCCGAGCCAGGCGCGAACGCGCAGCACCACGAGTTCGAGGAACGCGCGAGCCTCGGGCGACACGATGATGATGGCCGTGACCACCGCAAGGGCCCCGGCCACGAGGATGACGAGATGGCTCGGACCCACCGCGGATCGGTACAGCTTGTTGACGCCCTTGGCATCCACGAGCTTGGGCCCGACCTTGAGCCTGACGAGGAACGTCGAAGCCATGCCCTTGCGCCCCTTGTCGAGGTACTCGACGAGGTTTGCGTGAGTGCCCACGGCAACGATGAGGTCGGCACCCGACTCCCACGCGAGAAGCAGCGCGAGGTCCTCGCTCGTCGCGGTGAGGGGCCAGGTGTGCGCCCCGGAAGCCACGCCGAGCTGCTCGAGACGTTCCATGCCGGGGGCACGGCCGTCCGCGTAGGCGTGCACGATGAGCTCGGCTCCGCTCGTCAACGCCGCGTCGGTGACCGAGTCCATATCGCCGACGATGATGTCGGGCTTGAACCCCGACTCGATGATCGCGTCCGCTCCCCCGTCGACCCCCACGAGCACCGGGCGCATCTCCCGGATGTAGGGCGACAGCGTGGCGATGTCCTCCTTGAAGTCGTAACCTCGCACGACCACGAGGACGTGACGACCGTGGATCTCGGTCCGAACCGACGGGACCCACGTCTCGTCGGTGAGGATGGCCTTCTCGCGTTCGAGGTACTCGATGGTGTTGCGTGCGAACTTGTCGAGCTGCTCGCCGAGGTTGGCCTTGGCGGCCTCCATCTTGGCCTCGACCTCGCTCACGGACAGGCGCGTGCCGTGGGCGCAGACCTCGCCGCCCTTGAGGACGTCGTCGCCCACGACCTCGATCTGGTCGCCTTCCTTGAGACAGTCGAAGATGTCGGATCCGACGTCGTCGATCAGCGTCACGCCGCCACGCGTCAACAGCAGCGGTCCGACGTTGGGATACGCGCCGGAGATGGACGGCGAAGCGTTCACTACGACCTCGACACCGGTGGTGAGGATGGCCTCCGCGCTCACGCGATCCATGTCGACGTGGTCGATGACGGCCACATCGTCGGATCCCAGGCGCTTGACCAGGTCCTTGGTGCGCTTGTCGAGCTTTGCGATACCCGAATGACGCATGAGACTCCGAGGTCGGCTGACATGACGCGCACACCCCCACAGGAGCGCGCGCTCGCGGGGTATCCTACCACGGAGCGGACCGCCGAACCGCTCCGAACACCGACTGTCAGCCGGACGTCACGTCGCTGGTGGGCACGGCCGTCGTGGCGGCATCGAGCACCTCTCTGGCATGGGCACGACTCGCGGCGGAGTCGTTGCCCGAGAGCAGCCGCGCGACCTCGGCGACGCGGTCCTCACCGACCGCTTCGTTCACCGCGGTGACGGCCACGTCTCCCTCGAGCCGCTTGGAGACGACCAGATGCTCGTCCGCGAAGGCGGCCACCTGGGCGAGGTGCGTGACCACGATGACCTGATGGCGCTGGGCGAGTTGGACGAGACGCCTGCCGACAGCGGTCGCCGTGGCGCCGCCGATACCGGCATCCACCTCATCGAACACGAGCGTACCGACGGTGTCGGCGTTTCCGAGCACCCCTTTGAGGGCGAGCATCACACGCGAGAGCTCGCCTCCCGAGGCGATGCGCGCGAGCGGTCGGGCCGGCTGCCCGGGCGCCGGCGCGTAGAGGAACTCGACTCGCTGGGGGCCATCCTCACCCCATGCGTCGAAGTCCAGATCGGTGAAGGCGACCTCGAACCGCGCCCCCGGCATCGCAAGGTCGGCGGTCTCGGCCGCCAACGCCTGCGCGAATCCGTCGGCGGCCGCGACCCGGACGCGCGAGAGCGCCGCTCCGGCCCGCTCCAGGTCGCGCCTGCACGTCGCCAGGCGCTCCCGCGCAGCCGTGACGGCGGCGCCACCGTCGTGCGCCTCTAGCAACGACGCGCGCGCCTCGTCGCGCTTGCGCACCACGTCGTCGAGTCGTGGGCCGTACTTCTTCATGACGCCGGCGAGCTCCGAGAGCCGCGCCAGCACCCGCTCGAGGGCCGCGGGGTCGTGCTCGATGCCGTCGCGGTAGCTGCGCGCGGCGACGCCGGCGTCATCGATGACCGCGGCGGCCTCGACGAGCCGCGCCGCGATCGCGTCGAGCTCCGGGTCGATACCCTCAAGCTTCTCGAGAACCGCCTGCGCCTCGGCGACCTTGTCGAGCGCACCGCCGTCCCCGCGCAGCAGAGCGGCCGCCCCACCGGCGGCCTGCGAGAGCCGCTCGGCGTTTTGAAGCGTGGGCAGCTTGGCGCCGAGCAGCTCGTCCTCGCCGACCTGCGGGTCAACGCGGTCTATCTCCTCGACGACGAAGCGCAGGTAGTCCTCGTTGGCCTCGGCGGCGGCAAGACGGTGCTCGAGCTCCGCGAGCTCAAGAGCGGCCGCCTTGTAGGCGAGTCGCGCGTCCGCGTAGTCGGCCCGCGCCATAGCGCACGCCTCGCCGGCCCAGCGGTCGAGATAGCCTACGTGCGTGCTCACCGCAAGCAGTGCCTGGTGCTCGTGTTGGCCATGCAGGTCCACGAGCGGTCCCACCACCTTGGCGAGCGCACCGACCGTGGCCATCTCGTCATCGAGCGTGCAACGGCTGCGGCCGTCGGCGCCGACCCGTCGCCGGACGATCACCTCGCGCCCCGCACTGAAGAAGCGTCCCTCGACGACCGCCTCGCGCGCACCCGAGCGCACCGCTCCGGCATCCGCCCGCTCGCCGAGAAGCAGCTTGAGAGCGCCGAGCAGGGCCGTCTTGCCCGCGCCCGTCTCTCCGGTCAGCACGGTCATCCCCGCGCCGAAGCGCAAGGTGACGTCTTCGATCAGCGCGAGATTCTTGACGTGGAGTTCCTCGAGCACGCCCGCTCAGCCCCCAAAGAACTCTGAGGCGACCGTCTCGTAGAAGTCGCGACCGTCGTACTTCACGAGCGCCACGTCGCGCTGCGACCGGCGCAGGGTGACGCGCTCGACCGAACGACGACACGGGGTGGGGTCGCCGTCCACGAGCACGCAGGCGTCCGCTCGCGAGGCGTCCGGCAAGACGACGTCGACGGTGTCGGCGGCCCCGGTGAGCAAGGCGCGCGAGGCCAGCGTGTGCGGCGCCACCGGCACGACCACCATGCCGTCGAAACCGGGGGTCACGATCGGTCCCCCGGCAGAAAGCGCGTACGCGGTCGAACCGGTCGCGGTGGCCACGACCAGCCCG
The DNA here is from genome assembly GCA_964500985.1 of uncultured Eubacteriales bacterium. Lineage (GTDB taxonomy): Bacteria > Actinomycetota > Coriobacteriia > Anaerosomatales > PHET01 > CAZCRB01. The sequence goes on from CAZCRB010000006.1 coordinate 37,163, forward strand.
TCGGCACGCGTGCTGAGCACCCGGTGCCCGTCGATGGACACGTCGAGCGCGATCACGCGGCCCGACGCCCCGCGCGAGATGACCACTTCGTTGAGGGCGTCGTAGGTCCCGACGACCCGCCCGTCCATCACGACGCTCGCCTCGAGCATCGCGCGCCGCTCGATCCGCGCGTCTCCCGCAAGCGCCGCGGCGACCGCATCTCGCATCGTCTCGGGCGTCGCGCCGGCGAGAAAGCCGAGCCGGCCGAATTTGACGCCGAGCAGCGGGACCTCTCGCGGACCGACCAGGTGCACGGCCTTCAGTATCGTGCCGTCGCCGCCGAGCGCCACCGTGAGGTCAAGGGTACCCAGCGCGGTAGGCGCGACACCGAATCCGTCGAGCCTGGCCGCGGCCGCGTCCTGTGACACCAGCACCGGCTCGACGTCGCGAGCGACGAGCCAGGCGCACAGCTCGCCCGCTGCGGCGACCGCGGCGGCGTTGGATGTATGCGGTACGAGCAGAACGCGCACGCTAGCCTCCCAATGTCCGGTGCGCCGACTCCACGACCTCAAGCGGCGAGACCGCCGCCTCTTCGCCCGCCGGTGACGCCCAGATCCAGAACTCGATGTTACCCTCCGGGCCCTTGATGGGCGAGAAGGTCAGTCCCCTGACGCGCAGTCCGTTGGCGTGCGCGGCACCCACCGCACCTTCGAGCACATCGGCATGGACCGCCGGGTCTTTGACGACACCCTTCTTTCCCACACGGCCCTTACCGGCCTCGAACTGTGGTTTGACCAAGGCCACCAGATTCCCGTCCGGTGCAAGCAGCGCCGCGAGCACGGGCAGCACCGTGGCGAGCGAAATGAACGAGACGTCGCACACGACCACGTCGAACGGCGCGCCGAGCTCGACCGGATCGACGTGGCGCACGTTGGTGCGCTCGAGCACCGTGACGCGGTCGTCGGTGCGCAGCGACCAGGCCAGCTGTCCGTAACCCACGTCGACGGCGACGACGCTGACCGCGCCCTCCTGCAGCAGGCAGTCGGTGAAACCGCCCGTGCTGGCACCCACGTCGACCGCGCGTGCGCCGGCGACGTCGAGCTCGAACACGGCGAGGGCACCGGCCAGCTTGTCCCCGCCGCGCGAGACGAACCGGCGACGCTGGGCCACCTCGATCGCGGCATCCTCGTCCACGAGAGACCCGGCCTTGGTGACCGGGAAGCCCGCGACGCGCACGTCTCCGGCGAGCACCGCGCTGCGCGCCTGCTCGCGTGAGGGGAACAGCCCCCTATCGACCAGTATGGCGTCGATGCGACGGCGCGTCATCGTGGGCGGCCTCCGCCGCGATATCGTGCGAAACGGGCGCGGCGAGCGGCACATCGATCAGTCGCCCAAGGATCGCCGCAGCGACCGCGTCAGGCGTCAGCCCGATCTCCTCGAGCAGCTTCTTCATCGCCCCGTGGGTCACGAAACAGTCCGGTACGGCAAGCCGCATGACCGGTACGGCCATGCCGAGGTCGGTCAGTGCCTCGCACACAGCGGCACCGAACCCGCCAACGCCGGTGTTCTCCTCGACGGTCACGATCAGCCGGTGGTTCAGCGCCGCCCACGACACGACCTCGAGGTCCAGGGGCTTGACCCACCGGGCATTGACGACCGACGCGCTCACGCCGCTCTGTTCGAGCTGAAGCGCGGCCTGCTCGGCGACGTCCACCATGCGGCCGACGGCCAGCAGCGCGACATCGGTCCCCTCGCTGCGGACCTGCGCCTTGCCCGGCTCCCACCGCTCGGGGGCATGCGACTCGGCGCCGACGCCCGCACCTCTCGGATAGCGAACCGCGCACGGCCCGCCCAGCAGCAGTGCGGTGTGCAGGGCGTCGGCCAACTCGACCTCGTCGGCCGGCGCGAGCAGTCCCATGTTGGGGATCGAGCGCAGGTAGGTCAGGTCGAACACGCCGTGGTGCGTGGGACCGTCCTCGCCCACCAGACCGGCGCGGTCGAGGCAGAACACCACCGGCAGGTTCTGCAGCGCCACGTCCATGATCATCTGGTCGTAGGCCCGCTGCATGAACGTCGAGTAGACCGCGACGACCGGCTTGAGGCCACCGAGTGCGAGACCGGCGGCCAGTCCGACCGCGTGCTCCTCGGCGATGCCGACGTCGTAGAAGCGGTCCGGGTAGGCCTCTGCGAACTTGTCGAGACCGGTGCCCGAGGGCATCGCGGCCGTGATCGCGACGATGCGCTCGTCTTGGGCCGCCTCGGCGAGCAGCGCGCGCGAGAACGCCTCCGTGTAGCTGATCGCCCCGCCCGAACCGTTGGCCTTGCCGGTCTCAACGGAGAACGGCCCGATGCCGTGAAACGCATCCGGGGACGTCTCGGCGTGCTCGTAGCCGGCGCCCTTGCGCGTGACCGCGTGGATGATGACCGGGCCGGCCGTGGTCCGAGCGCGGCGCACCGCCTCCTCGACCTGGCCGATGTCGTGCCCGTCGATGGGGCCGACGTACTTGAGACCCAGCTCCTCGAACAGCATGCCCGGCACGAGCAACTGCTTGACCGAGCCTTTGACCGCCTCGCCCGCGTCGACCATCACCTTGCCGAGCGAAGTCGTCGAGAGGCGCGATTCGACACCGTCACGCAGGCGCGTGTAGCGCGGGTCGAGGCGTACGCGCGCGAGGTAGCTCGCGAGCGCCCCGACGTTCTCGGATATCGACATCTCGTTGTCGTTGAGGACGATGACGAGCCGCGTCCCGAGATGCCCGATGTGGTTGAGCGCCTCGAACGACATCCCGCCGGTCATCGAGCCGTCACCGATGACCGCGACCACCGTCTCGTCGCCGCCGCGCGTGTCGCGCGCGAGTGCCCGGCCAAGGGCGACCGAGAGCGAGTCGGATGCATGGCCCGTGTCGAACATGTCGTACTCGGACTCGTTGCGCTTGGGGAAGCCGCAGACGCCGCCGTACTGGCGCAGCGTCGAGAACCGCTCGCGCCTGCCGGTAATCAGCTTGTGCACGTAGGACTGATGACCGACGTCGAAGATGATGCGGTCCTTGGGGCAGTCGAGTGCCCGGTGGATGCCGAGGGTGAGCTCGACGACCCCGAGGTTGGGAGCGAGATGTCCGCCGGTAGCCGAGACCGTGGCGATGAGCTCCTCGCGGATCTCAGCCGAGAGTTGCGCGAGCTGCGCCTCGTCGAGCGACTTCACGTCGCACGGCGCGCTGATCGTGTCGAGGATGCGCTCGCTGGCCAAAGGTCGGTCTTCTCCCTGCAAGGCGGCATCGTTGCTGCCGCGTCATATCGAGAATAGTACGCCGTCAGCGCCGAAACGAACCCGTCGCGGCCCCGTTACCCTGCCGCCGCCGGGTCAGGACGCCTGCGGCTCCTCGGTGGCGGATGCCTCGTCGGAGTCCTGCTCGGAGTCCCCGGCCTCCCCTGCCGGTGCATCCGTGTCACGGCCCTGTGCGTCGCCGGTCTCACCTTCCGGCGATCCCGAGGCGTCGTCGGCTCCGGTCCCGTCAGCGTCGATCGCTGCGGCGGGCGCGCCGGCGGCGTCCCAATCGGCGTGGTCGATCAGCTCCGTGCACTGGTTGGCCAGGCGCACGCCCTCCTCGAGCAGATCGAGGCTCTTCTCGAGCGAGGTGTCCTTCTTGCGGACCTGCGCGACGATCTCCTCGAGCCGGGTGCGCGCCTGCGTGAACCCGTACGACTCCTCCGGCACTCAGATCACTCCTCGGGTGCGTGGCGCTCGGCGATCCTGCCGAGCACCCCGTTGACGAACTTGGACGAGTCGTCGCCGCCGTACACCTTGGCGAGCTCGACCGCTTCATTGATGGCGACGCTCGGGGGCACGTCTTCGGCGTAGAGCAGCTCGTAGGTCGCAATGCGCAGGATGTTACGGTCGACCAGCGGCATCCGAGAGACGCTCCAGTGCTCGGAGGTCTCGCCCACGATGGCGTCGATCTCGGTCAGGTGCTCCTCGACCCCGGCCACCAACGTGCGGCAGAAGTCGTCGGGCTCACCATCTTCCGTGGAGTACGAGCCGTCAGCGAGGATCGCCTGGGCGCTGATGCCCGTGATCTCACGCTGGTAGAGGATCTGCATGGCCTGGCGGCGGGCCTTGTGACGTTCCGGACGCACCACGGGCTACTCTGCAAACACGAGTCCGTCGACGAACACGTCGACGCACCCGACTTCGGTCCCGACCTGGCTGGCGAGCGCCTCGATTACGGCCGCCTGCACTGCGGCCGCGACGTCGCGCAGCTTGCATCCGTACTCCGCCTGGATGTGCACGGTGACGGAGAGCTGCTCCGCCTCATCGATTATCACGTCGACGGCACGCGCCTGGCCCTTGCGAGAGCCCTTCTGCACCAGCCCGGCGAGTCCGGGGGCACCGACGGCGGCAACGCCCTCGACGCCCTCAGCGGCGAGCGTGACGATGGTATCGAGGACTCCCGGCGCGACGCCGAGGCCCTCGAGTCGAATCTCTTCAGTCATGGGAAGTCTCCTAAAACGAGCGGCCCGTCAGGCGCCGCCCATCTCCGTATCGATGAAGTCAGTATAGACCTCGCCGCGCTCGAAAGCGGGCGTTTCGAGCACGCGCAGGTGGAACGGGATCGTCGTCGGGATGCCGGTGACGATGAACTCGTCGAGCGCACGGTGACCGCGAGCGATCGCCTCCTCGCGCGTCTCGGCCCAGACGATGAGCTTGCCGAGCAGGGAATCATACGTGGGCGGCACGCGGTAGCCGGAGTACACGTGCGAGTCCACGCGCACCCCAAAGCCGCCCGGCGCGTTGAAGACGTTGATGAGGCCGGGGTGGGGCCGGAAGTTGTGCGCCGGGTCCTCGGCGTTGATGCGGAACTCGATCGCGTGCCCGCGCAAGACGATGTCCTCCTGGCGGGTGTGCTTCATCACTTCGCCGGATGCGATCCGGATCTGCTCCTTGATGATGTCGACCCCGGTGATCTGCTCGGTCACGGGATGCTCGACCTGCACGCGCGTGTTCATCTCCATGAAGTAGAACCGGCCGTCGGTGTCGAGCAGGAACTCGATCGTGCCCGCGCCGGTGTAGTCCACCGCCCGCACGAGCTTGAGCGCGGCCTCGCCCATCTGCGCGCGCAGCTCGGGGCTGAGCGCCGGCGACGGCGCCTCCTCCACGAGCTTCTGGTGCCTGCGCTGGATCGAGCAGTCGCGCTCGAACAGGTAGACCGCGTTGCCGTGGGTGTCCGCCAGCACCTGGATCTCCACGTGGCGCGGGCGCGCGAGGTACTTCTCGAGATAGACGGTGTCGTTGCCGAACGCCGCGGCGGCCTCGGTCTTGGCGGCCACCAGGTTGGCGCGAAGGTCCTCAGGGTCTTGGGCGACGCGCATGCCCTTGCCGCCGCCACCCGCCGAGGCCTTGACCAGGACCGGGAAGCCGACCTGCTCGGCGAAGGCGAGTGCCTCCTCGTAGGACTCGACCGGACCGTCACTGCCCGGGACGGTCGGGACCCCCGCCGCCGCAGCGGTCGAGCGCGCCACGGCCTTGTCGCCCATGCGGTCGATCGCGTCCGGCGTCGGGCCGATGAACTGGATGCCCGAGTCCTCGCAGGCACGCGCGAAACCGGAGTTCTCGGCGAGGAACCCGTATCCCGGGTGGATCGCCTGGGCTCCGGACGTCAGAGCGGCCGAGATGATGTTGGGCATGTTGAGGTAGCTCAGCGCCGAAGGCGCCGGGCCGACGCAGACGGCGCGGTCCGCCATCATGACCGGCAGCGACTCCTTGTCGGCCTCCGAGTACACCGCGACGGTCTCGACACCCATCTCGCGGGCCGCACGGATGATCCGCAGGGCCACCTCACCGCGGTTGGCGATCAGTATCCGATCGAACACAGGCGCTCCCTAGACCGGCTCGTAGTAGAACAACACGGTGCCGTACTCGACCGGGTCGCCGTTGGCGAGCGCGACCTCGCGGATGACGCCGCCCTCTTCGGCGACGATCTCGTTCATCAGCTTCATCGCCTCGACGATGCACAGCGGCTGACCCTCGGAAACGGTGTCGCCGACGGCCACGAAGTCGGCGGCTCCGGGCGCGGGCGCGGCATAGTACGTGCCGACCATCGGAGCGACGACCGTCTTCCAGCTCGCCGGACGCCCACCGGGCGCGGCCTCGGCGGCCGGCGCGGCCGCAGCTGCGGCTTCGGCAACGGGCGCAGCGGCAGGGGCCGCAGCAGCGGCAGCCACGGGCGCTACGATTGCGCCCGCCTTGCGCACGACGACCCTGTTCTCGCCCTCTTCGATGATGACTTCGGCCAAATCGGAGGCCTCGACCATCTTGATCAGCTCACGGATCTGATTGACGTCCACCTGGTCATCCTCCTTGACGGTATGAACCTCTTCGCTCATGAGGAAGACCGCACCTTCGGCCCCCTCCTTGTGGCGCTCCAAGTACGCGCGTGCCTCATTGGGGAACAGCGCGTACATCAGCACGTCTTCCTCGCTGTGCGCGAGGTCGCCCACCTCTGCCTCGACCTGTGCGTACGTGGTCGTGACCAGGGAACCCGGGCGAATGTCGGCAGCCAGGGGCGTCTCGTCTCCGAGGACCTTGGCGACGATCTCCTTGCTCATGGGGCCCGGCGCCTTGCCGTAGTAGCCCCGGATGTAGTCCTTCATCTCCTGCGGCACGATGTTCCATCGCTTGCCGGTCAGGACGTTGATGACCGCCTGCGTACCCACGATCTGCGAGAGCGGCGTCACGAGCGGCGGGTAGCCGACCTCGGCGCGGACCTTGGGGATCTCGGCCAGCACGTCGGGGAGCCGGTCGGCGGCCTTCTGCAGCTCGAGCTGGCTCACGAGGTTGCTCATCATGCCGCCCGGAACCTGGTGGCTGAAGACCTCCATCGACAGCAGCGTGGTGATGCCGCGCTTGAGGCCCTTCTTCGAGCGCACGTCCTCCCAGTACTCGGCGATCTCGAAGAGCAGGTCCAGATCGATGCCCGAGTCGTAGGGGCTCTCCTTGAGCGCGGCCACGATCATCTCGACCGCCGGCTGGCTGTTGCCGAAGGCAAGCGCCACGACCGCGGTGTCGATGATGTCGGCGCCCGCCTCGGCGGCCTTCAGGTAGTTCATGGGAGCCATGCCGCCGATGTAGTGGCAGTGCACGTGAACCGGCAGGCCGACCTCTTCTTTGAGCGCGCGGACCATCTTCTCGGTACGGAACGGCGTCAGCATGCCGGCCATATCCTTGATGGCGATGGTGTCCGCGCCCAGCTCCTTGAGCTGCATCGCGTAGTCGAGATACGAGTCCAGCGTGTGCACGGGCGAGACGGTGTAGCTGATGGCGCCCTCGAAATGGCCGCCCGCCTCTTTGACCGCGCGCGCCGGCACCTCGACGTTGCGGATGTCGTTGAGCGCGTCGAACACGCGGAACACGTCGATGCCGTTGCGCTTGGAAGCGGCGCAGAAGCGCGTGACGATCTCGTCGCTGTAGTGCTTGTAACCGACGAGGTTCTGTCCGCGAAGCAGCATCTGCAGGGGCGTGTTGGGACAGTGGCGCTTGATCACCCGCAAGCGCTCCCACGGGTTCTCGTCCAAGAACCTCAGACAGGAGTCGAACGTGGCTCCGCCCCACACCTCAAGAGACCAGTAGCCCACCTGGTCCATCTTGGGCAGGATCGGGAGCATGTCGCCGATCTCCATACGTGTGGCCCACAGCGACTGGTGCGCGTCCCTGAGGGTCGTATCAGTGATGTGAACAGGTCGCATCGCAAATCCCCTTGCTTGCGTAACGTGGCGAGCGGCCCCGGCGCACGGATGCGCGCCGCGTAGTCCGAAGATTATATATGACACCGGACGGGTCGGATACACACGACCCGCCCGGAGCGGTCACTCTGTCGGTGAAGCGCTAGACGCGCGTGATGTAGCGGCCGTCGCGCGTGTCGATCTTCAGCTTGTCACCCGTGTTGACGAACATGGGCACCTGGACGACGGCGCCGGTCTCGAGCGTGGCCGGCTTGGTGCCGCCCTGGACCGTGTCGCCCTTGAAGCCCGGATCGGTCTCGGTGACCTCGAGCTCGACGAACATCGGCGGCTCGACGCCCATGTACTCGCCATCAGCGGTCTGGATCTCGACCTCGTCGGTCTCCCGGAGCCACTTGGCGGCCTCGCCCACGAACGCGGCGTCGAGCTCTACCTGCTCGTAGCTGGTGTTGTCCATGAAGTGATACGTGGCGCCATCGTTGTAGAGGTACTGCATCTTCTTGGTCTCGATGCGCACGTCGTCGAACTTCTCGCCGGCACGGAAGGTGTAGTCGACCACGCGGCCGGACTGCAGCTCCTTGAGCTTGGTGCGGACGAACGCGCCACCCTTGCCGGGCTTGACGTGCTGGAACTCGATGATGACCCAGCGCTTGCCCTCGTGGACGATGCACATGCCGTTCTTGAACTGAGCGGTGGTGACAGACACAGTGGGACGCTCCTTCACACTATCGCCCGCACGACGCGGGCGCTGGTCTACAACTCGAGAAGATCCTTGGTCGAACGGGTCAGCACGCGCGCGCCACCCTCTTCAACGACCACCAAGTCCTCGATTCTAACACCGCCGAACCCCGGCAGGTACACGCCCGGCTCGATGGTGATGACGCTGCCGGACAGCACGCTCTTGGCGCCGCGCGGCCCCACGCTCGGCAGTTCGTGCACGGCCATGCCCACGCCGTGCCCGAGACCGTGGCCGAACGCCTCGCCAAAGCCGCGCTCCACGATCACCGCGCGGGCCGCTGCGTCGATGTCCCGGCCCGGGACGCCGGGACGCACCGCGGCGATGCCCGCGAGGTTGGCCGCGAGCACGGTGTCGTAGATCTCGCGCTGACGATCGCCGGCCTTGCCCACCACGACGGTGCGCGTCATATCGGCACAGTAGCCGCCCATGCGCGCGCCGAAGTCCATCTTGAGGAAGTCGCCGGGCTCGACGGCGCGATCCGTCACCTTGGCGTGCGGCAGCGCGGAGTTAGGGCCGCTGGCGATGATGGCCGCAAACGCGACGCCCTCGCTGCCGTGCTTGCGCATGAAGAACTCGATCTCGAGCGAGATCTCGCGCTCGGTACGACCGGCGGCGATGTAGCCCAGGATGTGATCGAACGCCGCGTCGGTCAGCTGCTGCGCCGCCGCGATACGCTCGATCTCCTCGGCGACCTTGACCTGGCGGATCTCCTCCACCCAGCCGTCGACCGCCTCGACGTTGCCGTCGAACTGCTCGGAGACGAACCGGAAGCGCCCGAACGGCACGGACTCCTCGAGCGTCAGCGACCCGATGCCCTCGGCTGCCAGATCCGCGCACAGCGTGATGTAGAGGTTCTCACGAGCGACCCTGACCTGCCAGGTGGTTCCCTCGGCGGCGCGGGTGCACGCCTCGGCGTAGCGGGTGTCGGTGTAGAGCACGGTATCGGACGCCGTGACCACGGCGGCATGGGCGTCCTCGTCGTCGAACACACCCTCGAAACCGGTGAGATAGGCGACGTTGACCGGATCGGTGACGACTGCGGCGCCGTACCCGGCGTCGGCGAGCCGCGCGCGCAGTGACTGGATCCTGCGGACCGCGTTCATCGACGAGCCTCCGCCAGCGAGACGGCGGCACGCAGGCCGAGCAGGTAGCTCTCGACCCCGAACCCGGAGATCTGTCCGGCCGCGACGGGCGCGATCACGCTCGTCGCACGGAACGCCTCGCGGGCGTGGATGTTGGAGAGGTGGACCTCGACCACGGGCACGCCGATCGCGGCGACCGCGTCACGCAGCGCATACGAGTAGTGCGTCAGCGCGCCGGGGTTGAACACCACCGCGTCGAACGTCGCGCGCGCATCGTGCAAAGCGTCGATGAGCGCGCCCTCGTGATTGGACTGCACGAACGCCATCTCCGCGCCGAGCTCGGCGGCCAGCGCGGCGGCCCGCATCTCGACGTCGGCCAGGGTGGCCGAGCCGTAGACGCCGGGCTCACGCTCCCCGAGCAGGTTCAGATTGGGACCGTTGAGCACGAGTACGCGCACCGTCACAGGTCACTCCCCCTTAGTCGCAACCCACGCATCGAGGTGGGCCGATACCGTGTCATCCTTCACCGGCGAACAGCGCCACAGGCCCGGCCCGTCCACCAACACCATCCGCACGACGCGCGAGCGCGCCTTCTTGTCGCTGCGCATCGCGTCGAGCAACGGCCCCGGTTGCGTGCGAACGTCGAGCGCGGTCAGGCCGAGAGCGTCGAGCAAGCGGTCCTGCCGCTTGATGAACGCGGCATCGGCCTGCCCCGCATCAGCAGATACCCGCGAGGCGAAGCGCATCCCCTCGGCCACCGCGGCTCCGTGCGTGAACGTCCCGTAGCCGCACACCTTCTCGAGCGCGTGCCCGAACGTGTGACCGTAGTTGAGGCATTCCCGCGGCCCCTCCTCGCGCTCATCGCGCGCGACGACCCGCGCTTTGAACTCCACAGAGCGCCGCACCGCCTGCTCGACCGTGCCGGGGTCTCGCTCGCCGAGCAGCCCCGCATGCTCCTCGATCCAGCCGAGGAACTCCTCGCCGTCGAGCACGGCGCTCTTCGCCACCTCGGCAAGGCCGCTGAGCCATTCCGTGTCGGGCAGCGTCTTCAGCGTGTCGGTGTCGGCCAAGACAAGCAGCGGCTGTTTGAACGCGCCGGCAAGGTTCTTGCCCGCCTGCAGATCCACCGCGGTCTTCCCGCCGACAGACGAGTCGACCATCGCGAGCAGGCTCGTGGGCACCTGGACGAACTCGACTCCGCGCAGGTACGTCGCGGCGACGAACCCGGCCAGATCGCCGACGACGCCACCGCCGAGCGCGACCACGACACTCGTCCTATCGAGCGCCTTGGCGGCCAGCGCCTCCAGAAGCTCGCCGGCGACCGACCAGCTCTTCGACGCCTCCCCTGCGGGCACCCGAAACGACGTCACCGAGAATCCCGCGCGGGCAAGCGACGTGTCGAGCGCGAGTCCGTAGCGCTCGGCGACGTTGGTGTCGGTGATGAGAGCGACCGACTTCGACGAGGTCAGCGCCCTGAGACGGGTACCCGCCTCGGCGAGCAGCCCCTCCCCGATGACGACCTGATACTCGGCGCCCGGAACGGCGACGTCGACGATGGACCGGGTCACGAAGCACTCTCCTTGAGCGAATCGAAGATCTCGTCGGCAACCTGCTCGGGCAGGCGGCCCACGGTGTCGACGGTGATATCGGCAGCGGCCTTGTACAGCGCCTCACGCGCGGCGAGCAGGCTGGTCGCCGCAAGCGTGCCCGCGCCGCCGGCGAGCAGCGGGCGCGTCGACGCGTCGCCCACCCGGGCGACCGCCTCACCGGCGGTGACCCGCAGGTAGACCACGGTGCCCAGCGAGTGCAGATGCGTGCGGTTCTCGGGCCTCAGCACCACGCCACCGCCACAGGCGACGACCGAGGGCGGGCATGCGGCAAGGGACGCGAGCGCCTCGGTCTCCAGTGCGCGGAAGCCCTCCTCGCCGCGGGATGCGAACAGCTCGGAGACGCTGGCCTGCGCGCCCTGCTCGATCACGCTGTCGAGGTCGACGAACGGCATCCGGACGCGCTCTGAAAGCAGGCGACCGACGGTGGACTTGCCGGCGCCCATGAAGCCGATCAGGAATACGTGTCCGCGCGTCATCGGGCTATGCGCGCCCGGTACGCGTCCAGCGCACCGAGCATGTCGACGAGCGCGTCCGAGCCGAACTTCTCGCAGTAGGCGCGCGCCAGCACGAAGGCGACCTCGGCCTCCGCGACAACGGCTGCGGCAGGCACCGCACACACGTCGCTGCGCTCCTTCGAGGCATCGACCGGCTGGCGCGTGTCGAGATCGAAGCTCGCCAAGGGTCGCATGAGCGTCGGAATCGGCTTCATGGCGGCACGTACGACGAGCGTCTCGCCGTTGCTCATGCCGCCCTCCAGACCTCCTGCGCGGTTGGTCGCCCGCGTGACGCCGAGCTGAGGATCGTAGGCCAAAGCGTCGTGGACCTCGCTGCCCGGCAGGGCGGCCCCGGCAAAACCATCACCGAACTCGACGCCCTTGATTGCGGGAATCGACACGACCGCCGCGGCGAGACGGGCGTCAAGACGGCCATCGGCCTCGGCGTATGTGCCAAGCCCGGGAACGAGCCCTCTCGCCCGTACGACGAACACCCCGCCGAGTGACTCTCCGTCTGCGCGCGCCTGGTCGATCGCCGCCATCATCGCGCCTGCAACCGCCTCGTCGGGGCAGCGCACGGGGCTCGCCTCGACTACTGCGGGGTCTACGGTATCGGCATCGAGCGCTGCGCGCGCCGGCCCGATGGCCTCGACGTACGAGTCCACCGAGACACCGAGCTCGCGCAACAGCGCCTTGGCAACGCCGCCGGCCGCGACGCGTGCGGCCGTCTCTCGGGCGCTGGCGCGCTCGAGGATGTCCCTGCAATCGTCCGACGCCGTCTTCAAGACGCCGGGAAGGTCAGCGTGACCCGGGCGGGGCGCGACTTCGCGGATACCGTCGGGCTTGGCCCCTGAGACCGCCATGACGTCAAGCCAGTTGTCCCAGTCCTTGTTGGCGACAGCCAGCGACACCGGCGACCCGATCGTCCGGCTGAAGCGCACGCCGGAGAGGATGGCGACCTTGTCGGTCTCGATACGCATACGGCCGCCGCGGCCGTAGCCGCCCTGACGGCGCGCCAGATCGGCGTCGATGTCGGCGGCCTCGATCGGCACACCCGCGGGCACGCCGGTGACGATGGCATTCAGTGCTCGGCCGTGGGATTCGCCTGCGGTGACATAGCGCATGCGCTGGCACCCTTTCAAAGGGGTCGGAAGCGTGCGCAGATTCTACCAGACAGGGTGCGCGCAGCGTGGGCCGCTACTTGGTGATGCCCTGGCCCACGGAGATCGACACCTGCGTATCGCCATAGAGCATGACCGCGCCCGTCTCGGACAGCGACAGCACCTTCCACGGCGTGCCCGGCAACGTGTCGCCCTCGGCCACGAGATAGACCGTGTCGTTCCACAAGAAGGTGGCCACGAGAATCCCGTTGACGCTCGTCACGCTCTGCAGGTACAGCGTGTCGGCGGGCAGGTCGGTGGGAACGGAGCCGGAGCCCGTCGAGCCGGTCGTCGTCGATGCCGTGGTCGAAGCAACCGGCGGCTTCACGGTCGGCGCGAAGATGTTGCGGAACGTGAACGTCTCGTCGAGCGGCGGCGTCGCCGGCTTGGTGATGCTGGCCTCGGCACTCGCGCTCGTGGTGGTGGACTTCACCGGCGTGTTGATCGTCTTGACCTCGATCGACGTGTCGGCCGAGTCGCCGCCCAGCACGAAGAAGTAGACCAGACCGCCGATCACGGCCAGCAGCACGACGAGGATCAGGCCGCCGACGATCAGCTTGCCCGACGTCGTGGCGAGATAGCCCGCGAGCCCGCCTGCGGGCTTGTCGGAAGCAACGGGGTCGCTCATCGGCTGTGGCTGCCCAGGGGTGCCCATCATGTTATCCACTGCGGTCCACCTCCTCGGCTACTGGGCCGGAGCAGGCACGGCTGCTCCGGGTGACTTGACGGGTGCTGCGGGGATGACGAAGACGTTGAAGTCGATGTTCGTGGGGATCGAGTAGTACGGCAGCTTCAGGTTCTGGTCGGCGACCTCGGACACACCCAGCGGCGGACCGGACTCGAACGACGTGATCCTCGCCTGCCGGGTCAGCGTCTGGATGCGGTCGAGGAACTCGATGGTGTCGGCCCAGGTGCCCCAAATCGTCACTCCGACGGGCACCGACTGGTAGGCGCCGTCCTCGCTCGGGATCGTCTCCTTGCCGGGCTCCACGCGCTCGAGATACACACCCGAGTCGTAGGCGATGTCCTGCAGCTCGATGATGAGCGAAGGAAGCTCGGGGTTCTCGGGAAAGCCCGTGAGCAGCTCGAGCAGCGAGGCATCGGTCGCCACGGCGCGAGACTTGATCTGCGTGCGCTGGTCGAGGAGCAACCGCGCCGCGTCCGACTCCTGCTGCGCGGTCTGGATCTCCGCATCGAGCGCGCCCATCTTCTGGAACGTCGGCACGATGAGGACCAACACGAGCGCCACGACGATGAGCAGGCCGGCGCCGGCCGTGAGAAGCAGCAGGTTGCGGGTCGACAGATTGAGCTTGCTCATCACTGACCCCCCGCCGTCGCCGTGGGCGGTACGCTCAACTTCGACGTGACCGAGTACGTGAGGACATCCACGCCTCCGGATGTCTCCACCGAACTCTGAAACTCGCTAAACGTCGCGGTCTCAGCACTGTCAAGCCAAACGTCGTACATCGCCGGCAGTGAGCTGAGCCTCACGAGGAATGATGCAATTGCCTTGTATCCTTCATCGACGTCGGTCCCGAAGGGGGTCGGCGAGTAGCCGTCAACAGCGAAGCCGTCGGTCTCCGACGCAAGGAACCGGCTCGTCCACAACGTGTCGGGCATGACGTAGGTGACCTCTTCGGCGAGTGCCCCCATGTCGATGCGTCCCGCGAGCGCGGCGGTGGCGGCCTCCTTCTTGGCTGCGACCTCCTTCTCGCGTGCCTCGAAGATCGAGAGCGACTGGGCACGCTTGTCCAACGCGGCGGTATCCTGCTGCGTCTGCGCGAGCGTGTCCTCCTGGGAGGCGACGAGAAACTGCATGCCCGCCCACGTGAGTATCACGAGGCCGACCAGCACGCCAACGATGATGAACACAATCGGAAAGAAGCGCTCATACTTCCGGCGCTCGACTATCTCAGGCGGGAGGAGATTGACCTTGATCATCTGCTACTCCCCCAATGCCAGGCCGATGGCGGACGCGGAACCCATCCGGTCGTCGAGTGCCGCGGCCTCGACACTCGAGGTCAGCGCGATACGACCGAGTGGATCGCCCAGGATGACCTCGGTCTGAAGCCCCTTCTCAAGGTAGCTCGGAAGGTTCTTCAGCATTGCTGCGCTGCCGGTGAGCACGATGCGGCTGATGGTTCTGACCTGAGTGGTCTGGGTCAGGTAGTAGTCAAGGGAGCGGCGGACTTCCGCGATGAAGCGGTTCATCTCGCGCTCAAGCGCCTGTTGGGCAACCTGCAGCATCTCCGGATCAACACCGGGCACGATCGACGGAGTGCCGTCGAGGGACGGCAGCCCGACGCGGATCTTGAGCGCCTCGGCCTCGTCATAGGTGAGGTTAAGCACGTTGGCTATCGCCTGGGTGAACTGGTTGCCCGCGAGCGAGGACACGCGGTTGAAGCGCGGAACACCTCGCTCGACCACGACGATGCTGGACAGTCCCGACGTCAGCTGCAGGATCGCGGTCGCCTGACCGGACTCCTCCGACGCGAACAGGCCGGTGTCCACACCGAGCACTGAACGGACGAGCGCGAATGCCGTCAGGTCGATACGCTCAAGCTTGAGGCCGGCGGCATCGACGGCCTCGACCGCGTTGTTGATCATGTCGCGCTGGGCCGCCACGAGCAGCACTTCCATCATGTGCTCGTCAGACGGCGTCATGTAGTCGCTGATCACGTCGAAGGACAGGATCGCCTCTTCGATCGGGATCGGGATGTAGTCCTGGGCCTGGTACTGGATAGCGC
>CAZCRB010000007.1:0-28298 GCA_964500985.1 uncultured Eubacteriales bacterium
AGCGGGTGACCGACGACCAGTTCGCCCTGCTCGACGGCAAGATCCGCCACATGCCAGGGGGCGTCGACGAGTACCTGCGCCTCCTCGACGCGCGCGACGCGGCCGGCGGGCAGACGAAGCCGCTGCCCATCGGCAACCCGAGCTGCGATGCCAATGAGCCGGTGGCCGCACCCCGCGACGCCGAGCGGCCGGCACTGCCTCGGGCCGAGGAGTACCGACTCAAGAAGGAGGTGGCGTCGACCGAGCGCAAGCTCGCGACGCTTGCGGGCAAGGCCGACGCGGTTCGCACTGAGCTCGCCGCAGCCGACCCCTCCGACTACGTGGCGCTGGTCGAAGGCCAGGAGCGGCTTCGCGCCATCGAGCAACAGATCAGCGACCTGGAAGACGAATGGATGCAGCTGTCCGAGCGGCTGTGCTAGGCGCGCCCCACGCCCGCGAACGGCGAGGCGGCCGCGCTCTACCGACCGAGCAGCTCGTTCACGCGGCGCCTGGCGGCCCTTCGACTCGAAACGACGTAGACGACCAGTGACACCCCGGTCAGCGAGAGGTACAGCGCCAGAGAGAGCGTGACGATGCCGCGTCCGTGGTTGGGCCCGAACAGTATCGCCAGTGCGGTCACGATGCCGATCGCCCCGCCCGCGTACAGGAGCCAGCGCGGCTTGGCGGTCCGCTCGACACGTCGGGCCGTGAAGATGTCGGCAGCGCCGCGCAGCATTGCGTAGATCGCGACCAGCACCCCGAAGAAGGCCTGGCCAGCGGCGGGATCGGCGAACAACGCCGACGCGAGCACCAAGCCGGCGATACCGACCAGAAGCGTGGGCAGCGCCGTGGTCACGAACGAGAAGCGCGTTCCCGCCGTCTTGCGCCTCATGCCGATCGCTCCGACGATCGCGCTGGCCGAAGCGACGGCGATCCACAGCGCGAACCCGATAGTCAGGACCTGTTCGCGATTGGGCACGTCGACGAGCCCAAGCACGAGCACGAACGCCGCCGCAACGAGGTTGAGCACGCCGGCTCGTAGCAGCGCGGCCTCAAGGTCTCCGGTCGCCCGCAAGACCGGGCTCTCGCTTCTGCGTTGCGCGACTGGCCTGAGCGACGCAGCGAGCGCGATACCCTCGGTGTCCTCCGGATCGATGGCGCGCACGGCCTCTGCGGGCCGCTCGTAGACCAGACCGCGCTCCCCTTCCACGGTCACGCAGGAGAACCCCTCACGCTCCTCGCACGCGCGCGACAGGTAGTCGTTAGGCGTGATCGCATCGTCGGTAAGCGCCACGAAGCGCACCGGAGCGGGCACCTGCGCGAGCAGCTCGGCGGTATCGGTGCCGAGCATCGTGTTCTCGACCGTGCGCAGGATCGGGACGAGCCGCGCCTCGGCCCGTTGGGCGGCGGCAGAGCCGGTCTTCTCGCTGCCGGCGAGTCGCTGCGCCATATCGCGCAGCGCGACGATCCGCGCGGAGCGATCGTCGCGGGCCAGGTCGTCGAGCGAGGTGCCCGGCTCGAGCAGCCCGGTCGAAATCGCGACGACCTGTGCACTGCGTTCGGGGACGGTCGCCGCACAACCGAGTGCGATGGCGGCCCCCAGACCCTCGCCGGCGAAGACCACCGGCCGCTCGGGACCCCATAGGGCGCTGACGGTCCCAAGCACCGCCGCGACGTGGTCCGCAAGCGCATAGCGACCGCTGAGCGGAGCCGGTGACTCTCCGAATCCGAGCAGGTCGACGACGGCGACGTCGTGGGTCCTCGAGAGTATCTCGGCGGCGGGGATCCAGGCGGTTCCGGGGTTCCTCAGGCCGTGCAGCAGGATGAGCGGTGAGCCGCTGCCACCCCGCCACACGACGTCGAGCTCCCGGACCTCGTCGCGCATGATCTCCTCGGCGACGCGCTCCGGCATGTTCCACAGCGTCATGTGGTCGGCTGCAAGCCCGGTGATCTTGCGGATCTCCATGTCAGGCTTGAGACGTTTGAGGGCCGGGGCCTGCGCGATCTTGACGATGGCATCGTGCTCGCCGATCGCGTGAACGACCGGCATCGTGAGCTTGGGCAGATCGTCGACCCACGTCGCCTTGTTGACGGTGTTCGTGAGGTTCTTGCTCATGATCTCCCAGTGCGTGGGGATGTCTTGCGCGTGGAACGCATCCTTGAGCGCGGGCTCGGCGACGCCGGTGGCGACCTTGTAGAGCAGGCTGTCGGTCTGCTTGGACCTCGCGAGCCGGTCGAAGACCCACTTCGACGCGGACTCGTAGAGCATCTTGAGGCTGTAGCCCTTGGTCTCGACGAGCTCCGGTGGCAGGTAGAACGGCGCGTCGAGCAGGAACAGGCGCCGCAGTCGCCGCGGGTAGGTCGACGCATACCGAAGCGCGATGTCGCCCCCGAGCGAGTAGCCCACCAACAGGAACGGGTCGTCGACGCCGAGGTCTCTCAGCGTGTTCTCCACGACGAGCGCGTGCTCGTCGGCGGAGTAGTCGATATCGAGCGGCTTGGGGCTCTGACCGAAGCCGAGCAGGTCGAACGCGATGAACCGATAGCCCGACCCGATCGTGTCGATCACGGTGCGCCAGTCTCCGCCATCGGAGTTGATGCCGTGCAGCATCACGATGACCGGACCGGTCCCCTCGTCGAATCGCGTGTAGAGCCTCAGGCTGTCGATGCCGGTCGTCACGTTGTCGCCCCTCCGAGTCGCCGCGCCCCCACGGTACCGCGCGCACACGAGCATACCTTGACCGCTGCGCGGGCGCGCGGCAGTGCGGGTTCAGGCGACGTCGAAGCGGTCCAGGTTCATGACCTTTGCCCACGCGGCTGCGAAGTCGACGACGAACTTGTCTCGCGCGTCATCGCAGGCGTAGACCTCGGCCAGCGCCCGCAGCTGTGAGTTCGAGCCGAAGATGAGGTCCACCCGCGTCGCCGTCCACCGGCGCTCTCCGGTCCGGCGGTCGCGCCCCTGAAAGACCGACCCGTCCACAGGGTCCGGCTCCCAGACGGTCCCCATGTCCAGCAGGTTCACGAAGAAGTCGTTGGTGAGTACCCCGGGCCGCTCGGTGAAGACACCGTGAGAGGCCGGCCCGACGTTGGCGCCCAACGCCCGCATGCCACCGACGAGCACCGTCATCTCGGGAGCCGTCAGCGTGAGCTGCTGCGCACGGTCGACGAGCAGCTCCTCGGCCGATATGGCGAACGGCGACTTCAGGTAGTTGCGAAAGCCGTCGGCGACCGGTTCGAGGACGGCGAACGAGGCGACGTCGGTCTGCTCCTGCGACGCGTCGGTGCGGCCGGGAGTGAACGCAACGGCCACCTCATGCCCCGCCTCCCGCGCCGCATGCTCGACTGCCGCACATCCGCCCAGAACGATCAAGTCGGCGAGAGAGACCCGCGTGTCGCCGGCCTGCGCCGCGTTGAACTCGGCCCGTATGTTCTCGAGCGTCTGCAGCACGGTTGCGAGCTTCGCCGGCTCGTTGACCGCCCAGTCCTTTTGCGGTGAAAGGCGGATGCGGGCACCGTTGGCCCCACCGCGCTTGTCCGAGCCGCGAAACGTCGAGGCCGATGCCCACGCGGTCGCCACGAGTTGCGGCAAGGTCAGCCCTGACGAGAGGATCTGTGCCTTGAGGTCGGCGATGTTGTGCTCGTCGATCAGCTCGTGGTCGACCGCGGGCAGCGGGTCTTGCCAGATCAGTTCCTCGGCAGGCACCTCCGGACCGAGATAGCGCGAGCGCGGGCCCATGTCGCGATGCGTGAGCTTGAACCACGCCCGGGCGAACGCGTCGGCGAACTGCTCGGGGTTGTCCCGGAAGCGCCGCGCGATCGGCTCGTAGGCGGGATCGAAGCGCAGAGAGAGGTCGGCGGTGGTCATCATCGGCCGGTGGCGCTTGGCGGGATCGAAGGCATCGACGACCATGTCCTCTTCGGCCACGTCCTTGGCGAGCCATTGGTACGCCCCGGCAGGACTCTTCACGAGCTCCCACTCGTACTTGAACAGCGTGTTCAGGTAGCCCATGTCCCAACGCGTGGGGTTCGGCTTCCACGCGCCCTCGAGGCCACTTGTGATCGTATCGGGCCCCTTGCCCGAGCCAAAGCCGCTCTTCCACCCGAGCCCTTGCTCCTCGACGGGTGCGGCCTCGGGCTCCGGGCCCACGAGTGACGGATCGCCGGCCCCGTGGCACTTGCCGAAGCTGTGCCCGCCGGCGATGAGGGCGACCGTCTCCTCGTCGTTCATTGCCATGCGCGCGAACGTCTCGCGCACGTCGCGGCCGGACGCCACCGGATCGGGATTGCCGTTCGGGCCTTGGGGATTCACGTAGATCAGGCCCATCTGGACTGCCGCGAGCGGGTTCTCGAGCCCTTGATCGTCGCCGCGGCGCGCGTCGCCGAGCCACTCGGCCTCGCTCCCCCAGTAGACGTCCTCCTCCGGCTCCCAGACGTCCTCGCGTCCGCCCCCGAACCCAAAGGTCTCAAACCCCATCGATTCGAGCGCGCAGTTCCCGGCCAAGACGATGAGGTCCGCCCACGAGATGCGCGCGCCGTACTTGCGCTTGATCGGCCACAACAGGCGGCGGGCCTTGTCGAGGTTCGCGTTGTCGGGCCAGCTGTTCAGAGGGGCGAAGCGCTGCTGGCCGGAGCCGGCACCGCCGCGGCCGTCTCCCATGCGATACGTGCCGGCGCTGTGCCACGCCATGCGGATCATGAGGCCGCCATAGGTGCCGTAGTCGGCGGGCCACCAATCCTGTGATCGGGTCATGAGCGCATGCAGGTCCCGCTTCACGGCAGCGAGATCCAGCCGCTTGAACTCCTCGGCATAGTCGAATCGCTCGCCCATCGGGTCGCTGTGGGGGCAGTTGCGGTCGAGGACCTTCAGGTTCAGCTGGTTGGGCCACCAGTCCCGGTTTGAAGTCCCTGTTCCGGCAGCGCCCGCTCGGTGCTCGGACATCTCCACTCCCCCCTCGTGCATGGCACACTCGACCGGTTCTATATGCCCGGTGCGGCATCGCGGACCGGATGCCCGCGTGCCCCCCGGCTCCGCTGCCCGCGAGCGGGCGGCGCGCCTGCGCTACCAGCCCAGGGTCCCGGGTTCGCCCTTGAACGGCCCCTCGATCTCATGCGTGATCCAGCCGCCGTAGAAGTGGCCCGGCTGCGGTTCGACCTGCTCGCCATCGACCGTCGCCTCATCAAGCGCCCATGCGTAGAAGGCAACGTGGTCGGCCAGGTCCGCGTACCCTGCAGAGGGGTGCGGGTAGTACCAGGCCGCGTTGTCGCGCCTCACCCCGTCGACGAGAAGCGAGTAGTAGCGGGCCTCGCCCTTGTACTCGCAGAACGACCGATGCGGGCTGGGCACGAGGAACTCGGCGACAACGTCTTGGGGCGGGATGTAGAAGACCGGCGGATGAAACGTCTCCAGCACCCTGATCGGTCGTCGCGTCTCCGCGATCACTCGACCGGCCAACGTCGCCCTGATGTGGCGGTCGACCCGCTCGATCGCAGGCGGTCTCGGATAGTCCGCGACTCGTTCCGACGCGCGTGTGTTCACTGCAAGCCCTCGCCCCTCCGCCCGAACCGGGCGATCGACCAACAGAACGATTCGGAGCCTCACAGCGCATATGCCCGAGAAGCCAAGGACCGCGTGGGGGACTGCGGTGGAATGAGGCAGTGGATTGGCGCAAGGGCTGCAGTATGCCCCCCATAAACGAACGGGGCCCCCGAAGGAGCCCCGCGTTTCATGCGAATGGTCGGGCTGACAGGATTTGAACCTGCGACCCCTTGACCCCCAGTCAAGTGCGCTACCAAACTGCGCCACAGCCCGAAATCGCCGCCAAGCGGCAGGCAGTAATACTAACCACTCACCGCCGATGGTTCAAGACGCTATTCTGCGGCGCACTCTCCGCGCCCGCAGTACACGAGCACCGAGACGTCCTCGAGCGTGAGCAGGCCGCTCGGGATCATCGTCGACCACACCTCGGCCAGCGCGGAGATGCGATGCATCTCGTCGATGACCGAGACGACCACCGGGCGGTCGGTCGACATGCGCAGTCCGTGCTTGGCGACGTCGCGGCTCGACGCGCCGTAACCGACCATGCCGCGCAGCGCGGTCGCCCCGGCGCATCCCTGCGTGCGGGCCTGGTCGACGAGCGCCTGGTACAGCGGCTTGTCCTCGTACATCTCCTCCTCGCCGATGTGGGCCGAGAGGCGTTTGGCGTTCCCTTGGAGCGTGCGTGTGGTCATTCGGCGTCCTTTCCTGTGCGCGAGCGTGCCGCCGCGACGGCCTCGCTCGAGATTCGGTCCCAGAGCGTTCGTGCGATCGCGCGCTTGTCCATGACAGGCAGCGCTTCGTCGCCATCGTGCGTGACGAGCCAGACGCGGTTGGCGGCCGTCCCAAAACCGAGGGCCGGATCGCTGACGTCGTTGGCGACGACGAGATCAAGATGCTTGGCACTCAACTTCGCCCGCGCGTGTCCGACCGGGTCGGATGTCTCGGCGGCGAATCCTACCAGAAGCCGGCCGTCCTTGAGTTCGCCCATCTCGGCGAGGATGTCGGGGTTGCGCACGAGCGCGATGACATCGGGAACATCCGTCTTCTTGATCTTCTCGGCCGCGACCTGTGCGGGCCTCACGTCGGCGACCGCCGCGGTTCCCACGACCACGTCCACGGAGCCGTAGACGGCCAACGCCGCGTCCCTCATCTCGAGGGCCGTACCCACACGGACCGTGGTCACGCCAAACGGGTCGGGCAGCTCGCTCGGACCGCTCACCAGCGTCACGTCGGCACCGCGTCGCGCGGCCTCCTCGGCGATGGCGTAGCCGGTCTTGCCCGAGGAGCGGTTGCCAATGAAGCGGACCGGGTCGATGGGCTCTTGCGTGCCGCCCGCGGTCACGAGCACCCGCACGTCGACGAGATCGCGAGCGCGACGGACCTCGACGAGCACGGCGGCCGCGATCGTCTCGACCTCGGCCAGTCTCCCCTCGCCCACGTCTCCGCAAGCCAGCTCGCCGGTCTCGGGCGCCACGATCACGGCGCCTCTGGCGGTCAGGGTCTCGACGTTGTCGCGGGTCGCCTCGGCGCGCCACATGTGCACGTTCATGGCCGGCGCGAGCACCAGCGGTGCCTGCGTCGCGAGCGCGGTGGTCGTCAGCAGGTCGTCGGCACGACCGTGCGCGAGCTTGGCGATGACGTTGGCGGTGGCCGGCGCCACGACGAAGACGTCGGCCTCCTCGGCGAGAGAGACGTGGTGGACGCGTGCGGCGGGCTCGTCCCACAGCGAGACGGCCACCGGTTCGCCGGTCAGGGCGCGAAACGTCGCCGTGCCCACGAAGCGCGTGGCGTTCTCGGTCATGACCACCTTGACCCGGCAGCCGGCGCGCATCAGCGCGCGCGCCAGCTCGCACGACTTGTACGCCGCGATGCAGCCGGTCACTCCGAGAACGACGGTCGGTGTCTTGAGCTCAGTCATACGCCAAGTATCGCACGAGCACCGTGCAGGTCAGCAGCACGAGGGGAACAATCCCCAAGCGCGGCCCGCTCGGCCGCGTATCTCTTGCGTCTGACGGAGGGACATCGGGATGAACACCACTGGACCGTACGGAGACGAAGTACGCATCCGTATCGGCGGGCCCGCAGGCTTTGGAATCAAGGCGGCGGGCCAGTCGCTCGCGCGCGTGTTCGCCCGCACCGGGCACCACTGCGTCGACCTGACCGAGTACCCGTCCTTGATCAAGGGCGGTCACAACACCTATCACCTGCGCGTGGCGGACCAGCCGGTGTTCAGCCATGTGATGCCCACCGACGTGCTCGTGGCGCTCGACCGGGCCACGGTCGCCCTGCACACCGACGAGCTGACGTCCGGCGCCGCGGTCATCTACGACCCCAAGGACTTCGATCCGGACGAAAGCGACCTGGGCGGCCGCGATGACCTGTGCCTCGTGCCGGTACCGCTGACCGACATCGTCTACGAGGTGGGCGGCATCAAGATCATGCGCAACGTCGCCGCTCTCGGCGCGGTGCTCGGCCACCTCGACTACCCGCTCGAGCCGCTCGCCGCCTCCATCGAGGCGCAGTTCTCGCACAAGGCGCCCGAGATCGCCGAGCAGAACATCGCCGCGGCGACCAAGGGCTGGGAACATGCCCGCGAGGCGCACTGCGCCTTCCCCTACCGGCTCGCCCCGGTCGCGGATGCGCCGGTACCCGTCATGCCCGACGGCAACGAGGCATGCGGGCTCGGGGCGCTCGCCGCCGGCGTGGGACTGTACGCCGCCTATCCCATGACGCCGGCCTCGAGCCTTCTCGGATTCATGGCCAAGCACGCGGACGCGCAAGGCGTCGTCGTCAAGCACACGGAAGACGAGATCGCGGCCATGAACATGGTGATCGGCGGCGCGTTCGGCGGCACACGCTCGCTGTGCGCGACGGCGGGCGGCGGCTTCGCGCTCATGGTGGAGGCGTTCGGCTTCGCCGGCGTCAGCGAGAGTGCGGTCGTCGTGGGCCTGTTCACGCGGCCCGGACCGGCCACCGGCCTGCCGACATGGACCGAGCAGTCCGACCTGCGCTTCGCGCTGCACGCGGCGCAAGGCGAGTTCCCCCGCGTGGTGCTCGCCCCCGGCGACCACGCCGAGATGTTCGCGTGCACGTGGAAGGCGTTCAACCTCGCCGATCAGCTCCAGACGCCCGTGATCATCCTCTCCGACAGCTACCTGTGCGAGAACCGGCGGACCTACGCGTCGCTTGCCACCCAAGACGTCGTCATCGAGCGCGGCTCGCTGGTGACCGAGGGCGACGTCGCCGACTACCCCGACGCGCTCGTCGATGGCCGCTACGCGCGCTACAAGCTCGCCGACAGCGGCGTGAGCCTGCGCGTCCTGCCCGGCGTGGAAGGCGCGGTACAGCTCGTCAACTCCTACGAGCACGACGAGTTCGGCTACGGCGCGCAGGGCGAGGCCGCCTCGATGCGCGTCGCCCAGAACGACAAGCGTCTCGGCAAGCTCGACCTCGCCGCGACCCTCGTTCCGCCGCCCAACCGGTTCGGCCCTGCGGGGGCGGACGTCTCGATCTTGGCGTTCGGCTCGACCAAGATGCCGGTGCTCGAGGCGATGAAGTGGCTCGAAGCGGACGGCGTCTCGGTCGAGTTCCTGCAGCCCGTGAGTCTGTGGCCCTTCCCCGCTGACGAGGTGACGGCGTTCGTCGACGGCGCCGCGCGCACGCTCGTGATCGAGTCCAACGCGACGGGGCAGTTCGAGGGCCTTGTGCGCGAACACTGCCTGCGCGCGCCGTCAGACCATCTGCGCCGCTACGACGGGCGGCCCATCTCGCCCGAGCTCGTCTACGCCAAGGTCCACGAGATGCTCGGCACCACCGTCGAGCTCACCGCCGGCGGCGCGGTCGCCGCGACGAAGGAGGACTAGCGATGGTCCAGGTCAAGGAGTTCACCAACGGCAACCGGCCGACGTGGTGCCCGGGCTGCGGCAACTTCGGGATGTTCGAGGCGCTCAAGCGCGCGCTCTCCGAGCTCGGCTGGGAGAAGCGCGACTTCGCGATGTTCTGGGGCATCGGCTGCCATGGCAACGGCGCCGACTTCTACGACGTCCAGGGCTTCCACGCGCTGCACGGGCGCGCGCTCCCTCCCGCCACCGCGTACCGGCTCACGCGCCCGGACCAGCACGTCATCGTCGAGATGGGTGACGGCGACGGCTACGGGCTCGGGATGGGGCACTTCATACACACGGTGCGGCGCAACATCGGACTGACGGTCATCACCCACAACAACCAGATCTACGGGCTGACGACCGGCCAGGCCTCCCCGACCACCGACCACCTGATGCGCACGGTCTCGACCCCCGGCGGCGTGCTCGAAGAGCCCGTCAACCCCATCGGCCTGGCACTGGCCGAGGGCGCCACCTTCGTCGCCCGCGGGTTCGCCGGCGACATCGCCCATCTCTCCGAGCTGTACAAGCACGCGCTGACGCACGACGGTTTCGCGCTCGTGGACGTCTACCAGCCGTGTGTGACCTGGAACAAGCTCAACACGTTCGCGTGGTTCCGGGAGCGGGTCTACAAACTCGAGGACGAGGGCTGGAAGACCGATGACCTGTCCGCAGCCCTCGACCTGTCGCTGACGACGTTCCACTCCCTGACCTGCACGCCCGACGAGTGCCGCGTCCCCATCGGCGTCTTCTACGAGAAGACGGATGAGCCCTCATACGAGTCCGGGGTAGTCGCCGCCGCCGAGCCGGGATGGAAGCGGGCACGAGAACCGCGTGACGTCGCCGGTCTTGCCGAGCGGCTCTAGGCCGATCGGCGCCTAGCGGCCGGTGCCGAGCACGTCGCGCAGCGTCTCGACGACGCCGGGATCGAAGCGCGTGCCGCTGTCCGCCTCGATGGCCGCAAGCGCCCGCTCGCGGGTCAAGCCGAGTCGCCCGGGGCCGTCGGCCACGAGCGACTCGTAGGTGTCGCACACGGCCAGCACGCGGGCGCTCAACGGGATCTCGCGCCCGGCCAGGCCGTCGGGAAGACCCGTGCCGTCCCAGCGCTCGTGGCGCGAACGCACGGCCGCCTGCAACTCGCCGAGGCCGGCCGCGGAGAGGATCTGCTGCCCCGCGATACTCTGCTCGCGCAGGGTCGAGTCTTCTCGGGCGACCTCGGTCGTCGCGGCACCGTCAGGCTGCGCGATCTTGCCGATGTCGTGCAGCAGGGCGGCCAACTCGATGCTGCGCACCTCTTCCTCGCCCAGCCCCAACCTGCCCGCAACGGCCGCGGACAGCGCCGACACCGTGTGCGCATGGCTCCCGGCCGCACCCCCGCGGGCGTCGATCGCGGCCGTGAGGGCGGCAACCGCAGCGAGACGGCCCTCCGCCTCGAGCCGCTCCATCCGGTCTTCTGCCGAGAGGTCCGGCACCCGATGGTCGTCGAACACCACCACGTGCGCGCCGCCCGAGCTCTTGGCGTGGAACAGCGCACCCTCTGCGACACGCACCAGCCCCTCGCAGTCGGTCGCGTGCAGCGGGTACAGCCCCACGCCCACCGACACGCTCACCGTGCCCGGACGCGCGCCCGCCCTGATCGCGACGGCATCGACGAGGCGCCTCGCTGCCACGGTCGCCTCCATCAGGTCGGTCTCCGGGACGATGACGGCGAACTCGTCGCCACCGAGACGCGCAGCCACCCACCCTCGCTCGCCGGTCGCACCGATCACCGAACCGATGTCGGCGAGCAGGCGGTCGCCCTCGGCGTGTCCCTGCGATTGGTTGAAGCGACCGAAACGATCGACGTCCATCACGATGAGCGCGAGCTCGTCCCCAAACCGGCTCGCGCGGGTGAGCTCGTCGGCGAGTCGCGTGAAGAGATAGCGGTGGTTGTACAACCCGGTCAGAGGATCGGTGACCGAATGCCGGAACAGCACGCCGTTCTCGAGCGAGACGAGGATGCTCCTGCCCAAGACGATCGCCGTCAGGGCCGTTGCGACGCCGCCGAAGAACAGCGACCACTGCGGCTCAGCGGCCGAGCCCAGCGCCACCAGCACGATCGTCGGGATGGCAAAGAGAGCCAAGACCGGCACGACCACGCTGATCCACCCACGCCCCTTGGGGACGACCGGGGGCAGCGGTCGCAGCTCGGCGACATCGGGCTCGGTGAGTCGATAGACGACGCCCATCATGAGCACCCAGTGCCCCGCGAACTGCACGAGGTCGAGCACGCCACGCTCGAAGTTGCGCGATCCCGCGGCCGCGGTCGTGTACCACGCCGGCCACAAGAAGACCGCCAACGAGTAGACCGCGAGCGACCCCGCGATCAGCCGGTCCCACGTCCGCCACTTGTCTATCTTGAACCCGACCACCAGGCTCAACGTGCCGAGCAGCATCAGCAACCCGAACAACGCATAGCCCGTGCCCAGGACCACATGCGCAAAGGGCGCCTCGGGTCCCATCGCGGGGCGCACGTACAGCTGCAGCGCAAGAACGCCGACCATCAGCGAGACTGCCGCGATGTCCATGGTCGCGATGAGCTTGCCCGACGAAGAGGCCTGCGACACCCGGTTCATCGCCACCAGCATCGTGATGAAGAAGACCGCCGCCATACCGTGGAGGATGTGGAACGGCCACGACACGCGGGGCGGGCCGGCCAGGCTGATGAAGACGACCCACACCGTCAACAGGACCTCGCACAGGAGCAGGACGAAGTTGGCGGCTCCCAGCATCGTCCAGAAGGTCCGCTCGACGCCGGCGGTGATCGCGCGGGCGCGCGTGGACAGCACCACGGTGAGGACGATCGGCGTGCAGTAGATGATCTCAAGCGGGATCAGCTTGGCCACGGTGCCGAGCGAGGACATCAGAACGAGGTAGTAGGCCGCTGCGAACACGATGAACAGCGTCCAGGCCCACGTACGTGTCGTGAGTCTCCCGAATCGGGTCGATGTCGCCTGTGTCAGCCGCGCCTCGGCAGCGATGTCGTTCGAATGCCCCTCGGGCATGCATCCCCCAGATAGACAAGCGCGCCCCCAGCGCGCATCCCGGGCCAAGTACGGCCGGGCACCCGGATTATAGCGCGTCCGCCAACCGCGAACCCACCCGTTCACCCACGTCCGTTCAGCACGACCGCCTCGGTCCGAATGGCCGGACGAAGGCTGCGCACCATCCGCGCGAACGATGTCGCCAACGCCGCATCGAACTGCGTGTGGGCACCGCGCTCGATCTCGTCGAGCGCCTCGTCGATGCTGACGGCCGCCCGATACGGCCGGCCCGTCGTCATCGTCTCGAAGGCGTCGCAGATGGCGAGGATCCGCGCCTCGAGCGGTATCTGCTCGCCGGAGAGCCCGTCGGGATAGCCCGTCCCGTCCCACCGTTCGTGATGGGAGCGCACGAGCGGCAGGATGTCGTCGAGCCGCGCGGGCGCGAGGATGCGTTCGCCGAGCAAGGTGTGGCACTCCACGAGGGTGCGCTCCTCGGCGTTGAGCGGGGCCGGCTTGAGCAGCACGCTGTCGGGCACGCCGATCTTGCCGACGTCGTGGACGAGCGCCGCAAGCCCGACGAGCTGCACGCGTGGCTCGTCGAGCCCCACCATCTGCGCGAGCGCGGTGGCCAAATCGGCAACGTTGGACGAGTGGTTCTTGGTCGCCGAGTCGCGCGCGTCGACCGCCTCCGCCAGCGCGCGCACGGTCGCGCGCAACGTCCGCATCTTGGCGCGCCTCACGGTGTCGGCGTCAGCGGATGTCACGCTGCCGTCCGAGACGAAGATCGGCTCGTTGTCGCCTCCTCGAGCACGCTCACGGGCACGCGAGGCGGCCGCCAGGAGCGCGGAGGCGTCCACCCCGTGGTCCGGGAACCCCGCGATGCCCGCCGAGACCTCGATCGGAACGACTCGCCCGGCGCTCAGCTGCCGCCTCACGCGCAAGACGACCCGGCGAGCCACGTCGACGGCCTGACCGACATCCTCGCCCGGCGCGAGGATCACGAGCTCGTCGCTGCCGAGCCGGTACACGCGCGCATGCCGGGGCGCCTCCTCGGCTATGATCCCGGCGATCGCCTTGAGCAGGGCGTCACCTTGCTGGTGGCCGAGCAGGGCGTTGACCCGACGGAAGTCCTCGACGTCGAAGATCGCGAGATACAGCGGCACGCGGGCATCGGCGCAGCCGTCGACGATGTCGTCGGCGGTCTCGCTGAAGTACCGGCGATTGAACACCCCCGTCACGGGATCGGCGATGGACTGCAGCCGGTGCTGCACGCGCTCGAGCGAGGCAAGCCAGCTGCGAATCACCAGCAGGATCGCAAGGACCACCGCCGCGAACAGGACCGGCAGGCCCAGCGGCGTGTCGCTCATACCGAACGCGATCGCTCCGATCACCGGGAGCGCCACCGCCAGAAGCACCGGATAGATCCGGGCAAACCACGTCGGCACCACACGCGGGGCGGGCCACGGCCGCGTCATCGGCTGCGCGTCGGCCGAGGTGGCCCGGTACACGACGGCCATGAACAAGACGTAGTAGCCGAACCCGAGCACGACCGAGTACCACGAGGAGCCCGAGTACGAGGACGCGTACATCGCCGGATACCACGCCATCTGTAGCACGAGGCCCGTGCCGAACAGCGCGACGGCAGCCGTCACCAATCGCTCCCAGGAGCGCCACTCGTGCGCCTTCCATCCGACCACCACCGCGAGCGAGCTGCCGATCATCATCGCGCCGAGGACCGGATACACCGCAAGCACCGCGGGGGCCGACGGCAGCGGCACGCCCGCGATCCCGTCCAAGGCGGGCAGCGCGCCGTACAGGTAGACGAACGGATAGAGCACCACGAGCGCACCGACAAGGTCGAAGTAGAAGCGCGCCCGCATCGCGGGCGGATCGTTGACGTACTCGGTCATCGTCAGGATGACGCCAAAGAACAGCGCGGCGGAAGCGAAGTGCAGGATCTGGCCGGCCCACGGCACCTGTGGTCCGCGCGGGTCGACCATGACCGCATACAGGGTCCACCACGACTCCGAGACGAGCAGCAGCGCACTGGCGCCGACGATCAGACCCCAGAAGCGGTGCTCCAGCCCCGGTAGCAGCCGCAGCGACAACACTCCTCCCGCTACGACCACGAGCGCGATGGGCAGCAGATAGGTGATCGCATCCGAGATACCCGCCGTGATGGTCGGCGCAAGGCCCGCCAGGCGCACGGCCGCGGCCAGCACCACGAGGACACCGAAGCCCGCCCACGCCGCGAGCCTGATCGGTCGACGGTACTCCACCGCACGGGTACTCATGCGGCGGTCCACCCATCGGTCCAGCCCAGCGCCCCGACGCTGGCGACGATGGCGATGAACTTCTCGGACAGCTCCGGATCGAAGCGTGCCCCCATGCCCAGGTCGATCTCTTGCAGGGCGGCCCCCTTCGACATGGGAGCACCGTAGCGTTTGCCGGTCGTCATCGCGTCGTAGGCGTCGGCGAGAGCGATGATTCGCGATTCGAGCGGGATGTCCTCGCCCACCAGGCCATCCGGATACCCGTGCCCGTCCCAGCGCTCGTGGTGCGCGCGCACCCACTGCGCGACACCCGGCTCCCCGAGGGCGTCGACGAGGCGCTCGCCCAGCTCGCTGTGCTCGCGTGCGGCGTGCTGCTGGCGGGCCGTCAGCGTCCGCAGGCCGAGCATCTCGTCGGGCAGCGCGATCTTGCCCACGTCGTGCAGCATCGCGGCGATCTCGATGCGACGGACGTGGTTCGGATCGAGCCCCAACGCTTCGCCGACCAAGACGCAGAGCGCCGCGACGTTGCGCGAGTGGTAGTAGTTGGCGGGATCACGTGCGTCCGCTGCCGCCGCAAGCGCGCGGGCCATGTCCATCTTGGCCTGCTCCTCAAGCAACGACAGGCGCTCCTCGACGCCCAAGGCATGGGCCGTTCGCTCATCGTAGGCGACGATCCGCGATTTGCCGTGGTACTTGGCCCACGACTCGGCGCCGTCCGCCTTGCGCAGGAGTTCGAGGGGGCTGTCGGCATCGAGTGGGCAGACGGCGTAGCCGATCGAGGCACTGAGCGGGCGCCCGTCCACCTCGATGCCCGCCAACGACGCGATGGCGAGCCGGAGCCGGGACTCGATGACGGTGCGGTCGGTGCTGCGGACGATGACCGCGAACTCGTCGCCCGCGATACGGAACAACCGGTCACGGGATCCGGCAGCGAGCTCGAGGGCCGAGGCGCAGCGACGCAACACCGCGTCGGCGCCGGAGAGCCCCAGCACCTCATTGACGCGCGAGAACTCGTCGATGTCGATCACCGCCACGGCGAAGCCCTCCCCCGCTCGATGGGCGTTGCCGCAAAGCTCGCCGAGCGTCTCCTCAAGACGCCGCACGTTGTAGGCTCCCGTCACCGCATCGGTGGCCGCCCGGTCCTTGAGCTCACTCGTCTCGGCGCTCGCGAGCGCCGTGCGCCCCACCAGGCAGACGGTGGCGACCGAAAGCGCGACCAGGTACACGAGTTGCGCGGTCGATCCCGTCGCCGCGTCGAAGACGGCCCACCCCAGGACCACGACCGACACGAGCACCAGACTCGACATCGCGATACTGGGCCACACGCGCGCAGAGTCGCTCACCGCCCAGGGGCCGAGCCGCCACGCCCGCTCCGGGGCAAGCGTCCGGGTCAGAGCGCCGATGAACACGAGCGAGTACCCGAGCAGGAACAGCGTCGAGACGAGTGCCTCCATCGCCGGTGCGCTGCGCAGCCCGTTAGCAGACAGGCTCCAGAGCGGCCACAGGACCAGAGCCAGGCCGTAGAGCCCCAGCGCGACGGCGATCTCAAGGTCCCACGGGCTCATGCGACGCAGTCCCGCGAGCCGAACGACGCCCACCACGCCTGCGATCACCATGAAGCCGATGAGGCAGTAGCCGGTCAGCCTGACGGCCTCGAAGATGTCGGCCGACCCGGCGACCGTGACCATGCGGTGCACCCAGAAGCGAAGGATCAGCACAAAGCCCAGCGTCAGAAGCGCGACCGTGTCGAGAACGAGCCTGAGGGCCCGCGCACCACCGAGGCGCGACACCGAACTCGCCACCGTCAGCGTGGCGAGGAACCCGAGCAGCGCCAAACCGTTGACGACGTCGAAGAGCAGCACGACCGCTTCCGCGCCGTCACTTGAGACCTGCTGCCACGCGGTGAGCGCCTCGCTGAAGAACAGGAACGTCATCGAGATGGCGAGCAGCAGCCAGGCGACCTGGATCCGGCTGCGTCTTGGAGCGATGTAGGCCACCGAGAACAGAGAGACCGCGGCGAGCATCGGCGGTATCAGGTAGAGCACCTGCGCGAAGGCGATCGCGTCAGGCGTGGCCACGCCGTAACGCAGGTAGACGAAGCCGACGGTCGTCAGCGCCATGGCCACCCAAGCGGTGGGCACGAGCCAAGATCTCAGTTCCGGGGAGCGGTGGGAACCCGAAGTCAATGCAGGCATCCTTGCAGCTCAGTAGCGCATCGTGGTGTCCGACGTGCCGCGACTCCGTGCATTCTACCAACGAACCAGGGCCCGTGCGCGGTGAGCACGGGCCCTGGGATGCAACGCTTGTGGCGATCGTCAGATGAGACCGAGCGCCTTGCCCGACTCCTGAAACGCGTCGAGCGCCTGGGCGATGTCCTCGGCGGTATGTGTCGCCATGAGACACGTGCGCAGGCGGTCGGTCCCTCTCGGGACGGCGGGGTGGACGATCGGGCAGACGAACACGCCGCGGTCGAACAGCATCCGCGTCAGATCCATGGTGAGCGACTCGTCGCCCACGAGGACGGGCACCACGCACGTCGTGGCTTGCATCGTGTCCCAACCCTGGGCGCGCAGCCCCTCCGAGTAGGTGCGCACGTTCTCGTGCAACTGCGCCACACGCCACGGCTCGGCGTCGATGACGTCGAACGCGGCGAGCGCCGCAGCGGTCTGGGCGGGCGGCAGGGCCGCGGAGAAGATGAAGGGCCGCGACATGTGCCTGAGGTAGTCGACCACCTCGGCGCTGGCCGCGCAGTAGCCGCCGATGCTCGGGATCGACTTGGACAGCGTGCCCATCTTCAGGTCGATGGAGCCGACCATGTCGAAGTGCTCCTCGATACCATGACCGGTCGCGCCGAGCGAGCCGATCGAGTGCGCCTCGTCGACCATCAGGCGTGCACCGTACTTCTCGCACAGCGCCTTGGTGGTCGGCAGGTCCATCACGTCGCCGTCCATCGAGAACACCGAGTCCGCGACCACGAGGATGGTGCCGTACTCCCCTGCGTTCTTGGCGAGCAGCTTCTCGAGGCTCGCCATGTCGTTGTGGCGGTAGGTGTGCCACTTGGCGCCGGACAGAAGGCATCCGTCGACGATCGACGCGTGATCGAGCTTGTCCATCAGGACCAGGTCGCCCGGGCCGGTCAGGCCGGTGATCATCGCGACGTTGGTCACGTAGCCGCTGGAATAGACGCACGCGTCCTCGCGGTGCGCGAAGTCGGCGATGCGGCGCTCGAGTCGCTCGTGCAGATCGGTCGTGCCGGTCAGCAGCCTGACGCCGCCCGCGCCGGTGCCATACTCGTCGATCGCGGCCTTGGCGGCCTCGTCGATGGCCGGATGCCCGATCAACCCGAGGTAGCTGTAGCTGGCGAGCTGGACCATGTCGCGGCCATCGGCCATCGTCACCCGGTGGTTCGTGACGCCCACCGTCGGCTGCAGGTAGAAGTACCGGTTCGCGTCCTGCAGGGCGGTTCGGCGCTGCACGAACTCGGCGATGCGCTCGGAGATGCCATCGCGAACGACCGTGGCTTCAAGCATGGCCTCAGTTCCCCTCTTGTCATGGCCACCCGACGTCGCGGCAGCGTGTGTACACAAAGTTGTACACAGTATACCGCTCCCCCGGACGAAGTAACCCCGTGGCTCGATGACGATAGGTATACGAGGGGGTTGAGCTGTGGGCCGTGCGCGCGCTACTCGAAGAAGCCGCGCGTGCGCTGCTCGAGCAACCCGGACTGGATGACCTGCTTGAAGGCATCATCGGGGATGCTCGTGTCCCAGCGGCCCGTGACCTTGGCGAAGCCGAAGATCGCGAGCCACACGCCCACCACGAGAAGCGGCCACACCCACGGCGCGACCTTGACCCGCGAGAAGGCCTTGGCCTCGAGGCAATCGTCGACCGGGCACACCTTCACGCAGTCCATGCAACCGTCGCACTCAGGCGCCCACACCCGCCGCGCCTTCTCGACGTCGACGAACGCGTGACACGACTTGGTGCATCGGCTGCAGTGGATGCAGGTCTCCTCGTCCCGCTCGATGGCGCAGGGCGAAGCGATGCCGACGGCAGAGTACAGCCCGCCAAGCGGACAGACGTAGCGACACCACACCGGGCCGAACACCACCGACAGGACCGCCGCGAGCGCGGCGACCAGCAGCCAGATCGGGTCGGCCATGAGCCCGAGGATCTTCAGGTCGGCGACCCACATGTACGGCAGCTGCCGGAACTCGACGGCCGCCTGGACCGGCACGCCGATCAGGAAGAAGAAGAACATGAACGTGATCAGGTACCGAAAGCCGCGACCGATCAGGTCAAGCCAGCGCGGAACACGGACGTTGCGCCCGCCCAGAACGAGTCGGCCCAGCGCGGCGCACGCTTCCCAGATCGTGCCCACGGGGCAGATCCACCCGCAAAAGCCGCGCTTGAACAGCAGCGACACGGTCAGCGCCATGAGGATCAGCATGAGGCCTGCCGGCAGCAGAGCGTCCCATCCGCCCCCGCGCACCCAGCCGAAGAAGCTCGTGAAGTGGCCGATCGGCAACAGACCGGCCACCGCTTCCGGCCGGTGGACGTAGGGCCCTTCGCCGCGCGCCCACGCGGCGAACCGCAGCAACTGAACGACGGCGAAGAGGAAGAACGCCAGGAAGGCGCCCTTCACGAACCAGCGCCCCGTCACGATGTCGAGCAGCCGGCGTCCCGGCGTCGAGGGGGTGTTCTCGGGGTCTGAGGGGGACGGTGCGGAGGCCGGCGAGTGCTGTTCTGGCATGCTGTCTTTGCCTTTCACTTGCAGACGCGTGCGTGGTGCCGGCCGCGCACAGGGTTGCGGGTATCAACTAGCGAACACGAGCAGACACAGGAGGCATCATGCCCGAGGTCGTCATGGTAATCGCCCCGGAGACGTTCCGCGACGAGGAGTACTCAGAGCCCAAACACGTCCTTGAGAGCCGCGGGGCCAGCGTCACCACAGCAAGCACCGCACCAGGCGAGTGTATCGGAAAACTCGGGATGCGAGCGATGGCGACGATGTCGGTCGCGACGGCCACCGAGCGCACGTGGGACGCGGTCGTGTTCGTGGGTGGCGCCGGTGCCCGCGTCTTCTTCGACGACCCCGCAGCGCACACCCTCGCCCGCGACGCCGTGAGCCGCGGCTCGGTGCTTGGGGCGATCTGCATCGCACCGTCGGTCCTGGCCCATGCGGGCCTGCTCGACGGCGTTCACGCCACCGCGTTCCCCTCGCAAGAAGAGGACCTGCGCGCCCACGGCGCACACTTCGACGCCCGGGCGGTCGTCACGTCCGGACGCATCGTGACGGCCAACGGGCCCGAGTCCGCGACACCCTTCGGTGACGCGCTCGCTGAGATGCTCGGACTGCCCGAGGCCGGGACTGAAGACGCGGCCGGAAAGGACCGGTGATCGCCGTGCTCAAGCCCATCCGCTGCCGCATCTGTGGTGAGACGTATCTCGGCACGTCCGTGCCCGAGCGCTGCCCCTTCTGCGGCGCTCACGCCAGCGAGCTCGTCACCGACGAGGAAGGCTTCGCCGGGGCCACCTTCGCCGTGCAGCCCACCGAGCTGGAAAGAGCAGACCTCGAGACCGCGATAGAGCTCGAGCGCTCCAACGCGCGCTTCTACGCGGCGGTCGCGCGTCTCGAAGGCGACGAGACGCTCGCTTCGGCCTACAAGCGCCTGTCGCGCATCGAAGCCGAACACTGCTCGGTGTTCAGCAAGCTGGCCGATCAGCCGCGGCCGGACGACCTGCTCGCGCCGCTCGGCGACCCGACCGACTGGTGCGACGCGGTACTCGAGTCCGCCCGGCGAGAAGAGCACGCGGCCCAGTTCTACGCCGAGGCGGCCGGGCGGGCGACGGACCCCCGCATCCACGAGGTGTTCACGGCCATCGCGAGCGTCGAGTCCGACCACATCGTATTCGACGGCTGGGCCGCCGAACGCCTAGGCTGCTGAGCGCCTAGAGTTCACGCCGGGCGAACGCGACGGCACCCAAGGCGACGAGCAGCACGCTGAGGACCAGCGCCGCCGCCAGTGGCCACCCCACGGCGACGTCGCCGCCGGCCACGAGCTGACCGGGCGCCCCGAGAAGCCCGGCGGGACTGTACTTGACCGCGGGCTCCCAGAGCGTGATCGCTGAGAGCGCGAAGAACACCGCCACCCCCACACCGG
The DNA here is from genome assembly GCA_964500985.1 of uncultured Eubacteriales bacterium. Classification (GTDB taxonomy): domain Bacteria; phylum Actinomycetota; class Coriobacteriia; order Anaerosomatales; family PHET01; genus CAZCRB01. The sequence continues at coordinate 20,857 of CAZCRB010000007.1, forward strand.
CGGCCGCCAGGGTCGGCAGCACCGTGGACAACGCCACCGCGACCGAGACGAGCACGGACGCGAACGCCAGCCACACCGCCGTGGCCAGCCACAGGTCGGCCCCAGGGGCGCGCCCAAAGACGCCCAGCGTGACCGCCTGCGTGATCGCGGTCCCCGCAGCCACCGCCCCCACCAGCACCGCCTCGAGGGCGACGGCCTTGGCGACCACGAACGCGGAGCGCGAGACCGGCTTGGTCAGCACGAGCGCGGCCGTACCGCCGGCGACCTCGCCAGCGACCGTGCCCGCAGCCATGATCACGATCAGGAACGAGCCCATCTGCGAGAGGTTCTTGACCCACTGCGCGTACGCGTCGCGCCACGTGGGATCGGGGACTTGGATCACGACGCCTGGCTGGCTCGTGGTCATCGACTCGAGGAGCGCCGGCGTCAGCTGCGCGAGCACCGGCCCGGACAGCGCGAAGAACAGCAGGAACCCGCCGAGCACGGGCAGGCGCCACGTCCGAGCGATCTCGGCGAGCTCCTTGGTGAAGAACCGCAGCCACCCGCGCATCAGCGCCCACCCTCCCGGGACTCCGCTGACCGGCCCGAGCCGCCGACCAGATCGACGAACACATCTTCGAGCGACACCTCGCCGCTCTCGAACCGCTCCAGCGCCAGCCCCGTATCGGCGACGAGCGCCGGCATCTCGCACCGCGCGACGTCGATGTCGTCGACGGTGACCTGCAGCACGCCCTCGTCATCGACGGCGACGGCCTTGGCCCACGTCCGCGCGCCGACCCGCTCGGCCAGCGCGGTGATGTCGCCGACCACCCGAACGCTCAGCCGATGGGCGGCGTAGCGACGCTTCAGCTCGTCGATCGGCGACTCCGTCACGAGACGGCCCCGGTCGAGAATCGCGACGGTGTCGCAGACGCGCTCCACGTCGGCGAGGATGTGCGTCGAGAAGAACACCGTGGTGCGCCCCCGCAGCGATGCGATCATGTCGAGCACCTCGCGGCGCCCGAGCGGATCAAGAGCGCTCGTCGGTTCGTCGAGCATCAGCAGCCGCGGGGCGTTGATGAGCGCTTGGGCCACACCGAGCCGTTGCTTCATCCCCCGCGAGTACCCGCCGACCTTGCCGGCGACCCCCGACAGTCCCGCCAGGTCGAGCAGGACACGCACGCGCTCGTCGAGAGGCGCGCCCGACAGCCCGAACAGCCCCCCGGCGAAGCGCAGGAACTCCTCGCCGGTCATCCATTCGTAGAAGCCGGGCACGTCGGGCAGGAAGCCGATCGCGGCGCGCGCGGCCGAGCTGCCGGGGTCGTGACCGAAGATCGACGCCGTGCCGCTCGTGGGCCGGGCAAGGCCGGTCAGGATCCGCAGCGTCGTCGTCTTGCCCGCCCCGTTCGGCCCGAGAAACCCGTAGATGGCGCCTTGCTCGACGCTGAGGTCCACGCCATCGAGCGCGGTGAAGTCGTCGAACCGTTTGGTCAGGCCGCGCGTCTCGAGTGCGCGGGTCACGGCCGTGCACCGGTGCCGGGGTCGTTGGTCGGCGTGCTCGGCGGGTCGCCGTACAGCGCGTCGACCGCCGCCTGCGCGCGCTCGCCGCACGCGGCCTCACGATCGGGCTGTGCAACCTCGGCGGCGCGGCGGCCCAGCACGAACCACAGGATCGGACCGGCGATCTCGCCGAGGATGATGATCAGAGCCCAGGCCCACTTGCGCCCGCCGATGCTGACCCGCTCCGCGGGCGTCTTTACGAGCTGGACCAGCGCGGTGACCTGTAGGGCCAGCTGCAAAACGATCAGTCCCGCCAGTGCCGCCAGAGCGCCTCCGGAAAGCCCCAACTCATTCATGTCCTACTCACTCTCCCGCCGCGCGGCAACGTCGCGACGAATCTCGGCGGCACGCCCCACGCGCGCCAGCACGACCAGCACTGCCAGCGTCGCCCCGAACGCGATGCCCAGGAGGACCAACACCGCCCACCACGGCGAGAAGTCGTACATCGCGGAGCTCAGCGTAAGCAGCCACAGGCCGCCGGCCAGCGTCGCCATAAGGCACCCGAGAGCGATCGACGCCCCGCGCCCGAGCGGCGTGCGATGCGCCAGGACGGACCACGTGGCCCACGTCGTGGGCACCAGCGCCATGACGAACAGGAAGCCGAACGCCGAGGCCTGCGGCGCGAAGCGGTCAGGCTGCCCGGTGATGCCCCAATGCACGGGGAGCTGCTCGGGTAGCCCCGAGGCCATGAGTGCGAACGAGACACCCATGGCGACGGTGATGAGAACGGGGACCAGCAGCAGCCCGAGGAACCACGCGTCGGGAACCTGCGCGAACGGCTCGTCTTCGTCGTCCGGGCGCACGAGGTGCAGACGCACGGCGAGTGCGCCGAAGTTCAGGTCCCACCCGATACCGAACAACCGCGGCAGAAACAGCCGCTCGTCGGCAGGGTTCCACCAGCGCTCCGCCACCCGCCCCGCGGTCGGCATCCTCACGTCGTAGGGCATGCCGAGCACGGTGCCCTGCGGGGTCGGCTCGCGCCGGGGCGCCTCGGTTCGCAGCTCGCGGCACAGGGCCTCGCCGTACTCGTCCGGCGCGCCGAGCTCACCGACGAGCGCGGCGACGTCGTCAGGTGTGGAGTCGGGATCGAGCTCGCCGAGCAAGTGGCTGCTCAGGTCCTCGATCGTATCGTCTGCCAGTGAGGGTTCCACGCCACACAAGGCGGCGAGCACCGCGTCGAGATACGCGCTGACCGCGGCGGCCGATTTCGGCGCGAGCTCACCGACGTCTCGCACCGGCATCAGCGATCCACCTCTTTGAGGATCACGTCGACACCGTGGGAGACCGAGCGCCACGCCGTGCTCATCTCGGTGAGCTGCGCCACGCCCTGCGCGGTGAGCCGGTAGTACTTGCGGGGCGGGCCCACGGGTGACTCCTGCCACGTCGACTCGACGAGGCCGGCCTTGCGCAACCGCGACAGCAGCGGGTACACCGTGCCGGCACTGATGGCCAGCTCAGGGTGCGCGGACAGCGACTCCACCAGCTGTGATCCGTACATGCTCTCGCGGGCCAGCAGGCCGAGGATCACGATCTCGACGACGCCCTTTCTGATCTGGGAGACCCAGGCTTCCGGCTCTCGAACCACGGCTACCGCTTTCCGAACGAGACACGAACGATTCCGCTACACGGTATCGCACGCTAGCGTGTGATGCAAGGTAGCGTGCCTGACCAGACCAAGGGGCGGGACCGAGGCGGGCGGGTAACGCGACGTTTGCTAGGTGCGCCTCTCGGCGGTGGTGTGCAGAAGGTCCTCGTACTCGGGAAGCAGTCGCTCGAAGGTGTAGCGCGCGGCGAGGTCGCGGCACGCCCCGGGAGCCGGCCGATCGAGGATCACGCCACGCAGGCGCGCGACGAGTTCGTCGGTGGTGCCGTAGCGGTACGCGGGCGGATACAGCTCCGGGTACGCGAGCCTGTCGGGCACGATCGGATAGCAGCCGGCGTAGGCCGCCTCGACCATGGCGAGGCCGAAGAACTCGTTGTTGGCCGTCGACACGGCGACGTCGGCCGAACCGAGCAGAGCGGCGTACTCGGCGCGGCTGGCCGGCTCCGCACAGTGGACGAGCCGGTCGCCGAGTGCGCGGGCGGCCTCATGCATGAGCCCCTCAGTCTCCCTGAAACTCTGTCCCGCGACCGCCACCTCGAAATCGAGCCCCTCGGCAGCCAGCGTAGAGACCGCCGCGAAGAACTCCTCAGGGTTCTTGTCGTGTTCCCAGCGGTGCGGCCACACGATCCGGCAGCGCGCCCCCCTCTCCCACCCCGCAGCGTCGAAGGGAACGGGGTCGAAGGGCACGTGGACGACGCGGGACTTCGCGGCGATCAGCTCGTCCAACCCGACGGGCCGATGGTCGGGGAACTCGCGCATGAAGCCGGGGATCTGCGACACGAAGCCGTCGAGGTTCCAGCGGGTGTTGAACGCGCAGCACTGCGCGCTGATCGCGCTCGTGATGTTGGTGAGCGGGAACTGGTAGTCCCAGTCAGCGGTGTGACGGTTGGGATAGAGCAACTGGTTCTCGTGGAAGTAGACGACCGCCGGTACCGCTGCCACCGACGCTGCCACCATCCCGCGGAACTCGGCGAGGTTGATGAAGGTCGACGCGAAGACGACGTCGAACGCCAGATCCGCGCCGTCGCGCTCCATCTGCGCGATCTGTGAGGCCATCGTGATCGCCGCTCCGCGCATGCGCCACTTCCACTTTCGGGGCGGAAGAGTGAGCAGCGTCCAGTCGGCGTCGATGCGCTCCACCAGCCCGTCGAGGACCGCACGGTGCGAACCGCCGTAGTACGGTTCGAGCGCCAGGACGCGCAGCCGTGAGGAGCGCACGCTCACTCCGAGAGGCCCGCGCCGGCCGGGTCATCGGGGCTAGCGGCAGCCTCGCGGGCGGCGTCTCGGGCCGCGTCGCGGGCCGCCCGCCCGGCACGCCACTCGGCGTCGCGCTGTGCGGCGATGGCGGCGCTCGACCCCCGCTCGCCCGCCGGTGTCGGCCAGCGCTTGGGCGGACGGTAGCCGGTGCTCTTGTAATCGATCCACTCGAGGCCGGCGAGCGCGTCTGCGACCATGCGCTCGGTGTCCAGCTCGTTCCAGGCGTCGAGCACATCGGTGAGCTTGGCGTGCGTCTCGGGATTGCGCGGCATGAACAGCGTGCAGCAGTCCTCGGCGTCTTGGATCGAGAGCTCGTAGGTCCCGATCCGCCGAGCGTCGGCCATGATCTCCAGCTTGTCGTTACCGATGAGCGGGCGCAGGACCGGCAGCGTCGCGGCCTCGTCGACCGCCGCGATGTTCTCCAGCGTCTGGCTCGCCACCTGCCCGAGCGACTCGCCCGTCACGAGCGCCTTTGCGCGCTCGACCGCCGCGATCGCCTCGGCGACGCGGATCATGAGCCGCCGGTAGAGCAAGACGCGCAGGTCCGGCGGCGAGAGCAGCGATATCTCCTTCTGGAGATCGCCGAACGGGACGATGTAGATGCGGCCGAGGCCACCGGTCAGCGCGAGGACGTCACCGAGCTCGGCCACCAGCCGCTCGCTCGAGTCGCTCACCTGCGGACGGCCCGAGAAGTGGACCCCGATCGCGACCGCCCCGCGCCGCAGCAGGCGCCACGTCGCGACCGGCGAGTCGATACCGCTGGAGAGCAGCGAGATCACCCGGCTCGCGGTACCGGCCGGCAGGCCGCCGATGCCCGGTATCTTGACCGACGACACGTAGCAGTCGCCTTGGACCACCTGGACGCTGACGGTCACGTCCGGTGAGCCGAGGTCGACGCGGCCTCCACCGTTGTCGACCAGGTACTGCCCGATCCGGATGTTCATCGCGAGACTGGTCTCGGGATAGTCCGTGTTCGAACGCCGCGACTGGACGCGAAACGTCTCGTGGGCACCGGCGTCCGCGAGCGCCTGCAGCGCCGCGCGCTCCATCTCGTCGGGCGCCCGCCCGATGCGATAGCCGGGCGCCACGGAGTTCACGCCGGGGATCTGGGCGATACGGTCCGCGACCTCGCGCACGCGCTCGGGATCCGTCACGCGTACGAGCAGGCGGGAGCTGATGCGCTCGGTGCGCGCGACCGGCAGACCCGCGAGCGCCGCATCCAGGTTGTCCCGGAGGCGGCGCTCGAAGACTGAGCGGTTACGGCCCTTGAGGCCGATCTCGTGATAGCTGACGAGGCAGACGCGTTCGTACACGTGCTCGCTCGTCGCTACTTGTAGCTGTCCTTGGTGCGCTCGAAGCTGACATCGCCGGCGGCGATCTCCTCCATCGACAGCGAGAGCGGCTTGGTGGAGGTGAGCTTGGCGATCTCGCTCGTCGGCATCGTCAGGAGCGCCTGGTCACGGACACCGTGGATCATGTCGTTGATCTGGCGGGCGCGCTTGGCGGAGATGATGCACAGGGTGTACTTCGAGTCGACCGTGGCAAGCAGGTCATCGATCTCAGGATTGATAACGGACATAAGGTCACGACTCCTCGTCGTCGGCGTATGTATCGATGATGCCCACTAGCTCGTCGGTGGCGCGGGCAACAGAGTCGTTTATTACCACATGGTCGTACTCTCCCACAAGTTCGAGCTCGCGCTCGGCGGTGCGCATTCGTACCGCTACCTGCTCTTTTGTCTCGCTACCTCTTCCTACGAGACGGCGCTCCAACTCCTCCTTGGAGGGTGGAACGATGAACACGAGCACCGTCTGCGGGAGCACGTCGCGGATCTGGAACGCCCCCTGCGGGTCGATCTCCAGGATGACCTGGCGACCCTCGGCGATCTTCTCGGTCACCGCGGCGGTCGGCGTGCCGTACCGGTTGCCGTGGACCTCGGCCCACTCGAGAAGCCCGTTGGAGTCCACGAGTCGATCGAACTGCGCATCGCTGACGAAGTAGTAGTGCTTGCCCTCCACTTCGCCACGCCGCGGCGCGCGTGTCGTCACCGACACGGAGACCCACACGTCAGGGACCCGGCGGAGGAGTTCCTTCACCAGGGTCCCTTTGCCGGCTCCCGAGGGGCCGGAGACTATGAAGAGATTGCCTTTGCGTGCCAAGGTATCGCGGCGGGTGTCGCAGGATGAACCGCGACTAGCCGAGGCGCTCCATGAGCTGCTCGCGCTGGCGGGCACCGAGGCCCTGAACGCGGCGGCTCTCGGAGATCTCGAGTTCCTCCATCAGCTTGGTGGCCTTCGCCTTGCCGTAGCCCGGAAGCGACTCGAGCAGCGTGAGGACCTTCATGCGGGCGACGATGGGATCGTCCGACTTCTTCATGACCTCGGCGAAGCTCATCTTGCCTTCCTTGAGCTGACCGCGAAGCTCGGCGCGCTTCTGGCGCGCCTCAGCGGCCTTGGCGAGCGCCTTCGCGCGGTCCTCCGGCGACAGGTTCGGAAGTGCCATGGTTCCTCCTCGTCTCCCAGGCGGGGCGAATCTCTTGCTTGTCCATCGCCGCCACGGGACGGCGAGTCTCCCCTGATATGCAGACCATGCTACCCCTGACCTGCGGTAATGCCAAGCACCGTTTACTTGAGCCGGCGAGACCCCGGCGAGTAGACCTCGACTCCGGACGCACACAGCGAGCAAGACGCGGGGTCCCAAGATTCAACCTCGAGTCGAAGTAGAGGCCAGAAGTCATCCGTGAACGCCTTGTCGCCGCCGCGGTCGATCAGTGACACGACCCCGACGACCTCGCCGCCCCCCGCGCGGACCAGATCGATGACCTCCGCAACGCTGCCACCTGTGGTTACGACGTCCTCGACGACGAGAACACGCGCGCCCTCGGGCACCTCGAATGAGCGACGGAGAACCATCTTGCCGGCTTCACGTTCACTGAAGATGAACTTGACCCCCAATGCCTGCGCCACCGCGAATCCGATGATCAGGCCGCCGACGGCCGGCGCGGCCACGAGGTCGACGTCCAGACCCTCGGGAAGCCGTGCGA
>CAZCRB010000007.1:28398-40544 GCA_964500985.1 uncultured Eubacteriales bacterium
CCGACGGCCGGCGCGGCCACGAGGTCGACGTCCAGACCCTCGGGAAGCCGTGCGACGGCGGTCTGCGCCAGCCGCGTGGTCAATGCGGGGTCCTCGAGAATGCGGGCGCACTGCACGTAGGTGCCGCTGTGGCGTCCGCTCGTGAGGACGAAGTGCCCCGTCCTGATGGCGTCCGCCGCCTCGAGCTCCTCAAGCACCTGCGCGTCGGTCAGCTGTTCGGCCATGCCAGCGCTCCTTCCATCTCTGCGGTGATCTCTCCTGCGGCGTCGGCAGGGACAGGTGCGCCGGTGATGGGCCGACCGACGACCAGGTGGCTGGCGCCAGCGGTGAGCGCAGCGGCCGGCGTCGCGACACGCGACTGGTCGCCCACCGCGCTGCCCGCCGGGCGTACCCCCGGGGTGACCACGAGAGCGCGCTCGCCCAGCAGTTCGCGCATCTCGGCGGCCTCGTGCGGGGAGCACACGACACCGTCGGCTCCCCCGGCCTTGGCCACGCGCGCCAGGACCGGTACCTGGAGGGACACGGGACGCTCGACGCCGGTCGCGGCGAGCATAGCGTCGTCGAAACTGGTGAGGACCGTGACGGCCAGGATGGACGGCGGGGCACACCCTGCCGCGGCCGCGCCGCTCGCGGCGCCCCGGCATGCCGCCTCGATCATCGCCGAACCGCCGGACGCATGCACGGTGAGCATGCCGACTCCAAGGCGCGAGACCGCCTCCGCGGCCCCGAAGACCTGGTGCGGTATGTCGTAGAGCTTGAGGTCCAGGAACACCTCGAAGCCCATGTCGCGCAGTCGATGCACGATCTCGGGCCCGGCCGCGTAGAACAACGTCATGCCGACCTTGAGCCAGCGCACCGTGCCCTCGAGGGAACGAGCGAGCGCCAACGCCTCCTTGGGCTCGGCATCGAGCGCGACGATCAGGCGGTCACCTGCAGGGATATCGATCACTGTCCGTACCTTCCGTGAATGAGACTCGGGATGCCTGCTCGGGTCAGGTCTTGAGCGCGCCGACCAACTCACGTACCGCGGCGATACCGCGTTCGCGACACAACCCCTCGAGCCCGTCCACGACGCGCATCGTGGTGGTCGGGTCGACGAAGTTGGCGGTCCCCACGCTCACGGCGGCCGCACCGGCAAGCAGGAACTCGGCGGCGTCCTCAGGCGTCGTGATCCCGCCCATGCCGACGACCGGTACCGCCACCGCGTTGGCCACCTGCCACACCATACGCAGCGCCACCGGCTTGATGGCCGGCCCGGACAGCCCCCCGACGACGCGGGCGAGCTTGGGCCTGAACGTGGTCAGATCGATCGCCATGCCCAGCAGCGTGTTGATGAGTGACACCGCATCGGCCCCCGCGTCCTCGACCGATCGTGCGATCGACACGATGTCGGTGACGTTGGGGCTCAACTTGACGATGAGCGGCCTGCGCGTGACGGGACGTACGGCGCGCACCACCTCGGCGGCGGCCGCGCAGTCGGTACCGAACGCCATGCCCCCCGCGTCCACGTTGGGGCACGAGATGTTGAGCTCGTAGGCGGCGACGCCCGGTTCCGCCTCCAAGCGCTCCACCACCGCGCGGTACTCGGCGATAGAGTGGCCGCTCACGTTGACGATCACCGGCGTGTCAGGAGCGTTGTCAGCAAGCCAGGACAGGTCCTTGGCGCAGAACGCCTCCACGCCGGGGTTCTGCAGCCCGATGGAGTTCAGCATGCCGCTCGCGGTCTCGGCGATGCGCGGACTCGCATTGCCCGGCCACGGCTCAAGCGAGACGCCCTTGGTGACGATCGCACCGAGCCGGCTCAGGTCCACGAAATCCGCGAACTCCCGCCCGCTCGCGAACGTGCCCGAGGCCGTCATGACGGGATTCTTCAACGAAAGAGTGCCAAGACTCACGCTCATGTCGACAGTGAGCTTCATCGGCGCGCACCCCGTGCGACCTGCGAGAACATCCGCGGGTCAATTGGACGCTGCTCGATCAGCGGGACGCATGCCAGCGGCCCGGACCAGGGCGAGACGGCCGGCCTAGTGCTTCGGCGGGATCTCCGACGCATCCCAGACCACCTCCTCGGCAGCGAAGACAGGACCGTCGACGCACGCGCGTCGCAGCCCGTCTCGGGTGGTGACGACACACGAGAGGCAGGCACCGATGCCGCACGCCATCAGCCGCTCGAGTGAGACCTGACAGGGCACCGCATGCGCGGCGGCCTGTGTCGCCACGATGCGCTGCATGGCCTCGGGCCCGCAGCAGTACACGGTGTCGAAGGACTCCGCGGCGAGCAGGCGCTCGCTGATGGCGGTCACGAAGCCACGCTCACCCGCGCTGCCGTCGTCCGTGGCGACCTCCACGCGACGCGCGACCCGCTCGTACAGCGAACGGGCGACGAGTCGCTCGGCGGTCGGCGCACCCATCGCGACCGAGACCGCGACGCCGCGCTCGGCGAGCTGCTCGGCCAGCATGCCGAGCGGAGCGGCGCCGAGACCGCCCGTCACGATCAGCGCGTGGGCGATGCCCTCCCCCGCCTGCCATCCGTGCCCGAGGGGGCCGATGAGGTCCATCGACTCGTCACCGGCGGGCTTCTCGGCGAGTCTCAGCGTGCCTTCACCGAGCACCTGGTAGAGGATCTCGATACTGTCGCCGTGCGCCCGGTGAACGGAGAACGGACGGCGCAAGATGATGTCTGAGCCGGCAGCGACACGCAGGTGCACGAACTGTCCCGGACGCACGTCGCCGGCGCAGCGCGGAGCATATAGCTCGATCAGCCCGACGCCGGGCGCGATGCGCTCGTTGCGCACCACGCGCGTCTTCTCGAGGGCGGGTGCGGGACGAACCGTCACAGCGCGCCGTCCTCGAGCTCACCGGTGGTCAGGGCGCCCGGAGCAAGGCAGGGCTGCGGCGCGTCGAAGTCCTGCAGCGCGCAGACGCCGAGACGGTCCTCCTTGATGGCCTCGATCGCCTGCACGATCGCCGATGCGGCCGGCAACGTCGTGATGTTGGTGATCCCGTGACGGATCGCCGCGGCGCGGATGTGATAGCCGTCCGAACGCGTCTCCTGACCGAACGGCGTGTTGATCACGAGCTGGACGCGTCCGTTGGCGATCTCGTCGAGCACGTTGGGCCGCCCCTCGTGCTTCTTGAGCACCTCGGAGACGGGGATACCCGCCGCGCGCAGCGCCTTGGCGGTCCCGCGCGTCGACATGATCTCGAACCCGAGCAGCTGCAGGTGCTTGGCGAGCGGCACGACATGGCGCTTGTCGCGGTCGCACACGCTGACGAAGGCCACGCCGCTGGTGGGCAGCGAGTAGTCGATCGCCAACTGGCTCTTCGCGTACGCGGCCGGGAAATCGCCGGCCACGCCCATCACTTCGCCGGTCGACTTCATCTCGGGACCGAGGACCGAATCGGCGCCCGGGAACCGCCCGAACGGCATGACCGCCTCCTTGACGCAGAAGCGGGTCGGCTCGACGGCGTCACTGGGCAGACCCATCTCCGTGAGCTTCTCGCCGGCCATGACGCGCGCGGCCACCTTGGCGAGCGGCACGCCGGTCGCCTTGCTCACGAACGGCACGGTGCGGCTGGCGCGCGGGTTGACCTCGAGCACGTAGACGGCCGCGTCCTTGACCGCGAACTGCACGTTCATCAAACCGCGAACGCCGAGTCGCAGCGCGAGAGCGCGGGTGTGAGCGCGGATCTGCTCGATCGTCTCGGAGCCGAGGGTGAACGGCGGGATGCAGCAGGCCGAGTCTCCCGAGTGGATGCCCGCCTCCTCGATGTGCTCCATGACGCCGCCGATGAACACGGTCTCGCCGTCGCAGACCGCGTCGACGTCGACTTCGATGGCACCTTCGAGGAACTTGTCGAGCAGGACCGGGTGGTCCGGGGAGATCAGCGTCGCCTCGGCCATGTACTTCTCGAGGTAGTGCTCGTTGTAGGCGATGACCATGCCCCGCCCGCCGAGCACGTAGCTGGGCCGCACCAACAGCGGAAAGCCGATGTTGCGCGCGACCGTGAGCGCCTCTTCGTAGGTGTTGGCGGTACCGGCGGCGGGATAGGCGATCTGGAGCTCGTCGAGGATCGCGCTGAACCGGCGGCGGTCCTCGGCCAGGTCGATGGCCTCGGGCTTGGTGCCCATGATCGGCACGCCCGCGGCCTCGAGCGCCTTGGCGAGCTTGAGCGGGGTCTGGCCGCCGAAGGTCACGACGACGCCTGCCGGCCGCTCGACGTCGACGATGTCCATGACGTCCTCGAACGTGAGCGGCTCGAAGTACAGCCGGTCAGAGGTGTCGTAGTCCGTCGAGACGGTCTCCGGGTTGCAGTTGACCATGATCGTCTCGTAGCCGGCGTCGTGGAGCGCGTAGGACGCATGCACGCAGCAGTAGTCGAACTCGATGCCCTGCCCGATGCGGTTGGGACCGGCGCCGAGGATCATGGCGCGGGGACGCTCGGCGGGGGCGACCTCGTCGTCGTCCTCGTAGGTCTTGTAGTAGTACGGCGTGAACGCCTCGAACTCGGCGGCGCAGGTGTCGACCGACTTGAAGGTCGGACGGACCCCCACGGCCTTGCGGACCGCGCGGACCGCCGCCTCGGTCGTGCCGGTGAGGTGCGCGATCTGCGCGTCGGAGAGCCCGATGCGCTTTGCGTCGCGCAGCTCGTCGGCCGAGATCGCGTCGAGCGAGCGTCCGGCGATGACGCGCTCCGCCGCGACGATGTCGGCGATGCGGCGCAGGAACCACGGGTCGATGTGCGTGATCGCGTTGAGCTCCTCGACCGAACGGCCGCGCCTCAGCGCCTCGGTGACGTAGTAGAGCCTCTTCTCGTTGGGGACGGCGAGGAACTCGTCGAACTTGTGCTCCTCGAAGACGTCCTTGCCGTCAGCGCCAAGACCGGCCCGCCCGTTCTCGAGCGAGCGCATCGCCTTGCCGAGCGCCTCTTCGAACGTGCGGCCGATGGCCATGACCTCGCCCACCGACTTCATGCGGGTGGTGAGCGTCTCGTCGGTGCCCTTGAACTTCTCGAAGGCGAAACGCGGCACCTTGACGACGGTGTAGTCGATGCTCGGCTCGAAGCACGCGGGCGTCTCGCGCGTGATGTCGTTGTCGATCTCGTCGAGCGTGTAGCCCACGGCGAGCTTGGCGGCGATCTTGGCGATCGGGAAGCCGGTGGCCTTCGAGGCGAGCGCGCTCGAGCGGCTCACGCGCGGGTTCATCTCGATGACGGTCATCCGCCCGTTGGCGGGGTTGACCGCGAACTGGACGTTGGAGCCGCCCGTCTCCACGCCGATCTCGCGCAGGATCGCGATCGAGGCGTCGCGCATGACCTGGTACTCGCGGTCCGTGAGGGTCTGCGCGGGAGCGACGGTGATCGAGTCGCCGGTGTGCACCCCCATGGGATCGAAGTTCTCGATGGAGCACACGATGACCGCGTTGTCCGCGACGTCGCGCATCACCTCCATCTCGAACTCTTTCCAGCCGATGACGCTTTCCTCGACGAGCACCTCGCCCACCGGCGAGAGCGCCACGCCGTGGGTCACGATGTCGCGCAGCTCCTCGTGGTTGTAGGCGATGCCGCCGCCCGCCCCGCCCATGGTGAAGCTCGGCCGCACCACGATCGGGTAGCCGAGCTCGGCCACGAGGCGCTCCGCGTCCTCGAGCGAGTAGGCGTAGCCGCTCTTGGGCACGTCGAGGCCGATGCGCTCCATCGCCTCGGCGAAGAGCTTGCGGTCCTCGCCCTTCTTGATGACGTCGAGCTTGGCGCCGATGAGCTCGACGCCGTACTCGTCGAGGATACCCGCCTCGGCGAGTGCGACGGCGCAGTTCAGGCCCGTCTGGCCGCCCAGCGTGGGCAGCAGCGCGTCGGGCTTCTCGGCGGCGATGACCTTCTCGACGAACGTGGGCGTGATCGGCTCGACGTAGGTGCGGTCGGCGAGGCCCGGGTCGGTCATGATCGTGGCCGGGTTGCTGTTGACGAGCACGACCTCGAAGCCGTCGTCCTTGAGCACCTTGCACGCCTGGGCGCCCGAGTAGTCGAACTCGCAGGCCTGTCCGATGACGATCGGGCCCGAGCCGATCACGAGGATCTTCTTGATGTCTTCGCGGCGGGGCATCTTGCTCCTTGCTGCGGTGGTCTGTCGTTACGGGGTCGTGCGGTGGTGCGTCTCACCGACGAGCGGCGCGGCAGCCGCGACGTCGGACATGCGGTCCTACGGCTGGACCACGACCGGGCAGGGCGCCTCGCGCAGCAGCCTCATCGAGACGCTGCCGAGAACCACGCGCTGCAGGCGGCCGCGGCCGCGCTGGCCGGTCACGACGCCGGTCGCGTCGATCTCGTGGATGTAGTCCATGATCGCGTCGCCGGGCTTGCCCTCGCGGATCACCGTGACGACCTTGTCGCTGTCGCACTCGGCCATCTCGACGAGGTGCTCGAGCTTGGACTGAGCCTGCGCGCGCTCGTCCTCGGTGGTGCCTTCGGGCACGACGTGCAGCGCGTGGACGGTGCCGAGCGCGGACTCCGGGCGCTCGAAGGCCGAGAGGAACGCGCGCGTCGACGTCGACGAGAAGTCGATCGGGATCACGAGGCGCCGGGCGAAGTCGCGGGCGAGCTGGGACGGGTCGGCGGCGCCCTCGAGGTCCGCGTAGCGGACGGTCATCGTACGGACCTCGCCCGAGGTGAAGAGGTTCTCCGACACCGATCCCGAGAACAGGTAGTCGACGAGCGACTTGCCCTCCGTGCCGCAGCACAAGACGTCGACGTGCGCCTGCTGGGCGAGCGCGAGCATCGCCTGGGTCGGATCGCCGGTGACGACCCGCATCTCGACCTCGAGGTCGCACCCCTTGAGGGGCGCCGCCATCGCGGCGAGCTTCTCGCGGGCACGGTCCATCTCGGCTGCCACGACCGGCGCCTCCAAGCCACCGGCGTCGACCGCCGTGGCGATCAGCACGCGCTTGACCGACTGGTCCTCAAGCCCGCACACGTACTGCAGCATCCGCGCGTCGCGCGGCTCGAGGCCGATGGGGACCAGCATGAAGGAGATAGCCATCTTCAGACGCCTTTCATCAACGCCGTGCGCCGAACAGATCTTCAGAACCGTCCATCAGCCGTGCGAAAGCCCCGAACAGGTAGCGCGCGTCGTGCGGGCCCGGAGCCGCCTCGGGGTGGTACTGGACCGAGAACGCCGGCACGTCGAGCAGCCGGATGCCCTCGGTGGTCATGTCGTTGAGGTTCACGTGCGTCAGCTGCACGCGCCCGAACCGCTCGGAACGAACGACCGGTGCGACGCCGGCGGCCACCCACGCGCCGATGTCGGCGACGTCCAACGACAGCCCGCCGCTCTCTTCGACATCGAGGGCGCCGATACTGCCGAAGTCCACGCAGAACCCGTGGTTCTGGCTCGTGATCTCGACTTGCCCGGTCAGCAGGTTCTTGACCGGCTGGTTGCCGCCGCGGTGGCCGTACTTGAGCTTGTAGGTGTCGGCGCCCACGGCCAGCGACAGCATCTGGTGGCCGAGGCAGATGCCAAAGACCGGCTTGACCCCGATCAGCTCGCGCAGCGTGCCGTAGAGGTAGTCGACCGCAGCCGGGTCTCCCGGGCCGTTGGCGAGAAAGACGCCGTCGGGCTCGAGCGCGAGCACCTCGGCGGCACTCGTGGTGGGCGGCACGACGTGGACCTCGCAGCCGATCTCGGCCAGATTGCGCAGGATGTTGAACTTGACGCCGGAGTCCATCGCCACCACGCGGTAGCGCGGTTCCACCGGCAGCACGCCCGTGTCGACCGGAAGGCCACAGCCCGGCACCGGGCCACCCCAACGGTAGCGCTCGGTCACGGCGACCTCACGGACGAGGTCGCGGCCGACGAGGCCGGGCGCGGCCTGGACCTTGGCGAGCAGCGAGTCGCGGTCGAGGTCGTCAGCCGAGATGATCGCGCGCATCGCACCCTTGTCACGCAGGTGCTTGACGATGCGGCGGGTGTCGACGCCCTCGATGGCGACGACACCGCGCTCCTCAAGGAAGCGCGGCAGCGACTGCTCGCTGCGCCAGTTGGACGGCTCGGAGCACATCTCGCGCACCACGAAGCCGGTCGCGGCGACCCCGGCGGACTCCATGTCGGCGCCGTTGACCCCGTAGTTGCCGATGTGCGGCATCGTCATGGTCACGATCTGCCCGGCGTAGCTGGGGTCGGTGAGGACCTCTTGGTAGCCGGTCATGGACGTGTTGAAGCACAGCTCGCCGGTGGCCTCCCCAAGAGCACCACACGCGAACCCCTCGAAGACCGTCCCGTCCTCGAGTACGAGAACCGCTTTAGGTCGGCTCGACACTCAGTCGACCACCTTTCCGTGACGAAGGGCGAAGTAGCCCCCGACGAGCACGTCGGATGCTTTGCCGAGTAGTGTAGCCCCGAGAAACGCCGAGTTGGCCGACTTGCTCTCGAAAAACGCCGGCGTGACCTCGACGCGCGCCTCGGGGTCGATGATGGTCAGGTCGGCGACCGCCCCCGGCTCGATGCGTACCGGGTCGATACCCACTGCGGCACGCGGTCCGTGCGCCATCAGCGAGGCGACGCCGGCCCAGTCGAGGATCTCGCGGTTCACCAGGTTGGTGATCACGAGCGACAGTGCGGTCTCCAGTCCGGTCGTGCCAAACGGCGCGAGCTCGAACTCGAGGGCCTTCTCGTGCGCGGCGTGCGGGGCGTGATCGGTCGCGATCGCGTCGACCGTGCCGTCGAGCAGGCCCGCGATGAGCGCCTCGCGATCAGCAGCCGTCCGCAACGGCGGATTCATCTTGAGGTTGGTGTCGTAGTCCGAGCCGATCGCGTCCTCGTCGAGGAACAGGTGGTGCGGCGTCACCTCGCAGGTGACGGCCGCGCCGCGCGCCTTGGCCGCGCGCACGAGCTCGATCGAGCCGGCGGTCGAGAGATGCGCGAGGTGCAGACGGCAGCCGGTGAGCTCGGCGAGCGCGATGTCGCGGGCCACGGCGATCTCCTCGGCCTGCTCGGGCCAGCCGGCCAAGCCGAGCCGGGTCGACACGACGCCCTCGTTGACGACGCCTTTCCCGGCGAGCGACTCGTCCTCGCAGTGCGCGATGATCGTGGTGCCGAACTGCTTGGCGTAGTCCATCGCCAGACGCATCATGCCCGTGCTCTGGATGCCGTGGCCGTCGTCGGAGAACGCTACCGCGCCCTCGGCGAGCATGTCGCCCATCTCGGCGAGCGCCTCGCCCTTCTGGCCCACCGTGATCGCACCGATCGGCAGCACGCGCACCTTGCCGCGTTGTGCCGCTCGTTCCACGAGGAACCGGATCGCGGCGCCCTCGTCGGCGACGGGGCTGGTGTTGGGCATCGCCGCGACGGCGGTGAACCCGCCGTGTGCCGCGGCGCGCGTGCCGCTCTCGACGTCCTCTTTGTACTCGAAGCCCGGCTCGCGCAGGTGCGTGTGGATGTCGACGAGGCCCGGTAGCACGACCTTCTCGGCGCACTCCACGATCTCGCCCTTGGGGATGGACAGGTCCGTCCCGATCTCGACGATCACGCCGTCACGGATGACGACGTCGCACACCGCATCGAGCCCGACGCTCGGATCGACCACACGACCGCCCCTAAGCAGAAGCGCCACCCGACTCACCTCCCAGAAGCAGGTACATGACGGCCATGCGGACCGCCACACCCGAGTTGACTTGATCGAGGATGAGCGAGCGGTCGGAATCGGCGACCGCCGCACTGATCTCGACACCGCGGTTCATCGGACCGGGGTGCATGACGATGGCCGCGGGCTTCATGCGGCCGAGACGCGCCTCGTTGAGGCCGAAGAGGCGCGAGTACTCGCGCACGCTCGGGAACGGCATGCCCTCGGCACGCTCCATCTGGATGCGCAGCATGTAGGCCACGTCGAGGTCGCCGAGCACCTCGTCGAGCGACCCGGCGACTTCGGCGCCCAGCACGTCGGGGCGCGCCGGCATCAGCGTGGGGGGCCCGACGAGCACCGGTGTCGCGCCGACCATCTTGAGCGCCGGGATCAGCGAGCCGGCCACGCGGCTGTGTGCGATGTCGCCGACGATACCCACCGTCAGGCCCTCGAGGTGCCCGAGACGCTCGCGCATCGTGTACAGGTCGAGCAGCGCCTGGGTGGGGTGCTGGTGCATGCCGTCGCCGCCGTTGACCACGTGCGCGTCCATCTGCTCCGCGAGGATGCGCGGGGCACCCGCGAACTTGTGCCGCACGACGACGAGGTCACACGCCATCGCCGACAGCGTCGCTGCGGTGTCGGCGAGCGACTCGCCCTTCACCGTCGCCGAGGCCGACGCCGTGAAGTTGATGCCGTCCGCGGACAGGCGCTTGGCGGCGATCTCGAAGCTCGTCCGGGTGCGGGTCGACGGCTCGAGGAACAGGTTGACCACCGTGCGGCCCCGCAGCGTCGGCAGCTTCTTGATGCGCCGCTCGTTGACCTCCTTGAACGAGTCGGCGGTGTCCAGGATCACCTGGATGTCATCGGTGGAAAGATCGCTCATCTCGATGATGTGACGGGTGGATAGCACCTACTCCTCGCCCCCCTCGTTCTCATCGGCGCGCTCGAGGATCTCCACGGCGTCGCGACCGTCGAGCGCCGCCAGGCGCACGGTCACGCGCTCGCGGCTCGACGAGGGCACGTTCTTGCCCACGTAGTCCGCGCGGATCGGCAGCTCGCGGTGGCCGCGGTCGACGAGCACGGCGAGCTGCACCGAGCACGGGCGTCCGTAGTCCATGAGCGCGTCGAGCGCCGCCCGGATCGTGCGGCCCGTGAACAGCACGTCGTCGACGAGCACGATGTCGCGGTCCTCGACGGCGAACGGGATGTCGGTGCGGTGCACCTCGGGATTGAGACGACGGTCGAGGTCGTCACGGTAGAAGCTGATGTCGAGCGTGCCCACCGGGACGTCGACGCCTTCGATCTGGGCGATGCGGGCGGCCAGCACGTCGGCCAGCGCCGCGCCCCGAGTCACGATGCCGACGAGCGCGAGGTTGCCCGCGCCCTTGTTGGCTTCGAGTATCTCGTGGGCGATTCGGGTCACAGCGCGCGATATCGCGTCGCCGTCCATCACCGTTGCTTTGGTGCGGAACTCCACGCTCCACCTCCGATAACGAGAAACGCCTCCTGTCCGGTGTTCCGGCAAGAGGCATCATCGCTACGGGTGTGTGAGCGCGCATCGGCGCGCGGCTGCGGTATCGAGTTCTGCGTCCTTGCCGGCCTCACGGGACCGGTACTTAAAGGTCTGTCCGAGAGTAGCGCACTGTGCCGCGAGGGGCAACGCCGTTCGCGGGTCGTTTCACTCGACGCGTGCCACCTCGCTCGCGAGGATGATCTGCGCGTCCTTGCCCTCCCACACGATGGGATGCGCGTAGATGTGGACAGGAAACGTACGACCCGACTTGTCTCTGTGGGTCCACACGCCCGCGTCCTCGAAGCCGTCTTGGTCGTGCACGGCGCTGATGCGCCCGAGCACACTGGGCACCTCATCGCGGGGGCGGATGTCGAGGATCGTCATCGCCAAGAACTCGGCGCGCGAATAGCCGTACTTCGCGACCGCGGCGTCGTTGACCGCGAGAAAGGCCAGACCGCGCTTCTCAAAGACCCACATGGGCTGAGGCAGGCGCTCGAAGAGATTGCGATACACCTGTTCGCTCCGTCCGAGGGCCTCTTCGGCCTCCAGGCGGCGCCTCTCAAGAGCGATCCGGTCGGCAGCGAAGCCGAGGGCGCTCTGCAGGGTGCGCAGGATGTCGATCTCAGGCGCGTCGAACCAGCCGGGCTTGGGGGCGAACAGCGTGACGGTGGCCACCATCCCGAGCGGACCGAGGACCGCGAACGCCGCGACCGAGTGGAACCCCTCGGACGTCGACAGCGTGTACCACGGGCTCGCGGGATCGCGTGCGATGTCGTTGCTCGCCACGATCTGACCCGCCGCGAGTTCCTGCAGCATCGGACCGTCCTCGACCAGCGCACGCGTGCGCACGCCCTCGAGGACCTCGAGGGCCGCCTCGCCAAAACCCACGCGGCCGGCGTGCTCGAATCCGCCCTCGTCGGTGCGCAGCAGCGCCCATGCTGCCGAGAACCCCCCGGTGTCGGCCGCGAGCTCGCAGACGCGCTCGAGCAGCGCCGGGGTGTCGCTCGCCCGCCCCGACA
>CAZCRB010000008.1:0-38385 GCA_964500985.1 uncultured Eubacteriales bacterium
ACGACCGCGTCCTCGAACACGCCGATCAGTGAGAACACCGCTCCGTCGCCTTCGATCCGGGTCTCGGGAGCACCGAGCGACGAGAGGAACCTGACCTCGTAGCCCGGTTCGGCGGCGACGGGCCGAAGGTCGGCCGCGCGCGCGATCGACCCGACGCTCGCGAGCGAATGATCGAGCCGCGAGCCGAGCGCGCCGACGACCACCAGCGCATCGGCGCCGGCGCTTCTCGCATGTGCCATGGCCAGCTCGAGGTCGGAGACGTCCTTGTCGGCCGGGAAGGAGGCGACCGGGACGGCAGCTGCGTGCGCCTGGGCGATCACCTCTTCAGAAGCCGAGTCGAGGTCGCCGACGACCACGTCGGGGCGCACGTCCGCGGCGGCGCACAGGTCCGCCCCGCCATCGACGGCGATCACGAGGTCGGCGTCGGCGGCGAGGCGGCGCACGAGCGCGACCGATCCGTCGTGTGCCGCAGAGGCCACGAGCAGCGCGTTCATCGTCAGCTCACCGAGCCTGCGGCGGTCGCGGGCGGGACCGCGCGCTCCAGCACCGGGACGATCAGCGCCGCAAGAACAGCGACAGCGACGGTCGAGGGCACGATGTAGCTGGCGTTGTAGAGAAGCGAATAGACCCAAGCCGCCTGGCCGGCAGGGGCGCTGGACGCGAAGAAGATGACGCCCGAGACCCAGTGGGCGCCGAGGCGCGCAGCACAGCCGAGGATCGTCCACGGCACGGTGGTCAGCCCGACCCCGAGCGTCGAGCGAGACTCGGTGGCTCGGCGGACCTGACCCGCGCCGAGACCCGCCAGGCCGACCGCGCCAAAGGCGACCGGGTAGTCCAAGACGACCTGGACCGGGTGGAAGAAGAACTGCTCGAGCAGCAGGCCGTCAACGACGCCGCACAGCGCGCCGGCCGCGACGCCGACCAGGGGCCCGCGCCGCAGCGCCAAGACCACGATCGGCAGCATCGCCACCGAGATCGAGCCACCCGCGATGTTGATGGGCAGGCGGATGCCGAGATACTGCAGCGCGGCGAACAGCGCGACCGTCAGCCCGATCTCGACGATGATCCTTACACGTTCGTTTCGCATGACTCCTCGCTTCCCGGACGCGTGAGCGCCCACACGGGTGCGGGGGGATGCGTGAGCCGAGGCACCGCCTACGCGGTGCTTCCGTGGTGCGTACCCCGCATTACCGGGGCCGTCCTTTTCGGTCGCGGACTAGCCGCCTCTCAGCCGCACATGCAGCTCCCGACACGGTATTCAGATGCAGTGCCGATGGTGGCACAGTCGAGCAGCGCGGACAAGTGCCGCAGCCGCGGCGGCGCTTCCCGCTACTGCGCGCTCCCGAGGTCGTAGGTCTTGCCGAGGGCCGCGTACAGCGCACGGGCGACCCGATCGAACCAGCCCGGGTCGGCGAACGCCGACTCGTCTTGGCGGCTGGCGGCCGAGCCGAGTCTGACCTTGGCCCACGGGGCCCCTGAGGCAGACAGGACCGGATCCGGCTGAGCGTTGGCGCGCGCGACCGGCGGGGCGGCCGCAGCGAGTTCGGAGGTGATGGCCGAGGCGAGTTTGCCCGCGCTGGCCACCAACGCCGGGTTGCCGCTCACCGGCGTCGACACGATGCGGCCGGCGGCGCCGGTCGCATCCACGTACAGGCCGACCGAGACCGTGGCGCTGCTGTCCTTGGCGGCCTTCGTCCGATCGGCCACCGGTGCGTCGGTCTCGGCCTCTGAGCGGCTCATCACGACGGTCGCGCCGGAGGCTTCCAGCAGCGCACGCAGCCGTCGGGCGACCTCGTCGGTCACACCCGGCGCGGCCTCAGGCGTCGGGGCGGGGTCTATGAGCACGGTGATGCCCTGCAAGCGGTACGGCTTGAGCGACCCGCCACCGGCCTTGGGCGAGGCGACGGTCAGCCGCACCTCGTCTCCGGTGCGGACGGGGGCGCCGGCCGAAGGGACGGACAGCAACACCGTGTCGCTGGCCAGATCGGACTCCTGTGTCTGGACGACGACCACGAGCCCCTTGCCCTCCAAGACACCGCGGGCCAGCGTCAGGCCATCACCGATGACGTCGGGCATCGTCATGTCTTCCGAGCCGGCGGAGACGACGAGCGTCACGGCGCTCCCCTTCTCGGCGGTGGCGCCCCCGGCGGGAGACTGCTCGAGCACCTCCTCGGCAGGCTGCGTGCTGAACCTTCGCTCGGTGACCTGGGCTTCGAAACCGGCCTGAGCCAGCCGCGTGCGCGCCACGCCGAGCGAGACGCCGGTCACGTCGGGAACCTCGACGGTGTTGGTTGCACGCAGTCCAAAGAACCCGGCGACGCCGACGACCACGAGCGCGGCGATCACGGCCAGGACAGGCACGACCCACGCGGGCACGAGACGATCTCGCTGCGGGCGGACGCGGTCGAGCGACGGCGGTCCGGCGGCTGCGGCGTCGGCGGGCTTCTCGGGGGCGACGAAGGCCGAAGGGAACGGCTGTATCGCCGGCCACGGCTCCTCGTCGGCCGCGGGCAACGCCCCTTCGGGCGCCTGCGGCTCGCCCTCTGGCGTCGGCTCGAGAGCGGCGGGGACCTCTTCGGTCTCGCCGTCGCGGGGATCGGTATGTTCGGTCTGCTCGTTCACGGTCACCCAGTGTAGCGGAAGCGATGGTTTGCAGGTGTGGGGATTGGCAGGTATCGTGCTTGACCTTGAGCACGTCTCCGAGTCATGAAAGAGGTGCGCACGTCCATGCCCACGTACGACTACCGATGTAGCGCCTGCGATGAGGCCTTCGAGGTCACCCGCTCGATGGGCGATACGAGTGAGCAGTGCTGTCCCGAGTGCGGCGGTGCCGCCAAGAGGGTCTTCACTCCGGTCGGTGTCGCCTTCAAGGGTTCCGGCTTCCACAACACCGACTACAAGCCACGTCCCAAAGACGAGGGAGCCGGATGCGCTTCGGCGCCGGCGTCCGGCGGCTGAGCGGCCTGCCCGTCAGCGGTCAGCTGATCGAACAGACCTGATGTGACAACGAAGGCCCCCGCGAGATGTCGCGGGGGCCTTCGTTGTCGTTGCGCGCGAGTCGAACCTAGGCGGGGCAGGACGCGCGGGGATACCGAACAGAACCTAGTCCATGCGGACCCAGAAGCGGTCCTCGCCGGTGCGGTAGACCGTCTCGATGAACCGGACCGTCTTGGACTTCGCATCCATGGCCACCGAGTTGGTGCGGGCTCCCTGGCCGAAGTACTTCACGCCACGCAGCATCTCGCCGTCGGTCACGCCGGTGGCGATGAAGGCGGCCTCGTCGGTGTTGACGAGACAGTCCATCGTGAGGACGTCATCGATGTTGCAGGTCCCCATGTCGACGGCGCGTGCCTTCTCCTCGTCGCTGCGCCACTCGAAACGACCCATGAAGCAGCCGCCGATGCACTTCATCGCGGCGCACGCCAGAACGCCTTCGGGCGCAGCACCGATGCCGAGGTACAGGTGGATGCCCGTGCCCTCGATCGCCGTGGCGACCGCACCGAAGACGTCGCCGTCACTGATGAGCCTGATGCGCGCACCGGCCTGGCGGACCTCGTTGATCAGATCGACGTGCCGGTCTCGATCGAGGATGCAGACGACCAGGTCCGACACGTCGCGGTCGAGCGCCTTGGCGACCGCACGGACGTTCTCGGTCGGCGTCGCATCGATGTGGATCGCGCTCGCGGCCGCGGGCCCGGTGGCGACCTTGTTCATGTAGGTGTCCGGCGCGTGCAGCAGCGTGCCCTTGGGGGCGAACGCCAGCACCGCCAACGAGTTGGGCTGACCGTAGGCGGTGAGGTTGGTGCCCTCGAGCGGGTCGACGGCGATGTCGATCGCCTCGCCGCCGCGCCCGACCTCCTCGCCGATGTAGAGCATGGGGGCCTCGTCGCGCTCGCCCTCGCCGATGACGATCGTGCCAGAGATGTCGACCTCGTTGAACGCGGTCCGCATGCCCTCTACGGCCGCGTTGTCGGCCGCGTGCTTGTCGCCAAGCCCCATCCAGTGGCCGGCCGCCAGTGCGGCTGCCTCGGTGACCTCAAGCATCTCGACGATTCTGGTACTGCGCACGTCGCC
This sequence comes from uncultured Eubacteriales bacterium, assembly GCA_964500985.1. Lineage (GTDB taxonomy): Bacteria > Actinomycetota > Coriobacteriia > Anaerosomatales > PHET01 > CAZCRB01. The sequence continues at coordinate 4,075 of CAZCRB010000008.1, forward strand.
TCCCTCGTGTCGTGGCGGGCGACGTGCGCCCGCGCGTCAGGTCGCGCGAACGAGTCGCGCGACGAAATGCCCGTCCGGACCGTCCGGCGAAGGCATGGTCTGCAAGAACCCCTCGGCGGTCAGAGAGCTCCGCCAGGCGGCAGGGACGTCGGCTTCGAGCGAGTCGATCCTGAAGTCCCTCCCCTGCTCCGACGCGAGGAACCCGAGGACGACATCCTCGTTCTCTTCGCGGAGCACCGTACACGTCGAGTACACCACGAAACCGCCGGGCTTCACAAGCGGCGCAGCGGCGTTGAGCAGAGCCCCTCCGAGCGCGGCCAGCGCAGCGGGCTCCTCGCGCGTCGCGCGCCAGCGGCGGTCGGGGTGGCGCCGCAAGGTGCCGAGCCCGGAGCAGGGCGCATCGATGAGGATCGCGTCGAACGGTACGGCATCGGTGGCCGCCTTCAGGGCGACCGCGTCGGTCGCGTCGACCGCGGCGACCTCTACGCCCGCGATTCCGAGGTCCGCGGCCGCCCGCGTGAGCCTCTCAAGCTTGAAAGCGTGCAGGTCGACGGCGACGATGCGCGCGGGCTCGCCGCCGGCCATGGCCCGCGAGGCAGCGAGCAGGGTCTTCGAACCGCGTCCGGCTCCGATCTCCAGGTAGCGGCCACCCGACGCTACGTTCAGCGCCGCCACGGCCATCTGGGCGCCGGAGTCGATCACCAACACCGACTTGCCGAGCAGCCCGGACTTGACCGCGGCAGCGGGCGCCAGCGCGCGCAGACACCCGGGAGGGTCGCACGGCTCGGTCTCGACGCCGCGCTGGGACAGTTCGGCTGCGACGTCGGCCCCGCGGTGCGGCAGGTCGGCGAGGAACAGGGGTCCGGGCTCGTTGTCGGCCTGCAGCATCGGCAGCGCGCGGTCCTCTGAGCGGTCGAGGATGATGCGCTCCACCATCCAGCGGGGATGCGCGTACTTGCGAGCCAGCGCCGCACGGTCGTGGGCCGGATCACCCCACGGGAACTCGGGGGCCGCCTGCGCGAGGCGTCTGAGGACGGCGTTGGCAAGCCCCGCCGCACGCGGCTGCACGTCCTTGACCAGGTCGACTCCCTGGCTGACAGCGGCGCGCGCGGGTGTCTCGGCGAACAGGATCTCGTAGGCGGACAACGCCAGCGCGTCGCTGACGAGCGGCTCGAGCTTCGAGGGGTCCGAGACGAACCGCGCGATCGCCTCGTCCAGCGTGCCGCGGCTCGCGACGGCGCCGTACGCGAGACGGGTGGCGAACGCCGCCTCGCGGGCGTCGAGCTTGCGCTCCTGCAAGACGGTGTCGAGGGTCTCGTGAGCGTAGGCGTCACGAGAGCGTACGCGCGTGATCACCTCACGTGCGGCGAGTCTTCCGGGTGATGCGGTCACGATGCTGCCTCCCACTGAGTGTCGGCGTCGAGGCGCAGTCCGCGAGCGAAGTCGCAGCCGGCCATCTCGCCCTTGCCTTCAGGTTTGATCCGTTCAAAAGCGAGTGCGCCATCGGCGAACCCGAGTATCAGTGCGGTCTTGGTGCAGGCAACGGCGCCGCGCGGCAGGTCGGCGTCGGAGGGGGCGACCATCAGTGCGGTGATCGTCTTGCCGGCGATGCTCAGGCGCGAAGGCGCCTGCGGGCTGGACGCGCGCACGCGGCGCGTGGCGTCTGCGGCCGAAAGGAGCGGCGAGAGGGCGACGTCGGCTTTTGAGATCTTGTCGGCATAGGTGGCGCCTTGGTCGTCTTGAGCCACCCATACGGCGCAACCTGATGCGATGAGCTCAAGGGCCTCGACGAGGGCGTCGGCGCCGAGGAGCGCCAGCTCGGTCGTGAGCTCGGGCGCGCTCTTGGCGGCGACGTCGGTCTGACGGACTACGCAGTACGGACCGGTGTCGAGTCCCTCTTCCATGCGCATGATCGACACACCGGTCACGTTGTCGCCGGCGAGGATCGCACGCTGGACCGGCGCCGCGCCGCGCCAGCGCGGCAGCAGTGAGCCGTGGACGTTCACGCACCCATGCGGCGGGATGTCGAGCACCTCGCGCGGGAGGATCAGGCCGTAGGCCGCGACGACGATGGCGTCGGGCGCCAGCGCCCTCAGCTCCTCGTGGACGGCAGCCTCGCGCAGGGTGGGCGGCTGCATCACCGGTACCCCGAGCTCGGCCGCGGCGGTCTTGACCGGCGACGGACGGGCGCTGCGGCCACGACCCGATACGGCGTCGGGGCGCGTGTAGACGGCGACGACGTCGTGGCCGTCCGCGAGCGCGCGCAAAGACGGCACGGCGAAGTCAGGCGTGCCCATGAAGACTACGCGCACGGCGTTGTCCCTCCCCTGGATGCGGATCAGATGCTCGTCTGGCCCGGTCGGGCGCCAGCCTCGAGGGCTTCGCGGTACCGCCGCAGGGCGGCCTTGCGCTCCTCGGGGGTGGCCCGGTCGATGATGAGTTTCCCGTCGAGATGATCGATCTCGTGCTGGAGCAGGCGCGCGTGAAGCCCCTCGGCCTCGATGCGCACCGCGACGCCGTTGAGGGACTGGGCCTCGCACACGACACGGCACGGGCGCTCGACGTCGACGGTGATACCGGGCAGCGACAGGCAGCCCTCCTCGTCGAGCTCGCACGCCTCGCTGCTCTCGACGATGACCGGGTTGCACAGGGCGACGAGGCCCTGGCCGCCTTCATCGTCGAGGTCGTACACGATCACGCGCTTGAGCACGCCGACCTGCGGCGCAGCCAGGCCGATGCCGGGCGCGTCATACATGATGCGCGCCATGCGGGTGCACAGCTCGCGCAGCGTGTCGTCGGTCGTCGGGTCGACTTCGCCGGCGCGTTGCGCCAAGGCGGGGTTTGGGTGAGAGAGAACGGTCATGGCTCCGGTTCCGTGCGGGGTCGGTACAAGGTCGTCCAAGCAACTATCCTGCCGCTCATTGTAGCGTCTGCGGTCTGCGGCAGGCTTCGCGAGCGGCTACATCAGGTCGAGCGGGTCGATGTCGGCCGCGACCGACACCGTGTCGACGCGCCGCACGGCGGCGAGCGCGGCCGCGACGCTGGCCGAGATCTCCGATCCGACCGGCGCTTTGACCAGCACGTGATAGCGCCATACCCCCTTGAGCCGGGCGAGCGGCGCCGGGCTCGGTCCGAGCACGCGCCAGTCATCGGGGATGCGCTCGGTCAACGCGGCGGCGACCTCGCCTGCGGTACGTGCGACCTCATCCTGGGCGCGTCCCCACACCACGATGTTGGCGAGCCGGCCGAACGGCGGGTAGCCGAGCTCGCGGCGCGCGAGCTTCTCGGGTGTGTAGAACAGCGAGGGGTCGTGGGCGGCGGCGGCCAGCACGGCCGGGTGGTCCGGCCAGTACGTCTGCACGATGACCTCGCCGGGACGCTCGCCGCGTCCTGCGCGACCCGCCACCTGCTCGAGCAGCTGGTACGTCCGCTCGCCGGCGCGAAAGTCCGGGAGCCGCAGCGTCACGTCCGCCGCGATGACCCCGACGAGCGTCACGTCCGGGTAGTCCAGACCCTTGGCGATCATCTGCGTTCCGAGCAAGACGCCGGTCTCGAGCGCCTCGAACTGCGCGAGAAGCCGCTCGTGGGCGCCTTTGCCCTTGGTCGTGTCGGCGTCCATGCGCACGATGGGCCAGCCCGGGACGACCTCTTCGAGCTCGGCTTCGACGCGTTGCGTCCCGGCGCCGAACTGACGCAGGTACGGGCTCGCGCAGCGCGGGCACACGGCAGGCAACGAGCGGGTCGCACCGCAGTGGTGACACATGAGCCGCGAGCCGGTCTCGTGGTACGTCAGCGAGGTCGAGCACGACTCGCAGCCGGGCACGAAGCCACACTCGCGACACAGCACGAACGACGCGAAGCCCCGGCGGTTGAGGAACAGCACGGCCTTCTCGCGCGAGTCCGCCCGGGCGCGCAAGGCGTCGGCGAGCGAGCGCGAGAACATCGAACGGTGGCCGCCGGCGAACTCGGCGGCCATGTCGACCACGGTCACCGGGGGCAGCGGACGACCGGTGACACGCTCGGGCAGCGCCACGCGCCGCCACTGGCCGGTCTCGCACCGCTCGAGCGCCTCCATCGACGGGCTCGCACTGCCGAGGGCGAGCACCGCCCCGCACTCTCGTGCCAGCCGCGCAGCCACCTCGCGCGCGTGGTAGCGCGGTGCGCTCCCCTGTTTGTAGGACGACTCGTGTTCCTCATCGATGATGATGAGCGCGAGATCCTTGAGCGGGGCGAACAGTGCGGAGCGTGCGCCGACGACGATACGAGCGGCCCCGGTGCGGATGAGGTCCCACTGATCGAAGCGCTCGCCCGCGGACAGGCGTGAATGCAACACGGCGACCTCGTCGCCGAAGCGCGCGCGGAAGCGGCCGACGGTCTGCGGTGTCAACGAGATCTCCGGGACGAGCACGCAGGCGCACCCACCGTCTTCGAGTACGCGCTCGATCGCCCGCAGGTACACCTCCGTCTTGCCCGAACCGGTGACGCCGTCGAGCAAGATGACGTCGCCGGCCCGCGCGTGAGCCAGTGCCTCAAGGGCGTCGCGCTGGCCCTCTGAGAGACGCTCGTGGCGGGGTGCGGACTTCTCGGCAACCGCCGCGTGCCGGTAACGGCGACGGCGCTCGATCCGCAGGGCGCCGGCCTTCTCCAGCGTCTTGAGGGCGCCGTCGACGCTGCCGAGGTCCGCCGCGAGCTCGACCGCCCGGACGGGCCCCGAGGCCAACGCGTCGAGGACCGCGCGCTGCAGCGTCGCCGTCGCGCGCGGCACGTAGCTCTCGCCGCGCGCGGTCAGCTCGACCCAGCGGTCGTCGATGGCGCCCACGCCGGCACGCTGGAGCGTCCAGATGGCGCTGCCGTCAGCGGCGATCACCTTGCGGGCGCGCGGGGTCGCACCGGGCGGCAGGAACAACCGCAGCGCCTCGGAGAGCGGGCAGACATACTCGTCCGCGATCCAGCGCGCGACCGCGACCGCCTCTGCGCCGAACTGGGGTTCGGACAGGACCGCCGTGATCGGCTTGAGCCGCTCGAACTGCGATTCCGCCGCAAGGGCCACCACGTAGCCGACGACCGGGCGCGGCCCGAACTCGACGAGTACGCACGCGCCCACGGCGACGCCCTCGACCCCCTCGGGGACGAGGTAGTCGAACGGCGTGTCCACCTGTCGTGAAGCGACGTCGACCACGACGCGGGCAACGAGCACGGCTCAACCTCCTAGTCGGCCTTCCGGGTCAGCATAGCGAAGGGCGCCGACATCGCGCGTGCGACGCCGGCGCCCCGGAGATGCGGTGAGAGAACCCTACTCGTCGTTCAGGCCCGCCGCGGCGGCGAGTTCGGCGACGCGGTCGGTGCGCTCCCACGTGAAGTCCTTGTCCACGCGACCGAAGTGGCCGTAGGCCGAGGTCTTGCGGTAGATCGGACGACGCAGGTCCAGGTCACGGATGATCGCGCCCGGGCGCAGGTCGAACACCTTGGACACCGCCTCTTCGATGCGCTCGACGGCGACCTTCTCGGTCCCAAAGGTCTCGACCATGATCGAGAGCGGGTGCGCCACGCCGATGGCGTAGGCGAGCTGAACCTCGCAGCGATCGGCAAGGCCGGCCGCGACGACGTTCTTGGCGACCCAGCGCGCGGCGTAGGCGGCGGAACGGTCGACCTTGGTGCAGTCCTTACCGGAGAACGCGCCGCCGCCGTGACGGCCCATGCCGCCGTAGGTGTCGACGATGATCTTGCGGCCGGTCAGTCCGGTGTCGCCCATGGGCCCGCCGATGACGAAGCGGCCCGTCGGGTTCACGTAGATCTCGGCGTTCTTGTACTCGAGGCCCTCTTCGTCGAAGACCGGCTTGATGACGTGCTCGATGAGGTCCGGCTTGAGGAGGTTCTCGATGTCGACGCCCTCGGCGTGCTGCGTCGAGATCAGGATCTTCTCGACGGCGACCGGCTTGTCGTCGACGTAGCGGACGGTGACCTGGGTCTTGCCGTCGGGGCGCAGGTAGTCGAGCACGTCGGCCTTGCGGACCGCGGTGAGGCGCTCGGCGAGGCGCTGCGCGAGGTAGATCGGCATCGGCATCAGCGTGGAGGTCTCGTTGACCGCGTAGCCGAACATCATGCCCTGGTCACCGGCGCCGATCAGGTCGATCGGGTCGGTGTCGGCGCCGTGCTGGACCTCGAAGGACTCGTCCACGCCCTGCGCGATGTCCGGGCTCTGCTCGTGAACGCCGATCAGCACGCCGCAGGTGTCGGCGTCGAAGCCGAACTTGGCCCGCGTGTAGCCGATGTCTTTGATGACGTCGCGGACGATGGTGGGGATGTCGACGTAGGCGTGGGTGCGGATCTCGCCGCCCACGACGACCTGTCCGGTGGTGGTGAAGCACTCGATGGCGCAGCGCACGTAGTCCGGCGCGGCCTTGGTGCCGGCCTTCGACACGAAGCCTTCCGCGGCGAGCTCGGCCTCGCGGGCGATGATCGCGTCGAGAACCGCGTCGCTCAGCTGGTCGCACATCTTGTCCGGGTGACCCTCGGTCACCGACTCGGACGTGAACAGATACTCTCGCTCCGACACGTGAACCTCCTCTTGTACGGCCGCTTTCGGCCGTCTGTCCGTTGCGGGGCAACAAAAAGGCCCCCGCCTGGCCAGACAGGGGCGTTGCTCGCGTGCGTGCCGGACGCACTCGGCTCTTCCCTCATCTTCCAGGCATCTTCGCCTGCCGAGATGTGGCACCGTGCGCTTCTTTCAGCGTCGGTTGCCGGGGTGTCTACGGGCTCGGTCCCTCGACCCTCTGCAGCTAACGTGCGGCTGCCTCTTGATGAGCGGACGTATTGTAGCATGGGGCGTGCCGGATTCAACCTCTGGTACCGTGGGTCCGCTCACGAACCTGACTGCTGAGGAGACCGAACAGTGACTGAGAACGTCCGCGTCCGCTTCGCTCCGTCCCCCACCGGCACGTTGCACGTCGGCGGCGCGCGTACCGCTATCTACAACTGGGCGTTCGCCCGCCGCATGGGCGGCACCTTCGTCCTGCGCATCGACGACACGGATCCCGAGCGCTCCACCTGGGCCAACGTCGAGCAGATCCTGCGCTCCCTGCGCTGGCTCGGGCTGGATTGGGACGAGGGCCCCGAGGCCGATGGCGCGTACGGCCCCTACTTCCAGACGCAGCGGGCCGCCAACTACACGGCCGCTCTCGAGACGATGAAGGCCAACGGCACCGCGTACCCGTGCTTCTGCAGCGCCGAGGAGCTCGAGCGCAAGCGGGAGGCCGCGCGCACCGCGGGCGGCTCCTTTGGCTACGACCGCGTCTGCCGCGCCATCCCCGCCGAGGAGGCGGCCGCCCGGGTCGCCGCCGGCGAGCCGCACGTCTGGCGCCTCGCCGTGCCGCTGGACCGCGGGCCGGTCGTCGTCGACGACGCCGTGCGCGGCCTGACCGAGTTCCCCATCGAGGCCATGGACGACTTCGTCCTCGCCCGCACCGACGGCACGCCGACGTACAACTTCGCCACCGTCGTCGACGATGCCGACATGGAGATCACCCACGTCATCCGCGGCGACGACCACCTGACCAACACGCCCCGCCAGGTGCTCGTCTTCGAGGCCCTCGGCCACGCGGTACCGCGTTTCGCGCACCTCTCGATGATCTGGGGCGCTGACGGCAAGAAGCTGTCCAAGCGCCACGGAGCCACGTCCGTCGAGCAGTTTCACGACGAGGGCATCCTGCCCGAGGCGCTCCTCAACTACCTCGCGCTTCTCGGCTGGTCGCTCGACGGCGAGACGACGATCGTCCCCGTCGACGTGCTCACCACCAACTTCTCGCTCGACCGCATCTCCAAGAACCCGGCGATCTTCGACATGGAGAAGCTGGAGTGGATGAACGGCGTCTACATCCGCGAGATGACCCCCGAGCAGCTCGTCGAGCGCATGCTGCCGTGGCTCGAGGACGCGGGGCTCACCGACGCCGCCGACGTCGAGGCGCGCCCCGAGTGGTTCCTCGGCATCCCCCCGCTCGTCTCCGAGCGTCTCCGGCGCCTCGACGAGATCGTGCCGATGGTCGCGTTCCTGTTCACCGAGCCCACGATCGACGAGGCCGGACGCACCAAGGTGCTCGAGAAGGAAGGCGCCGGCGCGTCCCTCGACGCCGCACACGAAGTCCTCGGCGTCTGCGAGTGGAGCGCCGCCGGCATCGAGGAGGCGTTGCGTTCCGTTCCCGAGAAGGTCGGGGTCAAGCCCAAGATCGCGTTCCAGGCCGTGCGGGTGGCGGTCACCGGCACGGCGGTCTCGCCGCCGCTCTTCGAGTCGCTCGAGCTTCTCGGGCGCGACGTCTCGCTCGGTCGTATCGAGGCCGCAAAGAGCCTCGCTGCGGAGTAGCCGATCCGGGTTGACACGTGTCTGAAGCGTCCGTAAGATACCGTCTCGCGCTGCAACCCGGCGCACAGGAGTACAGGGGTATGGTGTAACTGGCAACACGCCGGATTCTGGTTCCGGAGAGTCTAGGTTCGAGCCCTAGTACCCCTGCCAAGCATGGCCCGTTCGTCTAGCGGTTAGGACACCGCCCTCTCAAGGCGGAGATCACGGGTTCGAATCCCGTACGGGCTACCAAACGTACCGAAACCCCCTCATCGCCGAGGGGGTTTCTTCGTTTCCTGTGCTATCCTCACCCACCATGGACACACAGACACCCGCGCCCTCGGAGCGCACCGACTTCATCCGAGAGATCGTAGCCGCTGACCTGCGAGAAGGCCGCCACGAGACGGTCGTGACCCGGTTCCCGCCGGAGCCCAACGGCTACCTGCACATCGGTCACGCCAAGTCGATCTGCCTCAACTTCGGCGTCGCCGAGGAGTTCGGCGGCCGCTGCCACCTGCGCTTCGACGACACGAACCCGGTCAAAGAGGAGCAGGAGTACATCGACGCCATCAAGGCCGACGTGCGCTGGCTCGGCTTCGACTGGGGCGAGAACCTCTTCTTCGCCTCGGACTACTTCGAGCAGCTCTACGAGTGGGCCCGGTTCCTCATCCGCGAGGGCAAGGCCTACGTCGACGATCTGTCCGCCGAGGAGATCCGGGCCTACCGCGGCACGCTGACCGAGCCGGGCAAGGAGAGCCCTTGGCGCGATCGTCCCGCACAGGAGAGCCTCGATCTGTTCGAGCGCATGCGCGCCGGCGAGTTCGAGGACGGTTCGCGGGTCCTGCGCGCGCGCATCGACATGGCCTCGGGCAACATCAACTTCCGTGACCCCGTGCTGTATCGCATCCTTCACGCCGAGCACCCGCGCACCGGCGCCGCTTGGTGCGTCTACCCGACCTATGACTTCGCTCACGGCCAGTCCGACGCCATCGAGGGCATCACCCACTCGGTGTGCACCCTTGAGTTCCAGGACCACCGGCCGCTTTACGACTGGCTCATCGAGAACCTGCCGGTGCCCTCGCGGCCGCGCCAGTACGAGTTCGCGCGTCTCAACCTCACCCACACCGTGCTGTCCAAGCGCACGCTCATCCGCCTCGTCAACGAGGGCCGCGTCCATGGCTGGGACGACCCGCGTATGCCCACCCTGTCGGGTCTGCGCCGCCGCGGCTTTCCCGCCGAGGGCATCCGGGACTTCGCAGCCACGATCGGCGTCGCGCGCGCCGACAGCGTCGTCGAGGTCCAGATGCTCGAGCATGCGGTCCGCGGCGTGCTCAACCGTACCGCGCAGCGCCGCTTCGGGGTGCTCGACCCCGTCAAGGTCGTCATCGAGAACTACCCTGAGGGCCAGGTCGAGTACATGGAGGTCACCAACAACCCGGAGGACCCCGCGGCGGGTACCCGCGAGGTTCCCTTCACGCGCGAGCTGTGGATCGAGCGCGAGGACTTCATGGAGGATCCGCCCAAGAAGTTCTTCCGCATGGCGCCGGGCCGCGAGGTCCGTCTGCGCTCCGCGTACTTCGTGACCTGCAACGAGGTCATCAAGGACGCCGAGGGTTCCATCGTCGAGCTGCGGTGCACCTACGACCCCGAGTCACGTGGCGGAGCGACCCCCGACGGCCGCAAGGTCAAAGCCACACTGCACTGGGTGTCCGCCGAGCATGCACTCCCCGCGCAGGTGCGCCTCTACGATCACCTCTTCGCCAGCCCCTTCCCCGGAGCCGACGGACGCGAGCTGTTCGATGACCTCAATCCCGACTCCGAGACGGTGCTTCACACCTGCTACGTCGAGCCCTCGCTCGCCGAGGTGCCGATCGGTGAAACGGTGCAGTTCGAGCGCATCGGCTACTTCTGTCCGGACCCCGACTCGGTGCCCGGCGCGCTCGTCTTCAACCGCACGATCACGCTCAAAGACGCGTGGGCCAAGCTCCAGTCGCAGGGCCGCCACGACGCCCCGTAGGCCCGTCCCCACACAACCCGATTCCGAGAACCCCGCCATGCGCACCGCTCGCGGGGTTCTCGGCTGTTAGAATGGGAACCGGAGTGGGCCGGACGGCCGCGCGTCTCCTTGTGGGGCGTGAGGAAAGTCGGGGCTCCATAGGGCAGAGTGCCTGCTAACGGCAGGGCGCGGCGACGCGACGGAAAGTGCCACAGAAAAGAAGACTCCCCCGCCTCATCGCGGGAGAAAAGCTGAAACGGTGCGGTAAGAGCGCACCAGCGTCACGGCAACGTGGCGGCTTGGCAAACCCCACTCGGAGCAAGGGTTAATAGGAGCGGTACAGGCCGGCCCGGCCTTCGCTCGGGTAGCCCGCTTGAGGCCGTCGGTGACGACGGTCCCAGATAAATGGTCGTCTACTACAGAACCCCGCTTACAGGCCCGCTCCACCGCACGCACTCGCGGCGGTCGCACTCCGGTGTGACCGCCGCGTCGTGTACCTAGGTGCGTACGCGCTCGCGGACGGCGCTCGCCACCGAGGCGCCGTCGAGCGCGTTGAGGCGCACGTAGTCCGCCCCGGCGATCCGCGCGAGGTCGCGTGCGGCGCTCGTACCGCCCGGACCCGACGCGGTATCGATCACCAGCGTGTTGATGGCCGCGGCGCGTACGCGCTCCGCGACGACTCGCGCATCCTCCGAGCCGAGGTTGCCGGACAGGCCGACGTTGGCGCGCCCGTCCGTCACCAGGACGAGCCAGGGGATCGTGTCCGGGTTGCGTCTGACCTCGCTGTCGATCAGCTCTACGGCCCGCACGACCCCGGCGGCCAGCGGTGTGGCGCCCCCGGTCGGCAGGCTGCGCATCTTGAGATTGGCGAGCTCGACGCTGGCCGTCGGCGCGAGCACCACGTCGGCCCGCTCGCCCCTGAACGAGACGACGGCCACGCGGTCGCGCCGTTGATACGCGTCGACGAGCAACTCCAGCACGGCGGCCTTCGCCGCGTCGATGCGCTTTGTCGCCCCCATCGACCCGCTCGCGTCGACACAGAACACGATCGAGGCGCCGACCTTGCGCGTCCGTACCTTCTTGCGCAGGTCGCCCTCCCTGACCTCGACGGCCAGGTCCCCGGCGCCGGCCCGCGACGGGTTGGACACGGCGGCCCTGATCGTGGCGTCGAGAGCGACATCGGAGGCGGCGAGAGCGCCATGCGCGTTCTCGGCCCGAACGTAGCGACCGCGGCCGTCGTCGGTGATCGACTCCTGGCGCTTGCCCGCCATCGACCGACGTGCGCGGTCCATCGGCGTCTCGATGCTCGCCGACACCGCCGCCACCTCGTCGGCTGCCGCAGCGACCGTGTTGGAGAGCGCCTCGAAGATCGAGACCTGGCCCTCTCCCGGACCGGTGTCTTGCGATGAGCCGCCGTCCTCGTCATCGGTGGACGGGTCGCTCGTGAGCGCGCGCACGAGTGCGTTGCGCAAGGAATCAGTGTCGGTTCGCAGGTCCTCGAACGGGGTGCGGCGCAGGCGGTGCGCGAGCACGAGGCCGGCGACCCGCTCCACCTCGTTGAGGCCCACCTCGTTGCGGCCCTCGAGCGCCGCGTAGGCGGCGGCGGCGCGCGACATCACGCTGTCGGCTCGATGTCCGTCGACGCCGGCGCGTATGCAGAGGTCGGCGATCGCGTAGAGCACCTCTTCAGGCACCTTGACGGTGGCGAGCCGCAGGCGCGCGTGCTTGATGCGCGTGCGCAGCTCGGCCTCCGAGTCCTCCCAGTCGCGGATGAAGCCCTGCGGGTCCTCCTCGAACGCGTGCCGCCGCCGGACGATCTCGACACGGGCTTCGGGCTCGCGCATCGCCTCGACCTCGACGCACAGGCCGAACCGGTCGAGCAGCTGCGGGCGTAGGTCGCCCTCTTCGGGGTTCATCGTGCCGACGAGGATGAAGCGGGCGGGATGGTTGAGCGAGACCCCCTCGCGTTCGACGGTGTTGACACCCATCGCCGCTGCATCGAGCAGCGTGTCCACGAGATGGTCGTCGAGCAGATTGACCTCGTCGACGTAGAGGATGCCGCGGTTCGCCTCCGCGAGCAGGCCGGGGTGGAACGACCGCTCGCCCTTCTTGAGCGCCGCCTCGAAGTCCAGCGTGCCCACGAGACGATCCTCGGTCGCCGAGACCGGGAGGTCGACGATGCGAGGCAGGCGCTTGGTCTTGGGCAGGGCCGCGTCACGCCGGCGTTCGCGACACTCGTCGCACCAGGTGCCGGGCTCCGCGGGATCGCACCCGTAGCGACACCCCTCCACGACGTCGATCTCGGGAAGGACGCTCGCCAGTCCGCGCACGGCGGTCGACTTCGCCGTCCCCTTCTCGCCGCGGATCAGAACGCCGCCCACGCGCGAGTCGACCGCGTTGAGAAGCAGGGCGGTCTTGAGCGTCTCCTGGCCGACGATGGCCGAGAACGGGAAGTTGTTCTGCGGGCGACGACCCAACCGGCACCTCTCTCACGCAACGGGTCCGCCCCCATCATACGGTAGGCGGACCCAGGTCTGAACCCTAGATGTTGTGACGTGCGCCGAACGGTGAGAACCGCGGGACGAGTGTCACTTCCACTGGAACGAGCCGCACGTGGCCGGCTCGCGCTGATCGCGGTTCGGGCAGGTCTCGACGTAGACGCAGTCGTTGCACGTCATCTGCCCGATGTCGGCTTGCGGGGCCGCCTCGTAAGCGGCGGGCTCGGGCGCCGGCGCGGCCGCGACGATCTCGTCGAGGTCGAGGATGAAGTCGGACACGTCGGCGGCGGGGCTGCTCGCTACCACCTCCGGCTCGCTGACCGAGCTCGGCGACGCCACCGCTTCCGGGGCCTCGGGGGTCGCCATGACCGGCGGCTCTTCGGCGGGCGCCTCGGGTACAGCGGGCGCTGCGGCTCCGATGGGCGCTTCCTCGGCGGGCTGGTCCGTGGAATCGCCATACGCGCCGAGGATCACCGGCCGCGCGAACGACATCGTCTCGTCGTCACCGGCGGTGCGCACGAGCGAACCTTCGTCCGGGCCCGGCTCTTCGAGGGCGTCGAGCTTGAACGAGCCGGTCGCGCCCGTGTCCCACGGCCACGCGGCCGGAGCGGCGTCGGCGGTCTCGGGTTCGGTCGGCTCCGTGAGCGCTTGTGCCGTCGGCTCCTCGGACTCAGGAGCGGGACCGACCGACTCGGGGACCACGATGCCCTCGGTCTCCATCTGCACGGCGGTGCGGCGCAGCGCATCCACCAACGAGACGCCCTGCGTCTCGGCGTCTTCGATCTGCAGTTCCTCGAGCACGGCGGCGAGCGCGGGATCCTCAACCTCGGAGCCAGCGACCGGTTCGGCGGCCACCTCCGCGGGCTCTTCGGCGGGCTCGCCCTCGGCTGCGGCTTCCGGCTCTTCGACGGGCTCCGCCACGGCGGGTTCCTCCGTCACCGGTTCGTCGGCCACGGGCTCCTCGGCCACAGGCTCTTCCGCCGCGGACTCCTCGGTCACGGGCTCCTCCGCCAGGGGCTCCTCCGTCATGGGTGCGGGAGCGTCATCGGCCGCGACGTCTTGTGCCGGAGCCTCGCCGGGAGCGGCGGCTGCGGGGCGGACCAAGAGCACCGAGGTCCCCTGCGAGAGCTCCATGACGAGTACTTCGGCGTCCCAATGCGAGAAGCCGGGCTCCGCCGTCAGCCGGGAGAGCTCGGCAAGCGCGTCAGGGCGCGAGCCGAACGTGGCCTCGCTGAGCAGAAAGAGGCGTTCGTCAGAATCTTTGCCGAGCAGGAAGAACGACATGGATTACCTCGCAGGTCATGAGCAGAGGGCGCGCGAGAACAAGGAACTGGTTTCACCCAATCCTAGAGCGGCATGCGATTCGCGGCAACCGCGTATATCCCCCTGCCGCCGCGATACTGTGACGCCGCGCACGGCGGGCCTCAGGCGCAGGCGTCGCGCAGGCCCTTGAGCCGGGTCAGGTTGATCGCGTCCTTGTCGGGAACCTCACCGGGCATCTCGGTGACCGCCGGCACCCGCGCCAGCTCGGGCACGCACACCATCGCCTTGAATCCGGCCTCCGCGATGAAGCCATCCCCGATCCAGGCGTGACGGTCCTTGCGAGAACCGCGTTCGAACTTGCAGTCGTTGGCGTGGACGAGCCCGAGACGATCGACCCCGAGGCAGCTCTCGAGCCGATCCACGAGCTGTCGCCAACCCTGCTCCGTATCGAGCGCCTCGCCGTACGCGAACGCGTGGCAGGTGTCGAGGCACACGCCGACCGTCTCGCTCCCCTCTCCCGAGGCTTCGATGGCGAGCGCGAGCTCCTCGAAGGTGGAGCCGTAGCTGGTGCCCGCGCCTGCGGTGTTCTCGAGGAGCAGCCGCGCGCAGCCGGCGCCCTCGCCCGCAAGCTCGCGTGCGCGCCTGATCGCAAGACCCACGCGTTTGGCGGCAGCGTCCAGATCGCCGTCCGGGTCGTTGCCCACATGGGTGACCACGCCCGCCGCCCCGAGCAGGGCACCGCGCTCGAGCTCGTCGGCAAGTGCGACGATCGACTTCTCCCACAGCTCGGGGTTGGGTGTCGACAGGTTGATCAGGTAGGCGGTGTGTGTGAAGACCGGACCGAACCCGGCGGCTTCGCGCTGCTTCACGAACTCGGCCGCGAGCGCTGCATCGAGCGGCTTGGCCCGCCATTGCCGGGGGCTCTTGGCGAAGATCTGCGCGCACTCGCAGCCGACCGAGCGCGCATACTCCAGTGAGCGCACGAGACCGTCAGCGACGGAGATGTGGGCGCCAAAGATCATCGAAGTCCTCCTGAGAGACGGGTGCCGCCGATTGTACCCCCACCTAGTAGACTCGAAGGTATGGATGCCGAGACACCGATAACGCAGCCTACCGACCGTCCTTGGGAGGGGCGCGCGATCCTGCACGTGGATCTCGACGCCTTCTTCGCGGCGGTCGAGCAGCTCGACCACCCCGAGTGGCGCGGTCTGCCGGTCATCGTCGGCGGCTCGCCCACCAGGCGCGGCGTCGTCTCCACCGCCAGCTACGAGGCCCGCGAGTTCGGGGTCCGCTCTGCCATGCCGTCGGCTAGGGCGGCGCAACTGTGCCCTCACGCGATCTGGGCCCCCTCGCGCTTCGACCGCTACCACGAGATGTCGGCTCTCGTGTTCGCGATCTTTCGCGAGGAGTCTCCCCAGGTCCAGCCGGTCTCGATCGACGAGGCGTATCTCGATGTCACGCCCGGGCGCTTCTCCAACGAGCACCCGATATCAATCGCCCGCCGCATCCGCGCGCGCGTGGCCGAGTTGGGGATCACGTGCTCGGCGGGGCTGTCGGCCTCCAAATCGGTGGCCAAGATAGCATCCGACTTCGACAAGCCGGACGGGCTCACGGTCGTGTGGCCCGGAGACGAGTCCGCGTTTCTCTCGCCCCTGCCTGTGCGTGCGCTCGGAGGGATCGGGCCGCGCTCGGCAGAACGGCTCAACGCGTTGGGCATCAAGACCCTCGGGGACCTGGCAGCCTTGGACGGCACCACCGCCATCGCCATCCTGGGGTCGCACGGTCCCGCTCTGGTCGCCCGGGCCGGGGGCCACGACGAGCGAGGCGTCCACGAGCGTGAGGGAGCCAAGTCGGTCTCCAAGGAGCGGACCTTCTCCGTCGACGTGCGTACCGTCGACGAGGTCTCCGGCGCCCTGGACGGTCTGTGCGCGGGTGTCGGCTCCCGGCTGAGGCGCAAGGGCATGGCGGGTCGCACCATCACCGTTAAGCTGCGCTTCTCCGATTTCACCACGCGCACCGTTCGCCGCACATTGCCCGCGCCGACCGCTGACGAGGCGGTGTTCGGGCCGGTCGCCCAGCAGCTCGTCCGCGAGGCGTGGACGCCCGGTGTCGGCCTCCGCCTTCTTGGTGTGGGCGTATCCGGTTTCGACGCGGCGGCCGTCCAGCTCGACCTGCTCCAGGACGCGCCCGGACCGGGGACGGCAAGCCCGGGCGGTGCGGTTCAGCCACCCGCGGGCCGGGACCCCGGCCTGGTGCGTGGCATCGATGCCGTGCGCGAGCGCTTTGGCGAAGGCGCGCTGCTGCGCGGGCGCGACCTCGACTCGCGCAGGGGTAAGGACTCACCAGAGGCGCCCGATGCCGCACCCAAGGAGAACCCGTGATCAGACCGGCCGTCCTGCTCGCTACGCTCTTCACGCTCCTCGTGGCCGCCGGCTGTGCGCCCGTGACCGACCAGCGGCCGTCGCTGCCCTCCGCCACCGACACCGAGACCGCTCCCGCCAACGACATGCCGAGCGTCCCGCCGGCGGGTCTCGAGAGGCGCACCGACGACACCGCCCGTGCCGCGGGCGTGCTGGTCTACAAGGACCTGGAGGGCGGCTTCTACGCCCTGGTCGACGCACCTCCGGGGGACTACATCGACGGCTCCGAGCCCATCGTGGTGGTCCTTGCCGACACGAGCGGAGCGAGCGGCGCCGACTTCGCGTCGCTGGCGGGCTCGTACGTCGAGGTCGACGGCACGATCCCCAAAGACCAGATGACGACCCGTATGGCCGGACCCGAGATGACCGTCGAGTCGTTCCGCATCCTGGCACCGCCGGCAGAGGCGGTCGTCCCCTAGCCCGCCTCCTCCCAGCTCTCCTCTTCCGGGGCCCCGGCACCACCGAGCGAAGGTCCCATCGGTCCGCTCGGTACGCCGCGCCGCAACCGCACCGGTGAGCCCGAGGCGGTGCGCACGACGTAGGGGCGCACGTCGCTGGCCACGATCGCCAGGCCCCGTTCCGGGTTGTTCTGCAGCGTGCCCTCGATGAGATAGGCGCGATGCTTGACGATGACGTCGCCGGTCCGCTTGAGCGTGTCCTCGAAGACCACCACGTCGAGCAGCCCGGTGGGGTCCTCGAGCGTCAGGAAGCACGTGCGCTTGCCCGAACGCGTCCGCGGGGTCTGCGCCCGCTCCCGCACCCCCACCACACGCACCCGCGTCCGATCGGGCAGGTCGCGCAGGTCGCGCGCCCACGTGACCCCGCGTGCCTCGAGGTCGGCCTCGGCCAGCGAGAGCGGGTGGCACGTCAACGACAGCCCGCACAACTCGAGCTCGGCCGAGAGCCGCCGCGCCGGACTCCAACCGCTGGGGTGCGAGGGGTCCTCGGCCACGCGTGTGGGAGCGGGCGCGAGACACAGCGTGTCGTCGCCGGCCACGCCCTCGCGGGCGATCACCGCCTTGAGCTCGGGGAGCAGCGCGATCTGCTCGTCACGGGTGGGCGGGCGTCCGTGCTCGGTGATGCCGAGTCCGTCGAGCGCGCCGATACGGATAAGCGACTCGGCGGCGGGCGCCTCCGCTCGCGTACGGCGCAGGAAGTCCGCCAGGTCGCGGAAGGGCCGCACCGCGCGCTCGCGCGGGATCGTCTCGAGCAGGCGTGCGGTGATCGCGTGCACGTCGCGCAGGCCCACACGGATCGCGGCACCCGCCCGTTCGACGGTGTAGTGGACGTCGCTCTCGTTGACGTGCGGGGCGAGCACCTCGATACCGTGACGCCGGGCGTCGTTCACCACGAGGCGCGGCGTGTAGAACCCCATCGGCTCGTTGTTCAAGATCGCCGCGGCGAACTCGGCCGGATAGTAGGTGCGCAGCCAGGCGCTCGCGTAGCTGACCACGGCGAAGCAGGCGGCGTGCGCCTTGTTGAAGCCGTACGCGGCGAACCCCTCGAGCTGGCGGAACACCTCGACGGCGACCTCCGAGTCGACCCCGCGCGCCAGCGCCTGCTCGAGAAAGCGGCCCTTGATCCGTTCCATCTCCTCGCGGCTGCGCCCCTTGGTCATCGCGCGCCTGAGCGAATCGGCCTCCGCGAGCGAGAAGCCCGCGACCGCGCGACTCACGAGCAGTACCTGCTCTTGGTAGACGATGACGCCATAGGTGTCGGCAAGCACCTCGCGCATCGCCTCATGAGGCACCACGACGTCCTCGAGCCCGTGACGGCGACGGATGAACGGGGTGATCATCTCGGCCTCGAGAGGGCCGGGGCGAAACAGCGATATCTGCGCGATGATGTCTTCGAAGCGGCTCGATCTCAGGCGGGTGGACAGGTTGCGCTGGCCCGAGCTCTCGAGCTGGAACATCCCCACCGAGTCGGCACGCGCGATGAGTTCGTAGACACGCGGATCGTCTTTGGGCAGGTCGAAGGGTTCGGGTACGGCCTGCTCCCCCACCCGCGCGCGGGCCAGCGAGACCGCGTCGGAGATCGCGGAGTGCATCCGCAGGCCCAAGATGTCCATCTTGACCAGTCCGAGTGCCTCGATATCGTCCTTGTCGTACTGCGAGACGACGGTGCCTTTTGCCGCCCACTGCAGCGGCGTCCAGCTCGCCACCGGCTCGCGCGTGATGATGAAGCCGCCCAGGTGCGTCCCGAGATGCGTGGTGGTCTTGTCGAGCTGCTCGGCGATCTCGAGCACGCCGGCGTAGCGCGGGTCTTTGAGCGGGTGGTCGCGACACTCCGGGTACTCCGCGAGCACTTCGCGGATCCTGCGCGCACCCACCCACGGCAGGTGCCGAGAGAGACGGTTGACCTCGGCGATAGGCAGCCCGAACGAGCGCGCCGCGATGCGCACGGCCGAGCGCGCGGTGGTCGTCTGCACGGTGGCCACCATCGCGACGTGCTCGTGCCCGAACCGCCGGTAGATGAAGTCGATGACCTCGTCTCTGCGCGCCGAGTCGAAGTCGACGTCGATGTCGGGCATCTGCCGGCGCTCGGGGTTGAGGAAGCGCTCGAAGAGCAGGTCGTGGGCGATGGGGTCCGCATCGGTGATCCCGAGTGCGTAGCTCACGATCGAGTCACCGGCACTCCCCCGCCCGCTGCAACGGATGCCGCTTCGCCGGGCGAAGTCCACGATCTCTTTGACCACGAGGAAGTATTCCGGAAAGCCCATCTGGTCGATGAGCGCGAGCTCGTGCTGAAGCCGCCGGATCGCCTCGGGGGTCATGGGTGTGTAGCGGCGCTCGAGTCCGCGCCACGACTCCTTGGCCAGCACCGAGTAGGGTGTCTCGCCGCGTGGCACGTCCGCCCCCGGGAAGTGGAACTGCCCGAGCGGCAACTCGAACTCCGCGCAGCGCGCAGCGATCTCGAGCGTGGCGTCACAGGCGCGCTCCACGCCCTCGAAGAGCTGGCGCATCGCCGGCGCGGGCTTGAGCCACAGCTCGGCGTTGGGGCGGTCGTAGGGCCCCGGCAACGCCATGCGTGCCCCGGTCGAGGCGAGCACGTCGTGGATGCGGTGATCTTTGGAGCGCAGGTAGTGGACGTCGTTGGTGGCCACCACCGGCAGCCCGAGATCGTCGGCCGCACTCACGAGGCCGCTGACGAGCCGCGGACCCTGTGCCGTCATCGGGTGGACGAGCTCGACGAAGAACGCGCCCGGCTCAAAACACGCTGCGAGCCGCGCGAGTGCCGCCCGCGCGCGCCCCGGCCGCCCGGCCGCCACGGCGAGCGCGGCCTCGCCGTTGGCGCAGCCCGACAAGGCGATGAGCCCCTCACCGAACTGCTCCAGATCGCGCAACGAGGCGATGCTGTTGACCTCCGGTCCGCGCAGATGCATCCGCGAGAGCAGCCGGCACAGGTTGCGATAGCCCTCGAAGTCGCGGGCGAGCAGCGTCAGGTGAAACCCGGTCCCGGCCGCACGGCTGAACCCGACGCTCGCCGGTAGCACGAGCCGGGCATCGGGTGGCAGGTCACCCTCCTCGCCGAGCACGCCGGCCGCCTCGACCACGACCTCGCAGCCCAGGATCGGAGCCACGCCGCCTTTGCGGCACGCCTGGTAGAACCGGATCGCCCCCGACAGGCCCTGATGGTCGGTGAGCGCGAGCGCCGGCATCTCGAGCTCAGCGGCACGGACCACGAGCCCGTCGAGCGGCGCCGCACCGTCCATGAAGCTGAACGTCGAATGCGTATGCAGATGCACGAACCCCGCAGACACCCCGACCGCCCCGCTAGTCCTGGATGCCCACGAGGCGCCACTCACCGGCGGCGCGGTCGTAGGCGAGGTCGTAGATGCCGCCACGCGAAAGCACGCGGTAGAAGCGGCGAGAGACGTGGCTGCGCGGGTCCCACCACGCGCGCTCGGTCGCCCAGACCTGGATGATGGCATCGATGCGGTAGCACTTGTGTGCCGTGGACGTCTTGCCGGTGCGCGTGAACGCGGCCGGACACTGCCGCTTGGCGTCCCACTCGACAGCCACGGGCTCCTCGGCACGCTTGGATGCGTAAGCGCCGTCACCGCGCGCGAGATCGGATGCGCGCACGAGCCACGGGCTCTTGAGCAGCTCGATGATCACCGGCACCTGGGCGCGCTTGGACTCGAACAGTTCGAGTGGCTGGCCGGCAGGTGTGGCGCTGTACTGTTTGATCGCGGTGTTGCGGCCCACACCCACCTCCCTGTGTCACGGCCCGGTTCGAATGGGCGGTGTGGCTTCTCGAGTATATCGAACACCTGTTCGATTACACAAGGAGACTACGACACAGGACTGACATCCGGTTTCAGCGCGTGGGTACCGCCAAGACGTTCAGCGGGTCAGGAGCTGCGACGCCACCGAGCGCGCGTATCGTGGTCGGTGGTGACCCGCACCTCGCCGTGATCGAGCGCGTCGAGCAGTGCGACGACGGCGCCCGGGTCGAACTGGCGCCCCGAGCAGCTCAAGAGCTCGGCCCGCGCGGCATCGACAGATATCGGCTCGCGGTATGGCCGCGCCGAAGTCATCGCGTCGAACGCGTCGGCGACAGCCAGGATGCGAGCGGCCTGCGGCACGTCCTCGCCCACCAGCCCGTCCGGGTACCCCGAACCGTCCCAGCGCTCGTGGTGGCCGCGGATGACCGGCATCAGGTGCGCGAGTGACGGCACCGACTCGATGATATGACCGCCCGCCTCAGAGTGTTCGCTCATGACCGCGAACTCGGCGGCGTCGAGCTTGGCCGGCTTGAGCAAGATGGCCTCGGGCGTCCCGATCTTGCCGACGTCGTGCAGCAACGCCGCGCGCTCGATGTCGGCGAGCTCCGCTTGGTCGTAGCCCAGCCGCGAGGCGATCGCGGTCGCGTAGTTGGCGACGGAGATGGAGTGGCGCGCGGTGTAGCTGTCCTTGGCGTCGACGGTGGCGACGAGCGCTTGCAGCGTGCCGAGCGAGTGCAGCTCCATGTCCTCCATGAGGCTCCCGAGACGCTGGTCGATCTCGACCACGTCGTCGCGCGCGGCGGTCAACTCGTCGGCCGTCTGTTTCACCAGCCTGAGCTGAAGGACATACGCCGGGATCGAACCGAGCAGGATGATGCCCCACATGATGGCGATGAGCTCGTTGGCGGCCCGCTCGACGGTCGCGTAGGACTGGTAGATCTCGAACACGCCCGCGGGTGTGGACGAACCGGCGCGCAGCAGCGGGGCGTACACCTCGATGGCGCGACCGTCGCGGGCGAACTGCTCGGCGTTCTCCTCGTCCTCGTCCTCCGACGATTCGACGGCCACCTTGCCGGCGAGCGCGGCCTTGAGTGCGGGGTGGTCGGCGAACGAGCGTCCCACCTCGGTGCCGTCCGACGCGTACAGCAGCGTGCCGCGGGGGTTCCAGATCTTGACCGTCGTGATACCCGATTCCGCGAGGTCACGAGAGACCATCTCGTCGATGCTACGCCTCACCGGTGCCGGCAGCGCGCCGTCCGACAGGTCGACACCCTCGAGGTGCTCGAGCACGATCGCGGTGGCGGTGATCCGCGCGGTGCGCGCCGCTTCGCGTTCGAACAGCGAACGCACCGCGAAGGTGAGGGCGATACCCAAAGCCAGGGCCATGACGATCACGAAGAACGCCGAGCGCACGGCGAACTGCTGTACCAGACTCAGACGCTTCACGTCGCCGTGCTCACTATCACGCGCGCGGCGACCTCGCGAGCCAGTGTTCGGGCCGTGCCGTCGACCGACACGCTCAACGGACCGCCAAAGGGCTCGACCGCCACGACGACGACCCGTGCGCCGGGAACGAGGCCCTGGTCGCCGAGATAGCCGAGCGTCTCGTCGTCCTCCGCCACGCGCAGCACGCTGGCGGTGTGGCCCGGCTCGACCTCACTGAGGGGCGTGCCGGCGGCCGAGAGCGCGACCGTACCGTCGGCCGACGGGATCGGGTGCCCGTGGGGGCACTCGGTGGGGTTCTCCAGAAAGGCCTCGAGCGCCGCGACCACGCGCGGCGACATGGCGTGCTCGAGCAGACAGGCGTCCTCGTGCGCCTCATCCCAGTCAAGACCGAGGATGTCGACGAGGAAGCGCTCCGCGATGCGGTGCTTGCGCACGATCTCGAGCGACTGCGCGGTGCCCGCCGCGGTCAAGACGACCTCGCGGCCCTCGCGAGAGACCAGCCCGTGCGCCTCAAGCCGGCCCAACGTCGCCGTGACCGTGGGGCCGGAGACGCCGATGGCCTCAGCGATCTGCGTGGGTCTGACGACGCCGTTCGCCGAGAGCTTGTAGATGGTCTCGAGGTACTCCTCGAGCGTGGGCGTAGGCACGCGAGCATTCCTTGTCTGCGGTGAGCGGACCAGCCGGGTCGATGATAGGGCACGCTGGGCGGGCGGCACAACCGGCCCGATACCCCGCTCCGTGTCGACAACCGCTTATCGCGTTCGTGGTACCGTCCGTATAACATTGGCGACCGCGCATCGCGAAGTTCGACATTCCGCCCAAATGTCGTTGACGCCGCAGGCGACCGGGGGTACATTCTGGTTGTCCCAAGAAGTCGGACGCAACGGACTCCGAAAGACGGTGTACCAGCAGCCGCTCGAGAAGGACCCGAGGAAGATCGGCAGTCGTGAGGTAGCCGAGGAGATACGGGCCATCGAGAGAGGGAAACCCGAAAGGGCGCCTCGCAAGAGGTGTGGGAACCCGGTTCAAGTACGAGCACCCGTGGGCGAGGTTTCTTGGGACACCTTTATGCCCTGGATCACCCAGGGCCGTCGCGCCGCTCGGGCGCTCTCCCCCGGAACTCGCCGCTACGGTCGGTAGACCAGCCGCGCGATCGGCGACTCCCACACGGCTACCTCGCTGACGCGCACGCGGGCATCCACCGTGTCTTGCAGCCGCTCGCAGATCACCCGTGCGAGATTCTCGGCGGTGGGACTGATCTTGTCGAAGGGCGCGACCTCGTTGATGAGCACGTGGTCGTAGTCACCGAGCACCGCCGCCAAGTCGGTCTTGAGCGACTTGAAGTCGTAGACGATCCCGATCTCGTCGAGATCGGTCGCCTCGACGGTGACCTCGACGTCCCAGGTGTGACCGTGCAGGTTGCGGCATTCGCCCGGGTAGTCGTACAGGTGATGGGCGGCGTCGAAGTGCCCTTTGACGGTGAGCAGATAGGTGCCCAAGGTGTCCTCCTAGAACAGCGACGCCTGGGTGTCGCCACCCGGGGCGCATGCGTAGTCCCCGACGTCGGCCCGGGCGTCCATCGCCTCGTTGGCCATCGCGTCGGCTGCCTTGTTGTCTTCGCGCCGCACGTGGCGCACCTCGCTCTTGGCGAACGTGCGCAGCAAGGACTGGGCGCGCGTGAACAGCGGTTTGAGGCCCTCGTTCTTCACGCGATAGACGCCGTTGAGCTGCTTGACCATCAGCTCGCTGTCGGCGAACGCGCTGACCTCGGTGTGACCGAGCGCCTTGACGTTCTCCAGGCCCCAGATGAGCGCCTCGTACTCCGCGACGTTGTTGGTGCACGAACCCAGGAAGCGGCCGCCGCGGCACACGATCGCGCCATCGACCTCGATCACGAAACCGGCGCCACCGGGACCGGGGTTGCCACGAGCGCCTCCGTCACTGCGAAGGACGGCCTTGGTCACTCTTCCTCCCCGGTGCGCACCACGATCAGCCGGCGGCACTGCGGGCAGATGCCCACGTCATCGCCGTGCTGGAGCTGGCTGACGCGCTCGGCAGGCAGCGACATGCGACAGGCCGAGCAGGTCGACCCTTCGAGCCGTCCCACACCGATGCCGCCGCGAGAAGCGCGGATCGACTCGTACTGTGCGAGGAGCTCGGCGCCGACCTTCTTGCCCAGCGTCTTGCGGCGGCGCTCAAGCTTAGCGATCTCGAGCTGGATCTCACCGCCGGCGGCCTGGAAGCTCTCGATGAGCGATGCCTCCTTGGCGGCGATGTTGGTCAGGGCCTCGTCGATGGTCGCGATCTGGCCCTTGGCCTTCTCGATGCGCTCCATCAGCTGCATGGACTCCATCTCGAGCTTGTCGACCCGGCGACGAAAGCCGTCCATCTCACGGGTGAGCGCGGCGACTTGGCGGTGATCGCTGGTCGCGTCGACCTTCGCCTGCTCGGAGGCGAGCTTATCGTTGAGCATCGCGATCTCGTCGTTGTGAGCCTTGAGATCGGACTCGAGCTTGTGCACGAGGAGCTCGGCCTTGCCGCGCAGCTCGGTGACCTCGCGCTGCTTGGCGCGAACCTCGAGGATGGCGCGCTTCTCCGGGAGGTCCTCGAGCCGCTTGTTGGCACGCAGGATCTCGACGTCGGCGGACTGGAGCTCGAGCAGAGCGGAAGCCGAGTTCACAGGGACAGTCTCCTTGCGTGTCAGGTGGTCCACCAGCCGGGCGATGCCGGCAGGCTGCGGACCATGTCAGGGTCGATGCCCGGGACCGAGCGCACGACGCGCTCCAGCAGGCCCACGAGCGGCCACTCGGAGACGTCGTGACCGAGCTCGATGATCCCGAGTCCGGCCTCCGACGCGTCCAGGGCCTCATGATACCGCACCTCGCCGGCGAGCAGGACCTGCGCGCCGGCCGCGAACGCGTCGCCGACGAGCGATCCGGCCGAGCCGGTCGAGGTGGCGACGCGGCTCACCGGCGCGTCAGGGTCGCCCCACACGCGTGGCGTGATGTTGAAGGTACCCGCCGCCACGGTGGCCAGGCCGCGTAGGGTCATCCCCTGCGGGGCGGACGACACCATGCCGAGACGCGCCGCGTTGCGTGCGATCTCGACGTCGGTGACGGTCACGAGCGGCTCCTCGTACGGATGCGCCGCGACGGCGGCCGAGACGACCCCGCGTGCGAGGTGCCGCGGCGCGACCATCTCGATGCGGACCTCGGAGGCCACCGACGCGACGCCGCGCTCTCCTTCGCAGGGGTTCGTCGCAGGGCCCGGAGTGAACGCGCCGGTGCCCGGCATCGAGAACGAGCAGTCCTCGTAGTCCCCGATCCGGCCGGCGCCCGCACCGGCCATGGCGGCGGTGACGGACTCGGCAGCGTTGTCCGGCACGTAGACCGTGATCAGCGCGAGCGGCATCGTCGAGCGCTCGAGCGGCTTGAGCGCCTCGAGCCCGAGCGCGTCGGGCAGCAACCTCTGCGCCTGCGGGGCGCGGTCGAGGTTCGTGTGTGCGTTGACGAGCGCCACGCCCGCATCGAGCGCGGCGAACAGCACGCCGCCCGGTCCACGTCCGGGCACCAAGCGCTGCGGCGGCTCCAGGTACGCGGGGTGGTGCGTCACCAGGACGTTGGCGCCTGCGAGAGCCGCCTCGGACACGGCGGTGAGTGTCGGGTCCAGGGCGAGCATCACGCCGGTGACCTCCGCCTGCGGGTCGCCCGCGAGCAGCCCGTTGCGGTCCCACTGCTCGGCGCGCTCGAGCGGGAACGCGGAGGCGATGGCCCGTTCGATGTCGGCGACTCTGACGGCGCTCATAGCTCGATGTACCTTCTCTCGTCTCGGGAGAGCGGGAACGTGACCCGCGAGAACCCGGCGGCCGCGAGCTCGACGTAGGCGTCCTCGATCCGGTCGCCCACTTCGGCGGTCGCGTGCGCGTCAGAACCGACGGTCGCGTCGACGCCCGCGGCGGCGAACGCCGCCAGCAGCTCGGGGCCGGGATAGAGCTCGCCGACCGGCTTGCGCCAGCCGGCGGTGGATGCCTCGATCATGACCCCGCACTCGGCCGCCGCGCGCGCCGCCTCGGCGTAGAGCTCGCGCGCGTCGAAGCTGGGACGGTGGCCGAACTTCTTGACCAGGTCCGGGTGCGCCATCACATCGAAGACACCGCTGCGGGCTGCCTCGCACCAGTGGGTGAAGTACTCGACCCAGACCTCGTCGATGTCACGCGCATCCCATTCCGAGAGGTCATGGGGGTCGTCGAACGCCCACTCGCCGAGAAAGTGCACGCTGCCGAGAAGGACCGAGACGCCGCACCCCATCGCGGCTGCGCGCGTCAGGGACGCCTCGTCCTCGCGGCCGGGCAGCCAATCGGCCTCCGCGCCCAAGACGACCTGCAGGCCACGCACGCGCGCGGCCTGCTCGCGGACCTCGTCCGCGTAGAGGGCGAGCTCGTCGGCGGCCATCGAGAGGTGGCGCTCGGGATCGAGGTCGTCGGGCAGCGGGAGGTGCTCGGTGAGCACGATGCCGCTCAGCCCACGGAACACGGCCGCGCCGACCATCTGCGCCACCGATCCGGTGCCATGCCCGCTGCGTTCGGTATGGATGTGGCAGTCGATCAGCTCGCGCATGCGATCACTCCCCCGCCGACGACGATGTCCTCACGGTAGCAGACGACCGATTGACCCGGGGCGACGCCCTCGAGCGGCTCGGCGAACTCGACGATCAGGCGCTCGCCATCGAGGCCGGCGTCCGCGCGGCGCGGTTCCATGCGGTAGCGCGCCATGGCGCTCACGACCTGCCGCTCGCCGCCGTGCCACACCACCTCGGTCGCCTCGACGCGCGAGACGGCGAGTGCGGACCGGGGGCCCACGACGACGCGGTTGGCGTCCGCATCGAGGCGTACCACGTAGCGCGGCTCGGGGACCGCGAGGCACAGGGCCTTGCGCTGGCCGACGGTGTAGCGGGCGAGTCCCACGTGGCGCCCCACCACCGTGCCGTCGAGATCGACGATCTCGCCCGGCTCCAACGATGCCGGAGCGCGCTGTGCCACGACCCCGACGTGGCCGTCGGCACCGGCGAAACAGATGTCCTGGCTTTCCGCCTTGGCCGCCACGGGCAGCCCGAACCGCTCGGCGAACGTCCGCACCTCGGTCTTGTGCAGCTCGCCGACCGGGAACAGCACGTGGTCCATCTGGGTGCGTGTGAGCCGGTACAGGAAGTAGCTCTGGTCCTTGTCCGGGTCGACGCCGCGCGCGAGCCACGGGTCGCCCGCCTCGTCGCGCACGATGCGTGCGTAGTGTCCCGTCGCGAGGTAGTCGGCGCCCTGGGCGCTGACCTTGGCGAGCAGATCCGAGAACTTCACGCGGTCGTTGCAGACGATGCACGGGTTGGGCGTGCGCCCGCGCGCGTAGTCCTGCGCGAACGGCTCGACGACCTCTCGCTCGAAGATCTCGCGGTAGTTGAGCGTGTAGTGCGCGATCCCGAGCAGGTCGCACACGCGCCGGGCATCGCGCACGGCGGCCACGGAGCAGCAGCCGCCCTCATCGTCAGAGGACGGCCACAGCTGCATGGTCACGCCGGTGACGTCGTGACCCTCTTCGAGGAGAAGCGCAGCGGCGACGCTGGAGTCAACGCCGCCGCTCATCGCTACGAATACCCGTGCCACTGCCAACCCTTCCGGACCAACCGGCCGGTCCCCGCCGATACGACGCGCGCTAGCGCTGGCAGCAGATGCTGCACTCGCCGCCCTCGCCTGCGGTGTCGTGCTCGTGATCGGCGTCGTGATCGTGGTCGTCCTCGTCCGCATGCGGATCGAAGTTGGGATCTGCGCTCTTGATCTCACCGGAGATGGGCTCGCGGCCGTGCTTGGTGAGGTAGTCGTCGACGGCGACCTTGAGGCCGTCGGTGGCGAGCACCGAGCAGTGCATCTTGGAGGCCGGCAGCCCACCGAGCTCGTCGGCGACCTGCTGCTTGGAGATCGCGGCGGCCTCCTCGATGGTCAGGCCCTTGGCCATCTCGGTCACGATCGAGCTCGT
Organism: uncultured Eubacteriales bacterium; assembly: GCA_964500985.1. Taxonomy (GTDB): domain Bacteria; phylum Actinomycetota; class Coriobacteriia; order Anaerosomatales; family PHET01; genus CAZCRB01. The sequence goes on from CAZCRB010000008.1 coordinate 32,287, forward strand.
GGCGATGGCGGCGCCGCAGCCGAGCGTCTGGAACTTCACGTCGGCGATGTGGTCCGTGTCGTCGACGGCGATGGTGATCTTCATCATGTCGCCGCAGACCGGGTTGCCCACCTCGCCCACGCCGTCGGCGTCCTCGATGACGCCCACGTTGCGCGGGTTGTTGAAGTGGTCCATGACCTTGTCGGTGTACTGCACGGTCGTTCTCCTTGTCGTATCTGTGGTCTGCGGCTACTTGGAGCCGAACATCTTGGTGTAGACGGGGGACATCGCGCGCAGGCGCTCGACGATGGGCGGGAACACCTCGAGGAAGTAGTCCACGTGCGCGTCGGTGGTGAAGCGGCCCAGCGACAGGCGCAGCGAGCCGTGCGCGATCTCCTGAGGCACGCCGCACGAGAGGAGCACGTGGCTCGGCTCGAGCGATCCTGACGAGCAGGCCGAGCCGGTCGAGACCGCGATGCCCTTCGCGTCGAGCTGCAGCAGCATCGCCTCGCCCTCGACGCCCTTGATGAGCAGCGGCGCGATGTTGGGGAGGCGCTCCCCGCCGGGCGCGGTGGCCTCGGTGTTCTCGAGCGACGACGTGATGCCCTCGATCAGGCGGTCGCGCATCGCGGCGAGGCGCGGGCCCTCCGTAGGCTGCTCCTCGAGCATGATCTCGAGCGCACGGGTGAAGCCGACGACGCCGGCGACGTTCTGGGTGCCCGAGCGCTTCTTGAACTCCTGGCCACCGCCCTTGAGCAGCGGCTCGAAGCGCGTGCCCCGCTTGAGGTACAGGCCGCCCACGCCCTTGGGCCCGTAGATCTTGTGGGCCGAGAATGATGCTGCGTCCACTCCCATCGCCTGCACGTTGAACGGCACCTTGCCGAGCGTCTGTGCGGCGTCGGTGTGGAACAGCGCGCCACCCTCGTGGGCGACGTCGGCGAGCGCCTTGATGTCGTTGAGGGCGCCGATCTCGTTGTTGCCGTGCATCACCGAGACGAGCTTGGTGGTGTCCTTCATCGCGGCCGCGAGGTCCTCGGCGTGGATGTGGCCGTCGGCGCGCGGCTTGAGGTACGTGACTTCGTAGCCGTTCTTCTCGAGCCAATGGGCCGGCTCGAGGATCGCGTGATGCTCGTAGGCGGAGACGATGAGGTGCGCGCCACCGTCCGGCGCGACGCGCTGCATGATTCCGATCAGCGCCGCGTTGTCGCTCTCCGTGCCGGCACCGGTGAACAGGACCTCGTTGGGGTTGGCCGCGTTGATGGCGGTGGCGAACCGCTCGCGCGCGTCCTCTAGGTCGCGGTACGACTCGCGACCGAGCGCGTACAGCGAGCTGGGATTGCCAAAGCGCTGCGTGAAGAACGGGAGCATGGCCTCGACCACGCGCTCGTCGACGGGGGTGGTGGCTGCGTAGTCGAAGTAGACGCTTTCCATGAGAGGTATCTCCCCTATCCCTGTACCGCGCTGCTGCGCTCGTCGAACTGCTGCTGGGTGCCCGCGAGGTCCGCGAGCGTGGTGGAGGCGAACACATCACGAAGAGCGGTCGTCGCGCGCATCCACACGGGGGCCGCCGCACACGCCCCCGACTGGGTGCATTCCACGCCGCGCTCCGTGTCGCACACACTCGCGCGAAGCGGTCCCTCGAGAGCCTCCACGACGTCGAGCACGGTGATGTCGTGAGGGTCACGAGCGAGCGCGAATCCGCCGCGTGCGCCACGGACCGCCACGACCAGCTCGGCGCGGCGAAGCGCCACGAAGAGCTGCTCGAGGAAGCGCGCCGGAATCGCACGCCGCTCGGCGATCCCGCGGGCGCTGACCGGTCCCTCGCCGTAGTTCACCGCGAGGTCTATCATCGCGAGAACGCCGTACTCGCTCTTTGCGGTTAGCCGCATGGACCGGTCGCCTCCATCAAATCCCTACCGAATCGGTAATGATTGCATCATACCCCGCGGAGGCGCGCTGTCAACATCGCCGATTCGCGCTCGGCGCCATCGTGTTCGTCGCGCCAAATCGACCGACTGTCCCCGCTCATCAGCCTTTCGCCCCGCAATTGTTGCGCTTCACCGAAACGAACACCTGTCCGATTGCGCCCGGCTGAACTCGCGGATTACGATGAGCACCCGCTTCTGACGAGGCGGGCACGACTGGGGGAACACGATTTCACGGTCGACAGCCACCAGGGTGGCGAGGACCCACTGGATTCGACCCAGCCACACACGAGGCCCCGCGACGCAGATGCGTCCGGGGCCTCGGTATTTGTGACATCGTCGCACCGAACAACGGCCAGACGGCCGCAAGCGGTTCCCTATCCTATCGCCTTCATCAGGCTCGCCATCTCGATCGCACCGGTCGCGGCTTCCCAGCCCTTGTTGCCCGCCTTGGTGCCGGCGCGCTCGACCGCCTGCTCGATGGTGTCGGTGGTCAGCACGCCGAACATCACCGGGACGCCGGAGTCGAGCGATGCCTTCGCGATGCCCTTGGAGACCTCCGCCGAGACGTACTCGAAGTGCGGGGTGCCCCCGCGGATCACGACGCCAAGGGCGATGACCGCGTCGTAGCGGCCGGAATCCGCCAGCTTCTTGGCGACGAGCGGGATCTCAAAGGCGCCAGGGACCCACGCCACATCGACGTCGTCGGCGGCCACACCGTGGCGGACCAGCGCGTCCTGGGCGCCGGAGAGCAGGCGCGAGCCCAGCAGCTCGTTGAAGCGGCTCACCACGATACCGACCTTAAGGCCGGTTCCGATCAGGTTTCCCTCGTACGTGGTCATTCGTCGATTCCTTCCGTGTCGGGCGCGTCCTCGCCAAGCGACAAGGTGTGCGCCAGCTTCTCCTTCTTGGTGCGCAGGTACTCGTAGTTGGTGGGGCACGACTCGACCTCAAGTGCGACCTGCTCCGTCACTTTGAGCCCGTAGCCCTCCAGCCCCACGATCTTGCGCGGGTTGTTGGTCATGAGGCGGATCGAGTGCAGGCCCAGATCGCACAGGATCTGTGCGCCGATGCCGTAATCGCGCAGGTCGGCCGGAAAGCCGAGCGCCTCGTTGGCCTCGACCGTATCGTGGCCCTGCTCCTGCAGCTCGTACGCCTTGAGCTTGTTGGCCAGGCCGATGCCGCGCCCCTCGTGTCCCACGATGTAGAGGATCACGCCCTCGCCTGCCTCTTGGACCCGGCGCATGGCCTCTTCCAGTTGCGCGCCGCAGTCGCAGCGCAGCGAGTGGAACACGTCGCCGGTCAGGCACTCGGAGTGCACGCGCACGAGCACGTCTTCCTTGCCGGCAACGTCGCCCACGACGAGCGCCATGTGGGTGCGGCCGTCCGTGGTCGATCGGTAGCCGTATCCGGTGAACTCGCCAAAGCGCGTGGGCAGCGTGACCTCGGACTCGCGCTGCACGAGGCGTTCCGTGCGACGCCGGTAGCGGATCAGGTCGGCGACCGTGATCATCTTGAGGCCGTGCTCGGCAGCGAACTTCTCGAGCTCGGGACGGCGCGCCATCGTGCCATCGGTGCTGATGATCTCGCAGATCACGCCGGCCGGCGTCAGGCCCGCGAGGCGCGCGAGGTCGACCGCGGCCTCCGTGTGGCCGGCACGCTCGAGCACGCCACCGGGACGCGCGCGCAGCGGGAACACGTGGCCCGGCATCGAGATGTCCTCGGGCATGGTGGCCGGGTCGATCGCCGTGAGTACGGTGGTGCACCGGTCGGCCGGGCTGATGCCGGTGGTGATCTTGCCCTTGGCGCCGATGGAGACGTGGAACGCCGTGCCCTGCTCGGAGGTGTTCTCGTCGGTCATGGGCGGGACTTTGAGCGCATCGAGCCGATCGCCGGTCAGCGGCACGCAGACCAGGCCGCGGCCGTGCGTGATCATGAAGTTGATCGCCTCGGGCGTGGCCTTCTCGGCGGCCATGACCAGGTCGCCCTCGTTCTCGCGGTCCTCGTCGTCGACGACCACGAGCATGCGCCCGGCTGCGATCTCCTCGATCGCCTCGGCTATGGAGGCGAACGGTGCGTGGGGGGAATCGTGCATCTACTGGCCTTCCGCGAACTCGCGCAGCATGTCACCGAGGCCGCGCTTGGGAGCGGCGGTCTCGGTGCCTTCGCCCGCATACAGGTCGACGAAACGGCGGACGTACTTGGCCATCACGTCGGCTTCGATGTTGACGGGCGCGCCGATGGGCTTGTCTTTGAGGGTCGTGACGGACTCGGTGTGGGGCACCACGGCCGCGGCGAAGCTCTCGCCACGGATCTGCGCGACGGTGAGCGAGATGCCGTCGACGGCGATCGAGCCCTTGGGCACCACGTAGTCCATGATGTGGCTCGGGACCTGGAACTGGTACACGGTCGAGTTGCCCGCCGGGTGGCGCAGCAGCAGGCGGCCGACACCGTCGATGTGGCCGGTCACGAGATGGCCGCCGAGGCGGTCGGACAGGCGCAGCGCGCGCTCGAGGTTGACCTTCTGCCCCTGCTGCAGCCCGCCGAGCGAGGTCTTGGCAAGCGTCTCCTCGCTTACGTCGGCGACGAACGCGCCGCGGATGAAGCGCGCCACCGTCAGACACGAGCCGTCGACGGCGATCGAGTCGCCGAGCGCCATGTCCCGGCCAAAGTCCGGCGCGTAGATCTCGACCTGCGCGCCACCGGCCACCCGGTCGATGCGGGTGATCACGCCTTGGGTCTCGATGAGTCCGGTGAACATCGGGCTCCCTTCCTTGTCGCTATGCGTCCACGCCGTCTGTCGCCAGACGCCATACGGTTACTGATACATCGCCCACGATACCCACTTCCGCCGGAGCGTACGGGTGATCGAGCGCCTCGCCGGTGCGGTCGGGCGAACCGAGGTACAGCGCCGGGGCATCCGGACCGGCCATCCCGCCCGCGCTCACGGTCACCAAGACGTCCACGAGGCCCTCGGACCACAGCGCGCTGAGGAGTCGCGGGCCGGGCTCGACGAGCAGCTCGTTGACGCCGTGGGCACCCAGGGCCGACAAGGCGCCGGTGAGGCCGTCTGCCGCCGTGTAGCGGGCGGTGAGCGTGCGGGTGGGCAACGAGCCGAGATCGGCGTGTTCCGGCGCGAGAACGAGCGTGGGAGCGGCGCCATCGGTGAAGACGCGGGCGTCCGCGTGCGGCAGGGTATCGCGGACGAGGACCACGCGCAGCGGCTGGTGCTCGGCGCGGGTGCCGTCGGCATCGCGCACGGTGAGCGCGGGGTCGTCGGCGATTACGGTCGCGGCACTGACGAGCGCCGCGTCGGCCTGCGCGCGCAGCGTGCGCGTGACGCGCGCCCCCGATGCGCCGGTGATGGCGGCGCGTTCGCCGGACGCGAAGCCGACACGCGCGTCGAGCGAGAGCGCGGACTTGACGGTCACGAGCGGCAGACCGGTCGCGAGGCGCTTGAGCCACCCCTCGTTCAGCGCGGCGAAGGGGGCGGGGTCATCCGCGAACGCGACCTCGATGCCCGCGTCGCGCAACTGCTGCGCTCCCCCGCCGGCTTCGGCTGTGGGATCGGCCATGCCGATCGTGACGCGCTCGACCCCCGCAGCGATCAGCGCGTCGGTGCACGGCGGCGTACGGCCATGGTGGCGGCACGGTTCGAGTGTGACGTAGGCGTGCGCGCCGAGCGCGGCCTCGCCGGCGTCCGCGAGCGCGAAGATCTCGGCGTGCGGCTCACCGGCGCGCGGATGGAACCCCTCGCCGACGATACGGCCTTCGCGCACGATCACGCAGCCGACGAGCGGGTTGGGTGCAGCGGCACCGGCAGCACGCGCGGCAAGCGCGGCGGCGTGCGCCAAGAACGGGTCATCGACCCGGGATGCGACGTCTGAGAACAGACGCATACGCGTACCGACCTTCCTTCTCCCATCCGGACTATGACCGTCGGCTCCGGAATCTCACCGGATCGGCCCCTCTCGGGGTTCGCGGGCTCTCACCGCCGGTGGGGAATCTCACCCCGCCCTGAAGAAAGCATGTCGGATTCTAGCAGGTCGCCTGCGTGCGGTGCCAGCGGCCCGCTACAGCACGTCCTCGCCGGCGGCCCTGATCGCGCCGATGGCCGCCACCGGGTCTGCCGCGCCGAAGACGGCGTTGCCCGCCACGAGCATGCGCGCGCCGGCGGCCGTCACGAGCGGTGCGG
>CAZCRB010000009.1:0-5834 GCA_964500985.1 uncultured Eubacteriales bacterium
AGGTCGTCGCGCTGCGGAGCACCCGAGCTCAGGATCATCTCGTTGATGCGCGCGTCCTTCTCGCCAAAGAGCAGGTGGATGCGCGAGACGGCCCCGTCGCGGCCGGCGCGGCCGGCCATCTGGTTGAACTCGACGTCGCTGAAGGGCAGGTGGTAGAGGACCACGTGCCGGATGTCGGGGATGTTGACGCCCTCGCCGAACGCGCTCGTCGCGATGACCACGTCGAGCTCGCCCTCGCGAAACGCGCGCTCGACCGCGTGGCGCACCGACGGGGTGAGGCCGCCGTTGTAGAACGCCGTCTTGAAGCCGATCTGCGGCACGCGCTTGCGCAGCATCCGCGCGAGCTGGACGGACTTGTCGCGCGAGTTGACGTAGACGATGACCTTCTCGCCACGCGCCGCCAGGGCGGCCACGTACGCGTCTTTGTCGGAGCCGTTGCGGCGGTCCTCCACGAGCAGGTTGTCGCGCACGGTCGGGTCCAGGACGCGCGCGGTGATCGAGAGCGTGGAGCATATCTGCGCGGCGACGTCTTGCGGTGCGGTGGCGGTCACGGCGAGCACGACCGGGGAGCCGAGCTCCTCGAGCGCCTCCCCCAGCCGCGCGTAGGCGGGGCGATGGCCCGCGCGCGAGAGCCCCACGTGGTGCGCCTCGTCGATGACGACGAACCGGACGCGACCGGCCCGGGCGAAGCGGCTCGCATGGAAATGCAGGAACTCGGGCGTGGTCAACACGACGTCGAGGTCGCCGGCGGCCAGGTCGGCGAACGCGTCGTCGCGCTGCGCCGGCGTGGACTCGCCCGTAACGGTGCGCACGCTCAGTCCGACGTCGGCGAACGCCTCCTCGAGGTGATACGCCTGGTCGGCGACGAGCGCGCGCAGCGGGTAGACGAAGACGCTCGCGCCGCCATCGCGCAAGGCCGTCCGGGCGGCATGCAGGTGGAAGATGAGCGACTTGCCGCGCCCGGTGGCCATGACGGTCAGCGTCGATTCGCCGGCGCCGAGCCGATCGAGGGCCTCGCGCTGCGCGTCGTGCAGCGTCCTCTCGCCGATGAAGCGATGCACGAGAGCGGCATCGAGCTCGCCGGGAGGAAGCGCGCGGAGCCGGGCGCGGGCCTCGGCGCGCGTCTGCGCGGTGTCGGTGGCCGACTCAAGGGTGTCACGGCGCGTGACGAGCACGTTGACCCCGAGGGAACGGCCGTTCTCGCCACCGGTGACCTCGGTGACCTCGACGTCGTAGTCCACGCCCGCGTCCATCACGGGCGCGAGAACCCCGGCGAGGCGCCGGTTGAGGAACCCGACGTGCGTGCCGCGCGGGTCGTACAGCGCGATGGCGTTGGGGTCGTAGGCGTTGTCGGGCTGTCGCTCGAGGCGCAGCGGGGCGCCGGGCTCGAGAGCGGCGAGCGACTCCTGCCGGCCTTCGAACGTGACGCCCGCGAGCTTCGTGTGGAAGCTCGGCGCCTCTTCGATGCCCGCGTACTCCTCGCGCGCGAGGATCTCGTCAGCGTGTGCGAACAGCTCCTCGACCAGCTCACGCGCGGGACCCTGCTGTGGAACCGGGCGCACGAGGATGTCACGTGCGAGCAGCTGAGCGCGCTTGCGGCCACGGTACTCGTCGGCCTCGATGTCGAACGCGATGTCGACCGGCGACTCGCAGGCGGCGAGGGCCTCGATGTCCTTGCAGCGAAACGCGATGGCCGGCACGCTGGTCGCGCCGTCGAAAGCGGCGAACTTCAAGTGCGTGCTGTGCTGGCCCACGCGCTGTTTGCCGTTCATGAAGACGCCGCGCGCGGCGAACAGCGGGCGCGGGTTCGAGTGCCCGAACGGCTCGAGTTGCGACAGCTCGACGCCGAGCTCGTAGCTGACGTCTTCGAGCGCGATCTCCGCGTCGATGTCCAGCGCGGTGGCGAACTGCTCGTCCGGCAACGTGTCGAGATACGCGAGCAGGCGGTCGCGGAAGGGCTCGAGGTTCTCCTCGGGCAGCGTCACCCCGACCGCGGCCTCGTGCCCGCCAAAGCGCGTCACGAGATCGGCGCACGCACTGACCGCCTCGAACAGGTTGACCGACCCCACCGAGCGGCCGGATCCGCGCGCCACGCCGTCCTCGATCGAGAACAGGAGCGCGGGGCGGGCGTACGACCCCGCGATGCGCGAGGCGACGATGCCCTTGACGCCCTCGTGCCACCCCTCGCCCGCCAAGACCAGCGCCCGCTGCCCGACGAACACCCGCTCAGCCAGGGCGGTGGCGGCCTGCGCGAGCTCGGCCTCGACCGACTGGCGGGTCCGGTTGAGCTCGTCGAGCGAGAGCGCGAGTCGCTCGCACTCGACCGGGTCGTCGCACATGAGCAGGTCGAGCGAGACCGCCGGATCGGCCATACGGCCCGCGGCGTTGAGGCGCGGAGCGAAACCGAACGCGACCGAGTCGCCCGAGACGTCGGCGGTGGCGATCTTGGCCACGGCGGCCAGCGCCGCGAGCGCTGGGCGCGCCGAGCGGCGGACGCTCGCGACACCGTCGGCGACGAGCGCCCGGTTCTCTCCCGAGAGCGGGACGATGTCGGCGACGGTGCCCAGCATCGCCAAGTCGGTGAGTGTGCGCCACGTGTCAGGTCGTCCGACGAGCGCGCCGACCGCCTGGATCAGCTTGAGGGCGACGCCGGCGCCGGCCAGGTCGCGCGAGGGGCAGTCCTCGTCCAACTTGGGGTTGGCCACCGGCACTCCGGTCGGCACGCCGCCGCCGGGCTCGTGGTGATCGGTGACCACCACGTCGACACCCTTCTCGCGCAGCAGCTCGACCTCCGGCGCTCCCGAGATCCCGCAGTCGACCGTCACGAGCAACCCGGGGGCGAACCCCAGCGCCCTGTCGATAGCCGCCGCCGACAGCCCGTAGCCCTCGCGGAAACGGTGCGGGACCATGACCCGGACGTCTGCGCCGAATGCCGCAAGTCCCCGCGCCGCCACGGCCGCCGCCGATATCCCGTCGAGATCGAAGTCGCCGAACACGACGATGCGCTCGCCCTCCCGCACCGCGCGGGCGACGCGCTCGGCGGCCTGCGGCATACCCGGGATCAGCGCCGGGTCGAGCCAGTCGCGCTCGAGCGACGGCGAGAGGAACCGGTCCACCTGTGTCGCGTCGCACAGGCCGCGCGCCACGAGCACCTGTGCCACGACCCGTGACAGGCCGGTCGCGCGCGCGAGATCGGCCACGGCCGTCGGGTCATAGGGCGCTACGCGCCATGGGGTGTGGGGACACTCGTCCGTCATGGTCTCATCCTAGCGGACGGGGCCGACACCGTGCGGTGTCGACCCCGTCGAATCTCGTGCGTGTGGCGCCGTGCCCTACGAGGCGCTGGCGTACTTCTTCTTGAGAGCCGCGTACTTGGGCTCCGTCTCCTTCCAGATGGCGTAGATCGGAGATGCGACGCCGATGGAGGAGTAGGCACCGACCACGAGGCCGATGGTGAGCGCAAGCGCGAAGTCCTTGAGCGTGTCGCCGCCGAAGAACAGCATCACGAGCACGGGCAGCAGCGAGGAGATCGAGGTGTTGATGGAACGGACCAGCACCTCGTTGATCGACTCGTTCGCCATCTGCATGAAGGACTGCTTCGCGAGGTACTGCGAGTTCTCCTTGATGCGGTGGAACACGACGATCGTGTCGTAGAGCGAGTAACCCAGGATCGTGAGCAGTGCCGCGATCGTGTTCGGGGTGACCGTGGCGCCGAGAAGCGCGTAGATGCCGAGCGTGATCACGATATCGTGCACCAGCGCGATGATCGCGGTGACCGACATCTTGTACTCGAACCGGATCGAGATGTAGAGCAGGATCGCGCCGATCGAGAGCAGCAACGCGAGCATCGCCCGGTTGGTGATGTTCTTGCCCCAGCCCGGACCGATCGTGGTGACCTGCAGCGAGCCGTCCGGCAGCTTGAGGCTCGTGGCGACGACGGTCGCGTCCGCGTTCGCCTGGTCGGGGCTCGTGACGTCGGTGCGAACGATGAAGCCCTTGACGCCGCGCGTGTCGGTGGTCTGGATCTCGACGGACTTGACGCCGGCCTTGTCGAAGGCGTCGGCTACCTGGCCCTCGGTGATCGAACCGGTATCGGAGATCGTGACCACGGTGCCGCCCTGGAACTCGACGCCAAAGGTCAGACCCTTGATGGCGAGCGCACCGATCGACAGCGCGAGCAGGACGCCGGAGATGGCGAACATGATGCGGCGGTTGCCGAGGAAGTCGATGTGGAACCTAGACATTCGCGACACCCCCCTTCGCGGGCTTGCCGGGCACGTTGGCCCGCTCCTTGGGAACGCCCCAGAACGCGGGCGCCTTGGGAATCGCGGACTCAGCCAGCAGCATGAGCGAGGGGCGCTTGAAGATGAGCATCATGACGATGTCGCAGAGGATACCGATCGACAGCGTCAGGGCGAAGCCGCGCACCGGTCCGATGGCGAAGAAGTACAGGACCAGCGAGGACACGAGCGTGACGAGGTCGGCATCGACCGAGGTCTGGATGCCGTGCTTGGAGCCGGAGTTGGCCGCCGAGCGGATCGTCTTGCCCATGCGGATCTCTTCTTTGAAGCGCTCGAGGATCAGGATCGAGCTGTCCGCCGCGATACCGATCGTGAGCACGACACCGGCGATACCCGGCAGGGTCAGCGAGAAGTAGCCCGCGAGGCTCAGCGCGCCGAGGATCCCGAGGAACAGCGACGCGAAGACGAGCAGCGCCCCCACGGTCAGGATTCCCAGCCCGCGATAGAACACGAGCACGTAGAGGCACACGAGCAGCAGGCCGACCGCAAGGGCGAGCAGGCCCTGCTGCAGCGATGCCGCACCGAGCGTCGGGCCGACGACCCGCGACTCGGAGAAGACGAGCGTGACCGGAAGCGCGCCGGTCTCGAGCACCGTCTTGAGCTGCTTGGCCGACTCGGCTGTGAAGCTGCCCGAGATGGCCGTACGCCCGTCGGTGATCGGCTCGTTGACCACGGGAGCGGACTGCACCTTGCCATCGAGCACGATGGCCACCTGCTGGTTGACGTGGGTGGTGGTGTACTCGCCCCAGGTCTTGGTGCCCTCCTGGTCCATGTTGACGGTGACTTCGATCTTGCCGGTCGTCGGGTTCTGCTGCACCGAGGCGCTCTTGATGACCTCACCGGTCATGAACGGCTCGTAGGTGCCGGGAACCAGCTCGACGTTGTCGTCGCCGTTCTTGATTGCGTTCAGCGTCGCCGAGTCGGTGATCGACGCGACGTCGACGAACTCGAGACGACCCGTGCTACCGAGGACCTTCAACGCCTCCTCGGGATCCTTGATGCCCGGGATCTGCACGAGGATGGAGTCGTTGCCCTGCCGCTGGATCGACGCCTCTTTGACGCCGAGCCCGTCGACACGGTTGCGGATGATGAGCTCCGCCCGGTCCATGACCGATGCGGTGACCGGGGTGTCGGTCGTCTCCTGTGCCGTGAGGATGACTGAGAGGCCGCCCTGGATATCCAGGCCCATGGTGACCTTCTTCTGTGGCGGGAAGAAGATCAGCCAAGACCCGATGAGCAGCACTGCAGTCAGCCCCAGCAGCAGCACGTTCTTTTGCTTCTGGTCCATTCCCCTGCCTTCCGTGGCTGTCCGTTCGAACTCCCTTGAAGGGAGAGCAATCCTTTGAGGCACCGCCCGAGCGCGACATCATGCGTCGAGCTCACGCGGGTGAAGCTGCAAACCTCAGCAGTCGACGCGACACGCCGAGTTCGCGGGCCGCATGACTCTCGGGGCGATGATACACGCCTCGGCGCGCCGATGGGACATTACGCGCCATCTTCTTCCGAGACACCTGCGCCTTGTGCGGTCTCGTC
>CAZCRB010000009.1:5934-34347 GCA_964500985.1 uncultured Eubacteriales bacterium
TTGTGCGGTCTCGTCGACCGCCTCGACGGTCGTCTCGGCGTCGGCGTCGGCGTCGAGGGCATCGTCCTCCTCGGCGGGAAGGACCCGGGCGACCGCAGCGCGCGCTATCTCGATCTCGGAGCCGTCGAACACGCGGATGCGGACCCGCTCGCCCATCTCGACGACTTCACCGAAGATGCCGCCGATCGTGACGATACTGGCGCCCGGCTGCAGGGCCTCGATCATCTCGTTCTGCTTCTTGGTGCGCTGCTGCTGAGGCCTGATGAGCAGGAACCAGAACGCAGCGGCGAGCAGGCCGATCATGAGGATCTGGGAGAACTGTCCGTTCATGTCTCGCCTTCCGGTGGGTGAACGGCGCGCTGCGCCGACTCGGACATCTTACGCGCGCCCGATCGGGCGTAAAAGGACGCGGCGGCTAGTAGTCGTCGTGCGCCGCCGAGGAGCGCCACGCCTCGAGGAACGCGCCGTACGTGCCCGCCTCGATGGCCTCGCGCGCCTGCCGGGTGAGGTCCAAGAGGTAGTGCAGGTTGTGCACCGTGAGCAGGATAGCGCCGAGCATCTCCTTGCTTTTGACCAGATGCCGCACGTAGGCACGCGAGTACCCCGTGCACGTCGCGCAGGTGCAGTGCTCGTCGAGCGGGCCGAAGTCGCGTGCGTAGCGGGCGTTCTTCAGGTTCATGCGCCCTTGGCTGGAGAACGCGGTCCCGAGCCTCGCCGTCCGCGTGGGCAGCACGCAGTCGAACAGGTCGACGCCGAGCCCGATCGCCTCGAGCATCGTCGTGGGGTTGCCGACCCCCATCAGGTAGCGCGGCTTGTTCGCAGGCATCGCCGCACACACCGGCGCGAGCGACTCGAGCATCAGGTCGTGCGGCTCGCCGACGGAGTAGCCACCGATGCCATAGCCGGGAAAGCCGCCCACGGTCTCGAGCAGCTCGAGGCTGCGCAGGCGCAGGTCCTCGTGAACGCCGCCCTGGACGATCCCGAAGAGGGCCTGGTCCTCGCGCGTGTGCGCGACGCGGCAACGGGCGGCCCAGTCCGCGCTGCGGGTCACCGCGGTCTCGACGAGCGCCTTGTCGGCCGGGTACGGGGGGCACTGGTCGAGTTGCATGACGATGTCGGCGCCGAGAAGCTGCTGGATGCGCATGTTCTCCTCGGGCGTCCAGCGATGCCAGGAGCCGTCGATGATCGAACGGAACGTCACCCCGTCATCGTCGAGCTTGAGCGTGTCGGCCAACGAGAAGATCTGGAACCCGCCGGAGTCGGTGAGGATGGCGCGGTCCCAGTTCATGAAGCGGTGCAGACCGCCCGCCTCGGCGACGAGCTCGGCGCCGGGCCGCAAGAAGAGGTGGTAGGTGTTGGCGAGAACGACCTGCGCGTCGATGCCTTTGAGTTGGTCGGGCGTGATGCCCTTGACGGTGGCGCGCGTGCCGACGGGCATGAACAGCGGTGTGTCCACGGGGCCGTGGGCGGTGTGGAAGCGCCCGCGGCGTGCGGAAGTGCCCGGATCGGTCGCGAGAAGCTCGTAGTCGAAGAGTGCCATGCGGGCGATTGTACCCTTTGCCGGGCCGGGCGCCCGATAGATATAGACTGCTGGTGCGAACCATCACGACGATCTGTTCGTCTTACGGAGCGACATGGACTACGCGGCATCCGACGACGCAGCCCTCGTGGCCGCGGCCCAACAAGGAGACATCGAGGCCTTCGAGGCGCTCGTGCGCCGTCATACGCCGGCTGTGTTCGCGCACGCCCTGCGCTTCTTTGGCGAGACGGGCGCGGCGGAAGACACGGTCCAGGAGGTGTTCCTCAAGGTGTACCGCTCGCTGGGCGACTTCGACGGGCACGCCAGGTTCTCGACGTGGCTGTACCGCGTCACCCGCAACACGTGCCTCGATGAGGTGCGCGCCGGCAGGCGGCGCCCCGTGCCGGTCGACCCGCTTCAGGCACAGGCAATCGCGCCGGGCAACCTTGAGGACCAAGTCGCGCTGGCCGCGAGTGTCGAGCTGGCCATACGCGCACTGGCGCCCGAGGACCGTGACGCGTTCTCGGCGGTCGCGCTCTTCGGGCTCGGCTATGCGGAGGCCGCCTCGGTCCTCGGCGTGCCCGCCGGCACCGTGAAGTCCCGCGTGTTCCGCGCGCGCAGATCGATCGCCGCTTCTCTGCGCCCGAGCACGGGAGGTGCCCGCTGATGGAATGCCTGCAGGCCCGACAGCTCATATCCGAGGCGCTCGACCGCGCGCCGGTCGACGCCGCCGCCCTCGCCGAGGCCAAGCAGCACTGCCGCGACTGTGCCGAGTGCAACGCGTTCGTGCGCGCGCTCGCCACCGTCCAACGCACGCCCGCCCCCGCCCCGCCCGCGGACCTCGCCGATCGCGTGATCGCCCGCGTCCGGGCCGAGCACGCAGCATCGACCGCAGCTGCCGCGTCGGCTGCGGCCGCCGGCGAGAACGCGATCGAGGCACGGCCGGCGCGGACGACCGACGAGCGGCCGACGGCCCCCGGCTCCGTGCCCGATGCCGCGACAACCGGCACGCCGTCCTCCCCGTCCGAGGCGATCAGGCGTCTCGGCTCGCGCCGAACACTCCTGGCGTGGGGCAGCGCCGCGGCGGCGGTCTTCATCATCGCCGGGATCGCCAGCGTCCGCGGTGCCCGCACGATCCTGATCCCCGAGCAGTCCGCCGAGAAGGCCGTGACCGCCGACGTCGGAGCGGTGGTCCAGGGCTACGGCTCGACCGGTGCGAGCCAGACGCCCGCGACCGCCGCCGTTCCCGGGATGGCAGCGCCGGGCCAGGCCACCATGACCGGCGACTACCTCGAATTGAACGGTGCCGCCTACCGCTCCACCGGCCCGGACACCGAGGTGGATGCCGCGCGCCTCGACCCGGTCGGCCAGACCACGACCGCCGTGGGCGGGACGACGCCGGTGACCCGCGAGGTGCTCGCCGACCGCAACGACCCCACGCGCGTCTACCTCGTCACCGACGACGAGACGGTCATCGGCTTCACGCTCGTGACGAGGGATTACGAGGGTCGCACCTACGTGCTCCAGACGTCACCGATCGCCGGCGCGGGGCAGTATCCGACGCTTCCCGCAGGCATCGAGACCCCCACGCAGGCGGACGGCTCGCCGGTCTTCAAGCAAGACGGCACCGACGCCGGAGGGACCGTGGTCTACGTCAAGCGCGCCGGCTCGGCCCGCGACGGCATCGCGATCGCCCCCGGCACGCCGACCATCGACCCGGCGGCGGGCAATCCGGGATGGACGTGGTGGGTGCCCCAGCGCTAGCGCGACCGGCTAGAGCAGCAGCATCGCGTCGCCAAAGCTCAGGAACCGGTAGCGCCGCTCGATCGCCTCGCCATAGGCGCGCATGATCGGCCCCCTGCCCGCGAACGCGCTGACCATCATCAGCAGCGTGGAGCGCGGCACGTGGAAGTTCGTGACCATGGCGTCCACGACCTCGAAGCGGTAGCCCGGCAGGATGAACAGGCTCGTGGCCCCGTCAACGGGAACGACGCCGCCCTCGTCCGGGTCGTAGGCGCTCTCGAGCGCCCGAACGCTCGTCGTGCCCACAGCGATCACACGACCGCCCCGCGCCTTGGTCTCGTTGACCGCCTCGGCGGTCCGGGCGCTCACGCGGAAGTGCTCGGTGTGGATGTGGTGGTTGCCGGGGTCGTCCTCGGACACGGGGCGGAAGGTGTCGAGCCCCACGTCGAGCTCGACCGTCTCGATCCGCGCACCCTGCTCGCGGATCCGCTCGAGCAGCTGCGGGGTGAAGTGCAGCCCGGCGGTCGGCGCGGCCGCCGAGCGCTCGTCGGCGGCGAACACGGTCTGGTACGACTCCGGGTCCGACAGCGGCTCGGTTATGTAGGGCGGCAGCGGCATCGAGCCGATGCGGTGCACGACGTCGAGGAACCGCTCCCCCGCCGCGGGGCTGAACTGCACGAGCCGCCCGCCGCTCTCGTCGAGCTGGTCCACGACGAGCCCGGTCATGGCGCCGTCGCCGAACACAAGACGGGCCCCGGCCTTGACGCGCCTGCCCGGCTTGACGAGACACTCCCACGCGTTCTCGTAGCGTTCGCGCAGAAGCAGCACCTCGACCGCGCCGCCGGTCTCGTCCTTGACGCCGTTGAGGCGCGCCGGAAGCACCCGGGTCTCGTTGACGACGAGCAGGTCGCCCTCGCGGACGTAGTCGGGCAGGTCGCTGAAGATGCGGTGATCGACCTGGCCGCTCGAACGGTCCATGACGAGCAGGCGGCAACTGTCTCGCGGCTCAGCGGGGCGCTGCGCGATCAGGCCGGTGGGGAGTTCGTAGTCGAAATCGTCGGTTCGCACGCGTGCTCAGACCTCCTCGGTGTCGTCTGGGAGTGTAGCGCAGGTCAGGCGGCGCGCTCAGTCGCCGGCGGCGGACCGACGCTCGCGCTCGGCAGCGCGCCGGGCCTTGCGGGCCTCCCGCTGCGCGCTCGCCTCGGCCTGGCTCGGGGCGCACCCGCAGTAGTTCTGGCGGTACATCCCGAGCTCACGGGAGCGCCGGGTCGCGTCGGGGTAGCGCTCGCGGTAGTCGCGGGCCAGGTACGTGAGGCCGTGGGCCTCGGCCGCCCGGGCGCCCTCCTCGGCGATGGCGGCGGCGTCCTGGTAGGGGCTGACCGTCAGGGTCGTGGCGAGCGCGTCGAAACCGTTGGCCGCGGCCCACTCGGCCACGTCGTTCAGTCGCAACCGGTAGCAGGCCCGGCACCGGTTCTTCTGATCGGCGCCGTGCACCCCGGGCCCGGCGGCCCAGCGCGACGGGTCGTAGTCCAGCTCGACGACCTCGATACCGGCCTCAGCCGCGTGGGCGACCAGTACGCCGAGGCGACGGGCGTACTCCTCGGACGGGTGGATGTTGGGGTTCGCGTAGACGACGACGACCTCGTGCCCCTCCGCGACCAGCGCATCGAAGGGCTCGAGCAGGCAGGGCCCGCAGCACGCATGCAGGGCGAGGCGCATCGGAGACGCTCCCTTCTGCTAGAGGTACGAGGCCACCACGGTCGTCACGCCGAACACGATGAAGATGACGCCCGACACCCGCGTGAGCAACCGCTCCGGGAGGTTCTTGCCCAGCAGCCGGCCAAAGAGGATCGCGATGGCGTCGGCCACGACCATGCCCACCGTGGAGCCGAGCGTGATCGCCCAGAACTCGCCCCAGAAGCCAAGACCGGCGGTCGAGAGCCCGAGCGCGCTCAGCCACGCCTGCGCCTGGGGCCCGAGCCCCTTGAGGTTCTCGAGCAGCGCCCCACCCGGGTCCGCGGCGATCGCCAGCGTCATGAACTGCGTCTTGTCCCCCAGCTCGGCGAAGAAGAACGCGATCGCGGTCGCCACCACCGGCCCAAAGCGGCCGGCTCCGCGGTCCGCCTCCTCGTCATCGACCGAGTCGCCGCGCAGCGTCCAGATGCCAAAGCCGACGAACATGACGCCCGAGACCCACGGGAGCACCGACGGCGGTATCGCATTGCCAAGGAACATGCCGGCCAGCGTCGTGAAGAAGTGCACGACGAACGTCGCGAAGAAGATGCCGGTGATGACCTGCCACGCCTTGTAGCGCGTCGCGAGCACGAGCGCGAGCAGCTGGGACTTGTCGGCAAGCTCGCCGATCATGATGAGCACGAGCGACACGAGGAACACGTACAGCACGAGCGACCCTTCCGTCCTGCGCGCCCCGGGGAACAGAAGAGACCCCGGCGATACGCGCGGCGCCGCGATGCGGCCTGACCGTCACATTCGCCAAAGGTCTCGCGTGAACACTCATCGTGTCTGGGCGCACCGGGGCCGATCGGCCCAGCATGTCGATGCGCCCTCCCGGCACCGCCGGAATCGCTACTCCCCTTCGGAGGGCGTCAGCGTACCAGCGGTTCGCGCAACGGGTCAACGAGCCAAGACGCACAGAGGCGGCCCCGAAGGGCCGCCTCGAAGGTTCGATGCCCGGGGCAGCGACTACGCCTTGCGGACGTTGCTCGCCTGCTCCTTGCCGTTGTTGCCGGTGGTGACGTCGAACGAGACGAGCTGACCCTCGTCGAGCGTCTTGAAGCCGTCCATCTGGATCTCGCTGAAGTGGACGAACAGGTCGTCGCCATCTTCGCGCGTGATGAAGCCATAGCCCTTGTCAGCGTTGAACCACTTGACCGTACCCTGTGCCATGCGTACCCGTCCTTCCGCCCCTAAGGGCTCCAGCTCTGGCGACTCCCCGGCACCGACCGCACCCTCGTGCGCCGATGCTGCCTCGTCGCGACTGACGGGACCCCCTTATGGCCCGCCAGCAATCAGTCTAGACCGTGTGTCGCGCGCGCGGCAACACGGCGCCGCTCGCTAGAAGCGAAGTTCGGTGTCGTCCTCTTCCGCGGCCGACGCGCTTGCGTCGGTCCCGGCGTCGAGGCCCGCAGTGTCGCCCTCGTCGAACGCGCCCGCATCCTCGCCATCAGAGACGGCGGCCGGGCGACGCCGCACCTGCACGGCCAGCACCACCCCCGCGACCACGATCAGCACGCCAAGGACCACGAGGAGCACCGTGGCGCTGGACGGACCGGTCGTCACCGGCTCAAGCGGCGTCGAGCGAAACGTGACTGCGACCACCTGCGTATCGCCGGGCTTCATCTCGCGCGACGGAAGCGTGTAGAGCTTCTCGCCCTGCGCGTTGCTCTCCGGATCGCCGGTCTGCGCCGGCGAGAGCTTGACGGCCTCGTAGCTGCCGGGCATGCGCACCGAGAACGCGGTGATGCTCGCCGGCACCGACTGGACGTACTCGACCTCGGTGGACGACTCCTCGCCCTTGGTGGTGATGGGGATGCCCGAATACTCGACCTGGGCCTGGAGCGCCTGCGACACCTCGAACTGGACGTACTTGCCGCCCTTGCCGTCCACGATCTTGTATTCGCGCTGCGGATCGGCCGCGGGGTCGCCGCCGGTGATCTCCCCGGCCCAGTCCACCGTCATGCTCGTGGGCACCGGGATCTGGACGGTCGCCGGCAACTTGGTCCCCTCGGGAAACACCGACGAGACGATGACGATGGTCGTGCCGGGCTGCGCGGCCGGCCACACCTGGACGTCGATCGAACCCTTGACGACCGGCGCCGTGGCCCCGGCCGCGATCGGGCTGACCAGTGCCGCGGCCGCCAGTGCGGCCAGCGCGAGCGCGAACGGTCTCTTGCGCATCATCAGACCTCCAGCCCGGCGACCTTGGCCGCGGCCTCTGCGGTGTTCATGACGAGTTCGGCGCGAGTCATCGGACCCACGCCGCCGGGCACCGGGGTGATCATGCCTGCGACCGGCTCGACGTCGGCGTAGTCGACGTCGCCGACCATCCCCTCGTCCGTGCGGTTGATGCCCACGTCGATCACGACCGCACCCGGCTTGACGTAGTCGCGCGTCACCATCTTGGCGCGGCCCACGGCGGCGACGAGGATGTCGGCCTCACGGCACACGGCCGGCAGGTCGCTCGTACGCGAGTGACACACCGTCACCGTCGCGTTGCGCTCGAGGAGCATGAGAGCCATAGGCTTTCCCACGATCGTCGAGCGGCCGATGACCACGGCGCTCTTGCCGCTGGGGTCGACGCCGTAGTGGTCCAGCATCGCCATGACGCCCCACGGCGTGCAGGCGCGCGGTGCGCGGATCCCGCGAACGAGCAGCCCGAGGTTCTCGGGGTGGAAGCCGTCGACGTCTTTCGCCGGATCGATCCGCTCGAGCACCTGCTCGGCATCGAGGTGCGCGGGCAGCGGCATCTGCACGAGGATTCCGTGCACCGACGCGTCCGCGTTGAGCTCGTCGATGATCGCGTTGAGGTCGTCTTGGGCCAGATCGGCGGGTCGACGGAAGTCGAGCGAACGGATGCCGACCTCCGCGCAGTCCGCCTCTTTCATGCGGACGTAGGAGTGCGATGCCGGGTCGTCGCCCACGAGGACGACGGCCAGGCAGGGCTCGACGCCGGCCGCCTTGACGCGGTCGACCAGCTTCGCGGCCTCACCACGTACCTTCGCCGCCACCAGCTTGCCGTCGATGATCTGTGCCACTCGCGCGTCCTCTCGATCGGGCGGCCATGCCGCCGGTTGTCTAGAACAGCCCGCGTACGGTGCCGTCGGGTGCTATGTCGATGTTCTCGCCGGCCGGACGAGCCGGCAGGCCGGGCATGGTCATGATGTCGCCACACAGCGCGTAGAGGAAACCAGCGCCGGCCGAGAGCCGCACGTCGCGCACGTGAAGCGTCCATCCGGTGGGCGCCCCCTTGCGCGAGGGCTCATCGGACAGCGAGAGGTGTGTCTTGGCCATGCACACGGGAAGCCGTCCGTAGCCCATGCCCGAGTAGATGCCGATCGCGCGTCGCGCCGCCGGCGAGAACTCCACGTGATCGGCGCCGTAGAGCCCGGTCGCGATCGCGCCGATCTTGTCTTCGACCGGCTCGTCGTCGGCGTAGGTGAAGCGCAACTCGGACGGCTGCTCGCAGGCGGCCGCGACCGCGTCCGCGAGCTCGAGACCGCCTCTGCCGCCGTCGGCGTGCATCGTGTGGTCTACCGCCGCGAACGCTCCCGCGGCAAGCGCGGTCTCGCGCACGAGCGCATGCTCCGCCGCGGTGTCGGTCGGAAAGCCGTTGACGGCGACGACGACCGGGATCCCAAAGGCCCGCACGTTCTCGATGTGCTTCACGAGGTTGGGCAGACCGGCCTCGAGCGCAGTGAGGTCCTCGGACATCAGGGCGGGGTCGAGCGGGTAGCCGGGGCGGATCTCGAAGCGGCCCGAGTGCGCCTTGAGCCCGCGCACCGTGGCCACGAGCACCGCGCAGTCGGGACGCAGGCCGCTTGAGCGGCACGTGATGTTGACGAACTTCTCGCAGCCCATGTCGGCACCGAACCCTGACTCGGTGACCGTGTAGTCGGCGAGCTTGAGGGCGATACGATCGGCGACGACCGAGGAGTTGCCGTGGGCGATGTTGGCGAACGGACCGGCATGCACGAGCACCGGGCCGCCCTCGAGGTTCTGAAGCAGGTTCGGCTTGATCGCGTCCTTCATCAGCACGGTCATCGCGCCGGCGACCTTGAGGTCCTCGGCGGTGACCGGGCGCCCGTCTCGCGTCGTGGCCATGACCACGTTGCCGATGCGGCGGCGCAGGTCGCCAAGGTCGTCGGCGAGCGCGAGGATCGCCATGAGCTCGCTCGCGCTCGTGATGTCGTAGCCGCTCTCGCGCGGGACGCCGTTCGTGCGCCCACCGAGCCCGATGACGATCTCTCTGAGCGCACGATCGGATATGTCGACGGCCCGACGCCAGGTGATCGCGGACGGGTCGATCTGCAGCGAGTTGCCCTGGTAGAGGTGGTTGTCCACGAACGCGGCACCGAGGTTGTGCGCCGCGCCCACCGCGTGGAAGTCACCGGTGAGGTGCAGGTTGACGTCCTCCATCGGCACGACCTGCGAGTACCCGCCGCCCGCCGCGCCGCCCTTGATGCCAAAGACGGGGCCGAGCGAAGGCTGCCTGATGCATGTGAACGCGGAGCGACCGCTGGCCCGCAACGCCTGACCGAGCCCGACCGTCGTGAGCGTCTTGCCCTCGCCGAGCGGCGTGGGCGTGATGGCCGTGACGTCGATCAGCTTGCCGTCTTGGCGATCGGCGAGGCGATCGAGCACGGAGAGCGAGATCTTGGCCTTGAGGGGTCCGTACGGCTCGATCTCGTCGTAGAGGATGCCGCACTCCTCGGCCACCTCGCGGATGCGTCGCAGCGTCGCCTTCTGGGCGATCTCGATGTCTGAGAACACGGTGGCTGCAGCCCTTACCGGTGGGGGTCAGAAGCGCCGACAAGTGTAGCACTTGCCCACGGTCGAACGGGGACCGATCAGCCCTTGACCACTGCGAGAAGCCGCTTGAATTCCGGGGTGCCAGCGGCACCCACCAGCTCGTATGCGGCCGACTCCGCGGTGGTGATCACCGCACCGGCGGCGGCAAGACGCGCGACGGCGTAGGCGTGTGCATCGTCCTCGCGCGAGCAACACGCGTCCGCGGCCACCTGCACGTCGAACCGCTCCCGAAGCCCTGCAAGCGCGGTCTGGCACACACAGATGTGGGTCTCCATCCCGGCGAGAAGCAGCTGCTCTCGGCCGGCTGCTCCCACGGCATCGGCGAACCCCGGCTCGCCGAAACAGTCGAACGACACCTTGTCGACGTGGGCGATGGCGGCGCCATCCTCCGCAGCGCGCGTGAGCGCCTCGATGACCTCGGGCGCCGTGTCTCCGAGCCCCTTGGGGTACTGCCGGGTGACGATGATCGGCATGCCGACGATGCCGGCCACGCGGATCAGCAGCGCCGTCCGGGCGAGCACCCGGCGCCGATGCGCCATGACGGCCGCCAACCGCTCCTGCTCGTCGATGACGACGAGCACGCTGTGCTCCCGGGTGAGCACGGATGTCGGGGGGATCATGTCATCGCCTCTCGTTGAAGAACAGGTCGCCAGGGGCTAGGGCGATTCTATGCGAGGGGCGACTCGGGTATACACACCAAGCCGGCGAACGGCCGGCCCCTATCCGCAAACGACAGGAGGAACCATGAGCGACGCCCCCGTACTTGCAGGCATCCAGACCGTCGGAGACCTTGAGGCCGCCGGCGACTTCGAGAAGAAGCACACCCCGTTCATCGAGGCCACGCGCGAGGGCGACACGGTCGTCGTCGGCGTGACGGTCGGTCACTGGGTGTCCCACCCCAACCTGCCCGACCACTTCATCGAGTACATCGAGATCCGTGTCGCGGGCGCGACGGTCGCACGCTTCGACTTCGCAGCCGTCGCCGCGCACCCGAAGGTCACCTGCGTCCTGGCCGTCGAGCCCGGCACCGCCCTGACCGCGATCGAGAGCTGCAACCTTCACGGACTCTGGGCCGCCGAGATGCTCGCCCCGTAGCGCAGCGCTACCGCCAAGCAGGCGCCCGAAGGGCCCGGCGGCGACGTCGGGCCCTTCGCATCGCGCACGAGTCACCTGCCGTACGTCCCGGTGAGGGTCGAGCTGGCGAGCACGTGCCCGTCAATGGCGGCGTAGAACTCGGCCAGGCTCGCGGCTGGCCCGACCTGCGGCGAGGCGATGTCGAGCGCGTAGATCGTGAACTCGTAGGGGTGCTGCCCGGTTCCCGCCGGCGGCTCGGGACCGCCGTAGCCCACCTCGCCAAAGCCGTTGCGCAGCTCGCGCGCCGAGCGCGGCATCCCGCGGGTGCCCGAGGCTCCCGCCGAGACTCCCGAGACGTCCGGCGAGATACCCACCACCAGCCAGTGAACCCAGTCCCGTGCCACGGGGGCGCGGTCGACGACCGCGATGGCGAAGGACCTGGTGTCGTCCGGCGCGCCGCTCCACTCAAGAGGCGGTGACTCGTTGCGACCGCCCGCGGCCCGACGTACGAGAGCCTGCGGCATCGTGGTGCCGTCGATGAACGCATCGGACGTGAGCCGCATGGCGACCTCCCCCTCCGGACGCGCCGCGGCCTGACACCCCACAAGGAGCACGAGTGCAGCGAGCGCGGCCACCGCACAACCGCGCAGACACCCGCGCCCGAATCGCGTGATCGCGTCCATGCTTGATTCGTTCCCCGCGGGACCGCCACGGCACACACAGGGCCCGCGGGTCGCTCGAGCCCGTACCGCTGCTAGTTGGCGTGTTGGGGGCTCAGCATGGATCTGACGGCGGCGGCCTGCTCGCGGCGCACACCGGCGACCACGAGGTCACCGTCGGCCTGGTACGCCTCGGCCTCGACCTCGATGGCCTCGGCGATCAAGGCGACGACGCGGTCATCGAGGTTGCCGATCTCGATGAGCGAGACGAGGCTCTGGGGCGACATGCGCAAGACGGTGGCCGGATCCATGTCCAAGGCAAGACCGATGGCCGCCTCGGTGAGCTCGTAGGGCTCCTCGTCAGCGCCGAGGCGCAGGCGTTCGAGCGCGCGGCGGATCATGCCGCCCATCTGCTCGATCAACCTCATCACGTAGTCGTTCTCGTAGTGCACTGGCCCTCGCGTCTGTGTCGTCAGGTCCGGTCAGGCATCCCCGCGCTGCCGCACCGCCCGCTCGTACGCGCCCGGCAACGGACACGTGTTGGGACCTTCGACGAGCGCCCGGCACTCACGCGCTATACCCGACAGGGTCCCGTTGAACACGAAGTGGTGGAACGGAACCACAGCGTACCAGTACGCACGCCCGAGCAGCCCCTTGGGATCGAAGACGGCGGTCTGGCGCACGCAACTGCCCTCGCCTTCGGGGGTCACCTCGTAGACCAGCCAACCTTCACCCGGCATGCGCATCTCGGCTTTGAGCACCAGTCTCGTCGGCGCGACGACCCGCTCGACCCGCCACCACTCGAGGTAGTCGCCTTCGACGAGCGCGTACTGGTCTCGCCGACCGCGGCGATGACCGGGGCCACCGAGAGCGAGGTCCATGAACCCGCGGATGTCCCAGAGCGTGTCGAACGCGTACCATCCCCGCTCGCCACCGATACAGGCGATCGGATCGAATGCGGCCTCGGGCGGACACGACGCGTGAATGGTGCGCGAGTCGACGTAGCGCCCCTCGCGAACGAGGTGTACCGGGGTCGGCTTGTCGGCAAGCTCGGCCGACCATTCGTGCGCCTCGAAGGCCGCATCCTCATCGGCCAGCGCCTCGCTGATGGCCGCCTGCGCCGAGCGGGGCGTGATGTCCGGGAAGTCGCGCGCGGCGCGGTCGTCGGTGACCGTCGTGGGGAACTTGAGTGACTCGGCGAGCTGGCGCCCGACGGTGGCCTGCTTCGGCGTGAACAGATACAGCCACCAGCCGGAGAGTCCGGGTGAGAGCACCGGTACCGGGATCACGAGGCGCCGCAGCCCCCGCTGCTTGGCATACATGCCGAGCAGCTCGCCGTAGGACACCACGTCCGGGCCGCCGATCTCGTAGATCCGATGCGACTCACCCGGCTCGAGGGGCACGGTGGCCGCCGCGACGAGGTAGCGGTCGACGTCGTGGACGG
This sequence comes from uncultured Eubacteriales bacterium, assembly GCA_964500985.1. Classification (GTDB taxonomy): domain Bacteria; phylum Actinomycetota; class Coriobacteriia; order Anaerosomatales; family PHET01; genus CAZCRB01. The sequence continues at coordinate 18,923 of CAZCRB010000009.1, forward strand.
AGATGGGCTGCGCGCCCATGCGGACCCACCGCGGCGTGGTCATCGCCGGCAGCTTCTCCACGAGGTTGCGGATCATCTCGAAGCTCGTCGAGCCGCTGCCGATCACGATCGACGCGCGCAACTCCACGACGGGGACCCCCGTCGAGGCGAGCACCCGGCCGACCTCGTGGCGGCTCGACAGGTGCTCGGACAGCTCGCCGACGTCCTGGCCAAGGCCGCCGAGGAACACGATCCTGCGCACACCGGCGCGCGCCGCCTCGCGGGCGAAGATCTCGGCCGCCTCGCGATCACGCGCGGCGTAGTCGGCCCCTGCCCCGAGGGTGTGGACGAGATAGTAGGCGACGTCGATCCCCTCGAGCGCCGTTGCGACCGCATCGGGGTCGAACGCGTCGGCGGCGAACATCTCGTTGGCGGCGCGCACGACCGCGGGCGCGATCCGTCGTGGGCTCCGAGCTACCGCGCGAACAGCGTAGCCGGCGGCGGCGAGCGCGGGCACCACGTGGGCGCCTATGTAGCCGGTAGTGGCGGTGACGAGGATGGTGCTCCGCCGGTCACCGGCGCGGTGGGGGTCGTCGATCACGCGGGCCCTTCCTCTGCGGTCGGTCAGCAGGAATGTACCCCTGACCCTGCAGCGAGCCGGACTAGCCCACGTTGAAGATGAGGGCCCCCAGCGTCAGGGCGGCGAGCACCCCGCCAAGATAGGCCCCCGGGGGCTCCGAGCCGAACCACGCCGCGACGGCGATGATGGTCAGCGGCGCGCCGAGCCAAGCACCCAAGGTCCACCACGAGCCGCCGAGCGCCAGTCCCACGCCTGCGACTATGAACCCGAGCCCGGCAAGGCCCCACAGGATGGTCCCGACGACACCCTCGATCTCTGGCCCGAAACGCGCCAGGACCCACGAGTGGCCAAAGGACTCTCCCACCGGCTTGCGTACCGCAGCGGGAAGCGACAGGGCGGCCGCCATGAGCGCGAACCCCTGAAGCCCGAATGCTGCGGCGATGATGTAACGACCCCAAGTCTCCATGGCGCTGATGGTACCCGAACACCCCGCGGCTGCGTCAGTACTCACGCCGCGAGCGGGTGGGATCGACTGGCGGGCGGCGAGCCCGTGCGGCTATGAGACCGGGAGCTCCGGGGCCGCGAGCCCTTCGGTGCCGAGCACTTCGCGCAGACGATCGTAGCGCCGGCGTTCCACCCGCTCCACACGCGGAGTGCCGCTTGTCGGCGCGTAGAAGACGCCGTCGTATGACGCGTCGCCGTCGGCCACCGCCGTGCTGCTCGTCGCGGCCTTCGCAAGAGCGGAGAGCATCGGAGTCGGGTCCTTGAGCAGCAGCATCCCCTCGGCATCGGCCTTCTCGTAGTTGGTGCGCTGCAGCGCCCGGCCCCACAGCGTAACGATCCATGCCGCGCACACGACCGCGACATAGGTCAGCGCCGCCACGAGCGCGACGAACAGGACCAGTGCGATCGCCCCGCCGCACCCTCCAGGAGAGTCAGAGTCGGACAGCGCGTCGAACAAGCACCCGCACCCCTCGTCGGAGCAGCCCGGGTTGGAGCAGCCGGCGTCCGCGGCGGTGGCGGCGACGCTGCCCGCGCCCCTCCGCGACTCCCGCACCGCCTTGAGCGGCCCCATCAGCGCAGCCAGCGCCGTCCCGAACATGATGTCGCCGGCGAGTATGCGCGCCGTCAGCGTGGCGATCACCGCGCGCTGCTCGTCCGCGTCGAGCGCGCCGAGAAACCCGCGCGTCACGCCGATGACCGGCGCCCGGCGCGTCGCCCCCAAAGCGAACGCGTTGACGCTGTCGATCTCGAGCAGGACGAGTGTGGGAGCGGCCGTGAGTCCGGCGGCGAGCGCCATGTCGTTCACCGCGCTCCTGAGCTGCGGTTCCTCGGTGTCAGACAGCGGCCGCCCGGCGAAACGAGCGCGCACCCAGTCCTCGGCGTTCGCGATCTGGACGGCGGCGGCGAGCGAGCCGGCCAGCAGCAACAGCAGGAAGGCACCCCCGACCGCGAGCGCCAGCCCCCGCCACCACGCTTCCCCGTCGGCGAACACGATCCCGAGCAACGAGCCGGGAACCGCAACGAGCGCGAGCGTGAGCAGCAGCGAGGACCCGAGCACGAAGAGCACCACGAACACCGCAAGCTTCGTGCGGTTCGCGTCGACGCGAACCCAGAGCGGCTGCATGCGCAGTGCAGGTCCCGCCGATCCGGGTGTACTCACCGAGCCAGTTCCTCTCCATCAGATGCCGCATCCACGGCGCGCGGTCGGGCGAACGTCAGGCTCACAGCGTCAGAACAGTCCGCTCTGCTGCGGGGCGGCCTGCGGGGGCTGAAGCCCGAGGTGCTCGTAGGCCCGCACGGTCGCCTGCCGTCCCTTGGGAGTGCGGACGAGCAGGCCCAGCTGCAGCAGGTACGGCTCGTAGACGTCCTCGAGCGTGTCGGGCTCCTCGCCCACGGCGCTCGCCAGGGTGTTGAGGCCGACCGCCCGGCCGGCGAAGGTCTCGGACAGCGTGGTCAGGATCTTGACGTCCATCCAGTCGAGCCCGAGGTGGTCGACCTCGAAGAACGCGAGCGCCTCGGCCGCGACGTCCTCGTCGATCCCGCCGGAGTGGCGCACCTGGGCGTAGTCACGCACGCGCTTGAGCAGCCGGTTGGCGAGGCGCGGCGTGCCCCGGCTGCGGCGCGCGATCTCCGCGGCACCCTCTCCGTCGATGTCGACCCCGAGGATGCCCGCGCTGCGCTCGACGATCGCCTGAAGCTCGTCGGCGTCGTAGTAGTCGAGCCGAAACGACATGCCGAAGCGGTCGCGCAACGGCCCGGTGAGCAGGCCGGTACGCGTCGTGGCACCGATCAGCGTGAACCGCGGCAGGTCCAGGCGCAGCGAGCGCGCCGCCGGCCCCTTGCCGATCACGATGTCGAGGGTGAAGTCCTCCATCGCGGGATAGAGCACCTCTTCGACGACCCGGTTGAGCCGGTGGATCTCGTCGATGAACAACACGTCGCGCTCCTCGAGGTTCGTGAGGATCGCGGCGAGGTCGCCGGGCCGCTCGATCGCCGGGCCGCTCGTGGTCCTGAGCCGCACGCCGAGTTCCGCGGCGATGACCTGGGCCAGCGTGGTCTTGCCGAGCCCCGGGGGGCCGGAGAGCAGGATGTGGTCGAGCGGCTCGTCACGACCCGAGGCGGCCTCGATCAGGACGCCGAGGTTCTCCTTGACCCGCTTCTGTCCGAGGTACTCCGCGAGCCTGCGCGGCCGCAGCGAACGGTCGATCTCGAGGTCGTCTTCCGTGAACTCCGCGCTGACCAGACGTTCCGCGTCACCCGGTGCGCGCTCCGGCAGATCGCCCGCTTCCCACACGGTGCTCATCGGCTACTCCCCAGCCGCTTGAGCGCATAGGTCAGCAGCGACTGCACGTCGTCGGCCGGCCCCTCGTAGCCCTTCAGTGCCGTGGCGGCCTCCGCAGACGAGAACCCCATCGAGAGCAGCGCGTCGGTCGTCTCGGCCATCACCGCGCCGGCACCTGTGCCGGGCTGACGGGCGCCGGGACCAAGGTCGCCCGCACCGAGCTTGTCGGCAAGGTCGAGGCACATGCGCTGGGCCGTCTTCTTGCCCACACCCGGCACGCTCGAGATCAGCGCGATGTCCTGCGCCGCGACGGCGGTGGCCAGCACCTCTGCGCTCAGGGCCGACAGCGTCGCCAACGCGACCTTGGGTCCGACCCCGCTCACGGCGAGCAGCTGCTCGAACGCGAAGCGCTCGTCCTCGTTCTCGAAGCCGAAGAGTGTCAGCTCGTCCTCGCGCACGTACAGGTACGTGAAGACGGTGACCTCGTCGCCCTCGCTGGGAAGCGAAGCGAGCGAGCCGGTGGTCATGTTGAGCTTGTAGCCGACGCCGGCGACGTCGAGCAGGCAGTACGACGCCGCCTTGCCGGCGACGCGACCGGTGAGGAACGCGATCATGAACCCTCCTTGATGGCCAGCGACTCGAGAGCGCGGCTGTCGCGCAGCCGCGCGTGACACAGCGCCGCAGCGAGCGCATCGGCGGCGTGGTCCGGGCGCGGGTCGTGGTCGAGCGCGAGCGTGGCCCTGACCATGAACGTGACCTGCGCCTTGTCAGCCGTTCCGGTGCCCGCCACCACGCTCTTGATCTGGACGGGCGAGTACTCCGCGAGCACGAGCGCCGCATCCGAGGTCGCGAGCAAAGCCACCCCGCGCGCCTGGCCGGTCGCGAACGCGCTCTTGGCGTTGGTCCCGAAGAACACGCTCTCGACCGAGCACTCGTCGGGTCGGTAGCGACCGACCACGTCTTGGATCTCGTCGTGGATCGTTCGCAGGCGCGCGGCGAGTTGCTCGGATGCTTTGGTCGAGATGCAGCCGTAGGCGAGGCAACGCACGCGTGACCCCTCGCGCTCGATGACGCCCCAGCCGGTGTTGGCCAGTCCAGGATCGATGCCGAGAATGATCACGCGCACCTCCCCCTCCCGAACCGCTCGGCCGTGGCCTCGTAATCGAACATATGTTCAGGGTAGCGCAGGCCTGTGACAGCGTAAAGAAGGCCGCCCGGGACAGGCGGCCTTCGGCACTTCGTAGGTGGCACCGCCCGCGCGTGCTACTCCAGGGCGGCAGCGATCTCCTCGGTCAGCTCCATGTTGTGGTAGACGTTCTGGATGTCGTCGCTCTCCTCGAGCTTGTCGATGAGGCGCAGCACCTTCTTGGCGTCCTCGACCGATACGACGGTGGTGTTGACCGGCTCCATGACGAGCTCGGCACCCTTGACCGGCACGCCCTGGGCCTCAAGCGCACGGCTCACCGACATCAGATCGCCCGGCGACGTGTAGACGAGCACCTCGTCCTCGCCCGCGTCGAGGTCCTCGCCGCCCGCCTCTGCGACGAGCAGGAAGAACTCGTCCTCGTCGAAGTCGGGGGTACGGTCGACGGTGATCTGGCCCTTGCGCTCGAACTGGAAGGCGACCGAACCGGTGGCCCCGAGGTTGCCGCCGGCGCGCGTGAACGCCGCGCGCACGTCCGCCGCGGTGCGATTGCGGTTGTCGGTCAGCGCCTCGAGGTATAGCGCGACGCCCGCGGCCCCGTAGCCCTCGTAGACGACGTCCTCGAAGTTCGCGGCGTCCGCGCCGGCACCAAAGGCCTTGTCGATGGCGACCTGGATCTTGTCTTTGGGCAGCGAGTAGCTCTTCGCCTTGGCGATCGCCGCGGCCAGCGCCGCGTTGTTGTCGGGGTTGGGGTCACCGCCGGTCTTGGCGGCGACGGTGATGATGCGCGTCAGCTTCGAGAACTGCGCGGACCGCTTGGCATCTACTGCGGCCTTACGATGCTTGGTGGTGGCCCATTTGGAGTGTCCGGACATGCGGTGGTTCCTTTCCACAGAGAGCGGCGCGCCCGATGAGGGGCCGCAGGGAGTCCGCGGCAGAGGATACCCGAATCGCACCGCGTAGTTAAGCGAACAGGTAGCATGGAAGCCTCACCGAGCACCTGAGAACGCGTCAACGAGCGGAGAACGCATGGCCAGCCGCGTCTGCGTCATCAACACGGGCGGTACCATCTCGATGGCCGATGGCCCGTCGGGCTACGCGCCCCGCCCCGGCTACCTGGCCGAGCAGATCGGCCGGCTGCCGGAGTTCGCGGCGACCGACATGCCCGAGCTGACGATCATCGAGCGCGACCCCCTCATCGACTCGGCCGACCTCACCCCGGCCGACTGGGTGGCGATCGGGCGCGACGTGGCGCGCTTGCACGACGACTTCGACGGCTTCGTGGTGGTTCACGGGACCGACACGATGGCCTACACCGCCTCTGCCCTCTCGTTCATCCTGCGCGATCTCGACCGGCCGGTGATCGTGACCGGCTCGCAGATCCCCCTGTTCCGCTCACGGACCGACGGGCGCGACAACCTCGTCGCGGCGATCCAGCTGGCGGCCTGCGGAGCCGTTCCGGAGGTGGGGCTGTTCTTCGGGCGCCAGCTCCTGCGCGGCAACCGCGCCACCAAGACCGACAGCCGCGGCTTCGACGCGTTCGCGTCCCCCAACCTGCCGCCGCTGGCGACGGCCGGCACCGAGCTGCACATCGCGCACGACCTGGTGCGGCGTCCCGAACCGGGCTCGCGGCTCGACGCGCGGGAGGTGGACGAGTCGTACGTGGCCGCCCTGCGCCTGTTCCCCGGCATCAGCGCCCGCGTCCTGGACAACGTCTTGCGTGCGCCGTTGCAGGGACTGGTCCTGGAGACGTACGGGACCGGCAACGGGCCCGCGGCCGACACCGGGTTCCTGCGCGCGCTCGAGCGCGCCGCCGAGAACGGGATCGTCGTGGTCAACGTCACCCAATGCCTGCGCGGCGGCGTGCTCCCCGACACCTACGCCACCGGCACCGCCCTGAGCCGGGCGGGCGTCGTCTCCGGACACGACCTCACCACCGAGGCCGCGCTCGCCAAGCTCGCCGTGCTGTTCGGCTCGGGCCACACAGCGGGTCAGGTACGCGCGCTGATCGGCACCGACCTCGCCGGCGAGCTCACGCCCACCGCGTCCGCGGCACAGGCCTGCGAGCGGCCAGCGACCAAGGACTAGGCGCCCACGACCTGCTCGACGAAGAAGCGGTGCACCCGCGGGTCCCCGGTGAGCTCCGGGTGGAAGGTCGTCGAGAGCAGCCGGCCCTCGCGCGCGGCGACGATGTGTCCGCTGTGCTGCGCGAGCACCTCGACGTCGTCGCCGACCGTTTCCAGCCACGGCGCGCGAATGAAGACACCGCGGTACGGCGCCCCGATGTGCGCGAAGTCCAGGTCGGCCTCGAACGAGTCGACCTGGCGCCCGTACGCGTTGCGCCGCACCTGCACGTCCATCAGCTCGAGCGAGCGCTGCCCCTCGATGCCGTCGACCACGGACTTGGCCACGAGGATGGCGCCGGCGCACGTGCCCCACACCGCCATGCCCTCGGCGTGACGCTCTGCGATCGGCTCGTAGAAGCCGTAGCTCACCATGAGCTTGGAGATCGCGGTCGACTCGCCGCCCGGGATCACAAGACCGGCGAGGTCAGCGAGCTGCTCGGGCTTGCGCACGGCGACCGCGCCCACGTCGAGGGCCTCAAGCGAGTAGATGTGCTCTCTGAATGCGCCCTGGAGCGCGAGGACGCCGACCTTCACGCTACCAGCCACGCTCCTGCATGCGCTCGGCGTCCGGGATGTCGGAGATGTTGATCCCGACCATCGCTTCGCCCAGGTTGCGGCTCACGCGGGCGATGACGTCGGGGTCCTCGAAGTGCGTGGTCGCCTCGACGATGGCCTTGGCGCGCTTCGCCGGGTCGCCGCTCTTGAAGATACCCGAGCCGACAAAGACGCCGTCGCAGCCCAGCTGCATCATGAGCGCAGCGTCGGCCGGGGTGGCGATGCCGCCCGCGGAGAAGTTGACCACCGGGAGCTTGCCGTTCTCGGCGACCCACTTCACGAGCTCGTAGGGTGCCTGGAGGTCCTTGGCGGCGGTGAAGAGCTGCTCGGGACGGATCCCCTTGAGCCAGGCGATCTCATCGTTGACGGTGCGGATGTGCCGCACGGCCTCGACGACGTTGCCGGTACCCGGCTCGCCCTTGGTGCGCACCATGCTGGCGCCCTCGGCGATGCGGCGAAGCGCCTCGCCCAGGTTGCGGCAACCGCACACGAAGGGAACCGTGAAGTCCCACTTGTTGACGTGATGCTCCTCGTCGGCCGGGGTCAGCACCTCGGACTCGTCGATGTAGTCGACGCCGAGCGACTGAAGGACCTGCGCCTCGACGAAGTGACCGATGCGGCACTTCGCCATGACCGGGATGGAGACCGAGCCCACGATCGACTCGACCATGGTCGGGTCGGACATGCGCGCGACGCCGCCGGTGGCACGGATGTCGGCAGGGACGCGCTCGAGGGCCATGACGGCCACGGCTCCGGCGTCCTCCGCGATCTTCGCCTGCTCGGCGGTCACGACGTCCATGATGACGCCGCCCTTGAGCATCTCGGCCAATCCAGTCTTGACCCTGAGGGTCCCGATCTCGCGCTGGGTGTCAGACACGGGTGCTACGACTCCTTCCGGGGACGCCGCGCCATCGCTGTGCGTCACCGCCGATCGAGGGGGTGTGAGTGTTTAGGGATTGTACCTGTGCCGCTTCGACCAACACAACCGGAGGTGCGCTTCGAACCCGCACCTACTTCATGGTGATGCCCGCATCGAGCGGAATCACCTGGAACCACGTGTTGCCGCGCGCAAGCTTGATCGCAGCACCGCTCGCGTCGAAGAACCGCGGCGGGCTGTCCTTATCGGCCTTCCAGGTCCCGTCGAACCGCTGACCGTGCTTGAAGACCGACACGCGGCCCTGCCCGCCGAGGTTCACGTCGTACGTCGTCGAGCCGACCTTGTCACGGCTGATCGGCGTGTACTTGACCCACATGACCACGACCGAGTCGGCGGTGATCTGCTTGCCGGTCCCGCCGTCCTTGTGGACCGCGCCGTTGTTGAACCGCGCGTACGCGTCGCTCTTGGCGTCGTAGACCCAGCGAGCGGTGTTGGCCTGCGAGAACGGGATCGTCACCTCGGTGATGCTCGGGGTCGTCTCCGCACTGCGCCGCTCGAACTGGAGGCCCTCGGGCGTGAAGGTGGTCGCGTACTTGCGCTTGCGCGCCTCCTCGTAGGCCTTCGTGGTGTCGAGGAACAGGTTGTGCGGAGCGGAACGCTTGCTCGACCGGAAGTACGGGTACGAGACCCCGGCGTCCTCCGAGAGGTTCGGGATCCCGGACTTGGCGACCGCCCTGTTGACCGACGAGCTCGCGCCGGAGAAGAAGAACAGCCCGTCGTACTGCGGGACGACCCACAGGTCCGAGAGACGCGCGGAGCGCACGGGCCCGATCTCCTTGGGGACCGTGCTGTGAAACACCGTGTTGAATCGGGTGATGCCACCCTCGGTGATGGTCTCGTACACGACGTCGGCAGATCCCAGGCCCACCTGCGGCCGGGACTGCGGGGAGTTCTCGATCTTGACCTGCAGCGGGCGCTTGTTGACCGCTGCCTCGTCCGGCGCGTCGAGACCGGTGTAAGGCCAACGGACCGCCTCTGCGGGCGCGGGCACCACGCGCTCCATGGAGGCGACCGGCCACGCGGACGTCACCGCCGTCTGCTGCTTCTGGCAGCCGGTCACGGTCAGGGCCGCTAGCACGCCCATGGCGCACAGGCCGAGCCGACGAAGCGTGATTCGAGACATAGTACAGACTCCTAGGTCGAGGGTCGCTGCCAGTCTAGAGAGGCGTCGCACGCGCGGTCAAACGCACAGGAGGCCACGTTGCCACACCGTCGCGCGATTGCCGCTCCATCGCGGGCGGCGTAGGATGCGAACGACGAAAGGCGGTTCTCAGACGATGCCGTGCTATCTGTTGCACATGGTGGAGATGCCGGAAGCGCGCCCCTACGACGACCCGGACCTGAAGGATCTCGTCGGGCAGTTTCCGCAGCTGTTCTGCGCCTACTGCAACCCGCCGCGATCGCTGACGCCCTCGCAGAGCGCTCGGTGTCTCGACCGTACGGCGCCCTGCTGGAAACCGGCCGACCGCATCTGCGCCGAGGACTAGCGCTGCGGCCCCTGCTGGGCGAGACCACGGCGGCGCGCCCACACGATGAGCGCGACGCCCCCGACGATCATCGGGATGCTGAGCAACTGCCCCATGGTCACGCCGCCCGCGATGAACCCGAGCTGCGCGTCCGGCTCGCGAAAGACCTCGATCCCCACCCGGAAGACGCCGTAGAGCGCCAGCAGCCATCCGAGCAGCTCGCCCCGCGGCCGCGGCGGCAGCGCGCGGGCGAGCATGACCATCGCCACCAGCAGCACCGCGCCCTCAAGTGTCGCCTCGTAGAGCTGTGACGGATGTCGCGCCACGGCGCCGCCGCCGGGGAAGACCACGCCCCAGGCGACGTCGGTGGTCCTTCCCCACAGCTCACCGTTGATGAAGTTGGCGAGCCGCCCGAGGCCGAGGCCGACCGGCGCCCCGACCGCACCGAGGTCACAAAGGGTCAGCCACGGCATCTTGAGCAACCGCGCCGCGACGACCCCCGCCACGAGTATCCCGACCAGCCCGCCGTGAAACGACATCCCGCCGTCCCAGACGGCGAGGATCTCGGCAGGGTGCGTGAAGTAGCGACCCGCTCCGTAGAACAACACGTATCCGAGTCGCCCGCCGAGAACCACGCCGAGGACCGCGCAGAGCATGATCGTCAGCACGTCGTCCTCGGTCAGCCCGAGCCCCCACCTGCGGGCGAACACCCACAGGATCCAGCCCGCACCCACGAAGCCGACCAGATAGGCCAACCCGTACCAGTGCACGGCGAACGGACCGAGCCTGATCGCGATCGGGTCGATCGCCGGGAATGCTATCGATGCGAGCATCGGGTTCAGCGAGCTCAGGCCTGCGGTGCGCTCGGCGGCGCGGTGGTGTCGTTCGCGAAGGAGACCTTGGGTGCGACATCGGCAGCGGGCTCGGCATCGAAGTACTGGCGAGCGACGAAGCCAAAGATCCCCGCGAGCAGGTTGGCGGGGAACGACTGGATGGCCGTGTTGAAGCTCATGACCGAGTCGTTGTAGAACTGCCGCGCGTAGGCGATCTTGGACTCGGTGCCGGTGAGCTCCTCCTGGAGCTGCATGAAGTTCTGGTTCGCCTTCAGGTCCGGGTACGCCTCGGCCACCGCGAACAGCGTCTTGAGCGTACCGGTGAGCATGTTCTCCGCAGCGGCCTGCTGCTCGGGGCCCTGGGCGGACATCGCGACGTTGCGCGCCTGCGTGACCGCCTCGAAGGTGCCGCTCTCGTGGGACGCGTAGCCCTTCACGGTCTCGACGAGGTTCGGGATCAGATCGTAGCGCCGCTTGAGCTGGACCTCGATCTGCGCCCACGCGTTGTCCACGCGGTTGCGCAGCACGATGAGCCGATTGTAGAGCCCGATCACTGCCAGCACGGCGACGACGACGAGCACCCCGAGTCCGAGGCACACGAACAAGCCGTTCATCTGCGACTCCCCTCCTGCCCGTCGATCCGGGCTGATATAGACTGTTCAGCGTCAGCATCGTAGCACCCACCGCAGCAGGCGCGCCAAGCGCCCACGACACCGGGAAGCCGCTTGATACCCCTGAGAACCCACCGCCGAGGCGACCGCGTACCCGTGGTCACGTGGACGCTGTGTGCGCTGAGCGCCGCTGTCATGGTGCGGCTGTCGTTGCTCCCCGACGAGCGTGCACTGCCCATCTTCCGCGCACTTGCGCTCGTCCCGGCCCAGCTCGTGGCGTCGCCGGTTCAAGACGCGCGCTTCATCACCGTGATCACCAGCTCGTTCCTCCATGCGGGATGGCTCCATCTCGCCGGCAACGTGCTGTTTCTGGCGGTGTTCGGCCCTGCGGTGGAGTCCCGTATGGGGCACCTGCGGTTCACCGCGCTGTACTTCGCGGGCGCTGTGGCCGGAGCGGCCGCCTACGTCTGGTTCGCGCCTTCCGGCACCGCGCCGCTCGTCGGAGCAAGCGCGGCCATCGCAGCGGTCCTCGGCGCGCACCTGGTGCTCGAGCCGACCGCCAAGACGACGGTCCTGGTGCCGGTGCTGCTCTACTTCGAGCTCGCATCGGTGCCGGCCGCGCTGCTCATCACGCTGTGGTTCGTCGCGCAGGTGGCGGCGACGCTGGCACCGGTGGCCGCACACGGCGCGGACCAGGTGGCTTGGCACTCACACATCGCGGGCTTCCTGGTCGGCGCGGCGATCGCCGCGCCCGGAGCATGGCGCGCCAAGGGTGCTGCCCGGTCAGGCACGAACAGTCGAAGCCGGCAGCGGTCCCCGCTGTCCGCCGGACACGACAAGGCGCCGAGGGCGCGACGCCGAGACGGCCGCAAGGTCAGACGCGCGGCCTAGAGGCGCTCTTCGAGTCGATCTCGTCGAGCGCATCGTCGACGCAGCGAACACCGTCGAGCTGTCGGCGGAAGTACTCGCAGTAGGCGTCGGCCCGCGGGTCGTCGAGCGCCGCGACATCGCCGCCGACGGAGTCGACCTCATCACCGGAGAGGACGACGAGCCCTGAGATGGACGCGGCTTGCGGGTCGTCGGCCAAGGCCTCGATGGCGGCCATGAGAAACGCCGGCACGATGGCGGTCACCGTGATCGCGGTGCCGCAGTGCGGGCACACGAAGGTGATGTCCGCACGCTCGGAGTCGCGCAAGACGACGGTATCGATGTCTTCGAGGCCGACCTCGATGGCACCGTCGATGGGGCAGTTGATCGTGAATTCCATCGCTACCGCCTCCAGCTCGCTCGCGCCTTGTTGCGATTGTACCGCTCAAAGAGCGAAAGCAGACGCTCCGGGCGGGTAGCGCGCATCCCGCAAGAAACACGCCAGAGTGCTACCATGCCCCGCATGCCTTCCAGCCTGCAAAGACCCACCCGCGCCGCGCGATTCGCGCGTGGCGTCGAGCTCGGCGCCCCGATCTTCCTCGGCTACGCGCCGGTGGGCGCCGCATTCGGCGTGCTCGCCAGAACCACCGGCTTCTCGACGTTCGAGGCGGTGTTCTGCTCGGCGACGGCGCTTGCAGGTGCCGGTCAGTTCATCGCGCTGTCCGTGCTGGGAACCGGCGCGGGGGCCGCTTCGGCGCTGGTGGCAACGGCGGTGGTCAACCTCCGGTACGTCCTGTTCAGCACGACGCTCTCACCGAGCGTCCACGGCACGCGTCCGTCGGTCCTGTCGTGGCTCGCGTTCACGCTCACCGACGAGACGTTCGCTGTCAACGTCGCCGACGTTCGCCAAGGCAGCGCGACCCCGGCCTCGATGGCGGGAGTCGGCTTCATCGCCTGGGCGGGCTGGGTGCTCGGCACCCTCGCCGGCGCCGTCGGTGCCGAGTGGATCGGCGACCCCACCCGCTACGGCGTCGACTTCGCCATGCCGGCGATGTTCGCGGCACTATTCGTCGCGCTCTCCGAGAATCGCCGCCACGTGGCGGTCGGTCTCGCCGCGGGCGCGCTGGCGTTGCTGCTCCCGCTCGCCGGCCGCATCGGCATACCCATCTCGGGGAGCTGGGCGATGGTCGCCTCGGCGATAATCGCCTCGGCCGCAGCGGCGGTGATCTTCGGTGAGCGCTGACGTCACGCAAGGGGCCATCATCGCCGTCATCATCGGCATGGGCCTGATCAACTTCGCTCTTCGCTTCGTGCCCTTGGCGGTGCTCTCGCGTATCGACCTACCCCGGCCCCTGATGAGGTGGCTCGAGTACGTGCCCGTCTCGGTGATGGGCGCTCTGGTCGCGACCGAGGTGCTGCGGCCAAAGGGCCAGTTCGTGCCGCCGCTGACGAATCCGGGATTCTACGCCGCGATACTGACCGCCTTGGTGTTCCGGTTCTCAAGGAGCTTTCTCGGCGCGACGCTGGCCGGCATGGCCTCCTACGTCGCCCTGCGCTGGCTGATCGGCTAGTCGTCTCGCGCGCTGGCACGCACGTACGCTAGACTGCAGCCCACACCCACGCGTGTTCTTGCCCCCGTTCGATACACGAGGAGTCGTATTCAATGGCCCGGGTCCGACCTTTCGCTGCATGGCGCTACGCATCAGCAACCACCGACATCACGCCGCTCACCGCGCCACCCTACGACGTCATCTCCGACGACCAGCGTGAGGCGCTCTTGGCATGCGACCCCCATAACGTCGTGGGGCTCGAACTCCCCGCCGGGCCACTCGATGTTCACGAGCCGGGCAACCGCTACGAGACCGGTGCGGAGACCTGGGACGCGTGGCGCCGCGACGGCATCATCGAGCGCGACCCCGAGCCGGCCGTCTACGTGCTTGAGCAGCGTTACCGGCACGGGGACCGCGAGGTCCGCCGTCGCGCGTTCATCGTCGAGGTGGAACTCGAGCCGTTCGAGGCCGGGGTGGTCCTCCCCCACGAGCGTACGCTGCCCAAGGCCCTCGGCGACCGTTTCGAGCTCATCAAAGCGACCGGTGCGAACCTCAGCCAGGTGTTCGGGCTGTTCGATGACCCCGCCTGCCTGACCACGCCCTTGTTCGAGAAGGCGATGGCGAGCGATCCCATCGCGCGAGCCACCGACGCCGACGGTGTCGAAAGCGTGCTGTGGGCCGCCACCGACCCGGCCATCGGCGAGGCGCTCAGCGCCCAGCTCGCCGATGGTCAGATCTACATCGCTGACGGCCACCACCGCTACACCACCGCGCTGGCATACCGCGACCTGAGCCGCCGACTCGCGGCCGAAGCCGGCGAGTCGCCGCAAGACCCGCCCTACGATCACGTGATGATGGCGCTCGTCAACATGGACGACCCCGACCTGGTGGTCATGTCCACGCATCGCGTCGCCGACGCACCCGCCGGCCTCGATCCGGTCGCGTTCAAAGAAGCGCTCGCCGAGCACTTCTCGCTCGAGGCACTCGCCCCCGGCCACCCCGCCGCGGCGCTCGACGACTCGGACGTGCCGGTGTTCCTCGTCCGGATCAAGGGCGAGGACGCGCCCTTCGTGGCAAGGCTCAAGCCCGAGACGGACCTGTCGCGAGCGATCACGGTCCCCCGGTCCGATGACTGGAAGTCGCTCGACGTGGCCGTGCTCCAGGAGCTCGTCCTCGATCCGCTTCTCGACATCCATCCGGACCGGCCCGAGACGCTCGAGCGCCTCACCTTCGTCAAAGACGCTCACGCGGCGCTGAAGATGGCCGGCGAACACGATGTCGCCTTCGTTCTGCGCCCGACGAGGATGGACCAGCTGCGCGCCGTCGCGCTCAATGGCGAGACGATGCCCCAGAAGAGCACCTACTTCTACCCCAAGCTGCTCTCTGGTCTGGTCTTCCGCTCAGCGCGCTAGCGCGGGCGCGACCCGACGCCTGACGGCGTGATCCATATGCGCTTCTCGCACACGTCGCCCAAGCGGCACGCGTCGCAACGCGGTGCGCGCGGCCGGCAGGTCTCACGACCGATGAGCCACGCCGGCAGATCGATGGTGGCAGGCGCTGCTGGGCAGGCGTACGACGCTGCGGCCTCGATCGCCTCGAGGGTGTCCTCGTCTGCCAGACCGCTGCGCAAGAACACGCGGCGGACCTGCACGTCGTAGGCGACCTGTCCGCACTCGCGGCCCTCAAGCTCGACCCCAAAGAAGCGCTGGAGGATCTCGGTGGCCATGACCGCCTTCTTGCGGCCGATGCCATCGAACTGCGAGAAGCGCTCGGTCACCTCGATCACGCTCGATCCCGGTGCCCACAGCCGCGTCGCGTCGCCGCCGTACTCCTCGACGATCCGACACGCGGCCGACGATATCCACCGCGGGAGTGTCTCTTTGAACCGGTGCAGCATCGGCGGACGCTGAAACGCCGCGCGCACCTCGTCGGGATGAGCGGCAAGGTAGTCCGGATCCAGGGTCCCGAGTCGTGCGGCGAGAAGATAGGGCC
>CAZCRB010000010.1:0-33722 GCA_964500985.1 uncultured Eubacteriales bacterium
CGAGCGGCATGATGAGCTCGCCGGCGACGACGAGCGACTCCTTGTTGGCCAAGGCAAGTCGCTTGCCCGCCTGCAGCGCGGTCACCGTGGCCTCGAGGCCCGCTGCGCCGACCAGCGCGTTGAGGACCATGTCCGCACGCGGGTGCTGTGCGAACTCGACCACCGCGTCCGGACCGCTCGCGACGCGCGTACCGAGGAGTTTCTCCGCCTGCAGTGCGGCCGCGGGGTCGACCAACGCGACATCGCTGACGCCGAGCGCGCGCGCCTGCTCGCACAGGAGCGTCGCGCTCGAGAAGGCGGCCAGAGCGACGACTTCGATACGCTCGGGGTTGGCGAGGGCGACATCGACGGCCTGGCGGCCTATCGAGCCGGTACAGCCGAGAATGGCGACGCGCAGGCGGTCGCTCATCGCACGCCTCCCCACCACAGGACCCAGTACGCGACGAGGCAGACGAGGATCAGCGAGTCGAGGCGGTCGAGAAACCCGCCGTGCCCCGGCAGCGACGTGCCGGAGTCCTTCACGCCGGCCTCGCGCTTCATCCGCGATTCAGCCAGGTCGCCGATGACCGACGACACCGCGACCGCGACGCCGGTCAGGATCGCGAGTCCGATGCTGATCCCTGGGTTGGCGAAGTGCAGCGGCCCGAGGGTGAACGAGGGCACGAACGGCAAGGCGACCCACACGCCAACCGAGCCGAGGGCCCCGGCCAAGAACCCCTCCCACGACTTCTTGGGGGATATGCGCGGCGCCATCTTGTGTCGACCGAACAGTGACCCGAAGAAGAACGCGAAGACGTCCATGCACCAGACGCTGAGAACGAGCGTCAGGGCCAACACGAGTCCGGCCTCGTACGAGCGCACGAGGACGAGGTAGGCGAGCAGGAACCCGGTGTAGACCGCGCCGAACACCGTGATGGCCGTGTCCGCGGTTCGGACCCGAACGAACATGGTGTGCCACACGAGCGAGGCCGCGATGAGCGCCGTGACCACCGCCGAGAGTCCCTGGAGCCCCCACAGGGCCGCAGCCAGCGGCATGAGACCCGCCGCGGCGATACCGAACATCTCGTTGGGTAGGCGCGCCTCGCGTCGCTCCATCGCGTAGAACTCGGAGGCGGCGAACGCGGCCATGATGCCGAACACGAGGCCCGTCACCAAGGTGCCGGCAGCGAGGCTGATGACGACGACGAGTCCGTACGCCAGGCCGGTGCCCACCCTTCCCGCGAGGGAACGGGGGTTCAAGCCGGCGGGGCGCTCGGTCTTGGCGGACGCTGCGGGCATCAGGAACCTCCGAAGCGGCGCTCGCGGGTCTGGTAGTCGACGATCGCGGCCAGCAGATCGGCCCGGCGGAAGTCAGGCCACAGCTTGCGGGTGACGTACAGCTCGCTGTAGGCGATCTCCCAGAGCAGAAAGTTCGAGACGCGCATCTCGCCGCTGGTGCGGATCAACAGGTCGGGATCGGGCAGCCCTGCAGTCGACAGTCGCGAGGCGAACAGCTCCTCGTCGACGTCTTCGGGTGCGATCCTCCCCGCGGCCGCATCAGCGGTCAGACCCTTGACGGCCGCGACCATGTCGGTGCGCGAGCCGTAGTTGAGCGCCACCACGAGCGTCAGCTGGTCCAGGCCCGCGGTGCGCGCGACGCAGCGCTCGAACGCCTGGCGCGTCGCCGCGGGAAGCCCTTCCATGTCGCCGATGACGCGCACGCTGACGCGCATCTTCTCGAGATTGACCAGCTCGCGCTCGAGCACCTCGACGAACAGACTCATCAAGCCGCTGACCTCGTCTTTTGGCCTGCGCCAGTTCTCCGAGGAGAACGAGTAGATGGTCAGATAGCGCACCTCGAGCTCGATGGCCGCGGCGATGGCCTCACGGACGGCTTTGGCGCCGGCGCTGTGGCCCGCGAGGCGCGGGAGACCGCGCTTGGCCGCCCATCGGCCGTTGCCGTCCATGATGATCGCGACATGTTCCGGAGAGCGTGCGGCATCGAACCGCTCAAGCAGTTCGGCCGCATGCTTGCCCGTGAAGAACTTGGATCGTGAGGCAGCGGATGGCACCCGCTAAACCTCCATGATTTCGGCTTCCTTGCGCTTGAGGGCCTCGTCGATCTCGTGGACGTGGGCGTCCGTGATCTTCTGAACCTCGGCCTCAGCGCGCCGGACATCGTCCTCGGACGCCTCGCCTTCCTTGGCGAGCTTGTCGAGCTTGTGGTTCGCGTCGCGACGGATGTTGCGCACGGCGACGCGCGCCTCTTCCGAGTAGCCCTTGCAGAGCTTGACGAACTCCTTGCGCCGCTCCTCTGTCAGCGGCGGGAAGGGTACGCGGATGACGATGCCGTCGTTGGAGGGGTTGAATCCGAGGTCAGACGAGAGGATCGCCTTCTCGATCGCGCCGATCACCGACTTGTCCCACGGCTCGATGACCACCATCTGGGGCTCCGGGACCTTGACGTTGGCAACCTGGTTGAGCGGCATCGAGGAGCCGTAGGCGTCGACGTAGACCTTCTCGAACAGTGCTGACGAGGCGCGGCCGGTGCGCACGGTGGAGAACTCGTGCAGCAGCGCCTGGTAGGACTTGTCCATGTGCTCGCGAGCTTCTTTGAGGATATCCTCGGTCATCGGTTGTCTCCCCTCACAATGGTTCCTACGGGCTCGCCTTCCAGCGCCCGTTCGATATTGCCCTGAACCTCCATGTTGAACACGAGGATCGGGAGTTCGTTGTCCATGCACAGCGAGATGGCCGTGCTGTCCATCACCTGCAGCCCGCGGTTCAGCACGTCGATATAGGTGAGCTCGTCGAACTTCACCGCATCTGTCGAAGTGAGCGGGTCCTTGTCGTAGACGCCGTCGACGCGCGTGGCCTTCATGACGCAGTCCGCGCCGATCTCAAGCGCCCTGAGGGCCGCCGTGGTGTCGGTGGTGAAGTACGGGTTGCCCGTGCCGGCCGCGAAGATGACCACGCGGCCCTTCTCCATGTGACGGACGGCCCTGCGGCGGATGTAGGGCTCGGCGACGGCCTGCATCTCGATGGCGCTCATCACCCGGGTGTACACGCCGCTGCGCTCAAGAGCGTCTTGCAGGGCGAGGGCGTTCATCACGGTCGCCAGCATGCCCATGTAGTCGCCCTGCGCCCGGTCCATCCCGGATGAGGCCGCCTTCAGGCCGCGGAAGATGTTGCCGCCGCCGACGACGATGGCGATCTCGGTACCAAGGCCGCACGCGGCCTTGATCTGATCGGCGATCGAATCGAGGATGTCGGCGTCGATGCCATAGCCGGCGTCGCCCATCAAGGCTTCCCCGGAGAGCTTGAGCAGAACACGCTTGAAGCGCTTTTCAGACACCCGTTCTCCCCTCTCGGTGTCAGGGCGGCGCGATTGCGGACCCTTTGGACAGGATACAGCAGACGGGCCGGCGCGTGGTGCGCCGGCCCGGGCTGTACTTGGTTCGTTACCGTGAAGCGGAACTACTCGGCAGAAGCGGTCTCGCCCAGCGTCCAGCGGCTGAAGCCCACGATGCTGATGGCGTCGCCGAGCTCCTTGGAGACGTCGGCGAGGTACTGGCCGACCGTCTTGTCCTGGTCCTTCACGAAGACCTGCTCGGGGAGCACGACCTCCTTGAAGTACTTCTCCAGGCGGCCAAGGGCCATCTTCTCCTGGATCTGCTCAGGCTTGCCGGACTCGGCGGCCTGCGCCTTGTAGATCGACATCTCGTGCTCCACGACGTCGGCCGGAACCGACTCGCGACCGGCGAACAGCGGCATCGCGGCGGCAACCTGCATCGCCACGTCCTTGGCCGCGTTCTTGAACAGGTCGGCGCGCGCGGTGGACTCGTTGTTGAACGCGAACTCGACGATGACACCGATCTTGCCGCCACCGTGGATGTAGGTGGACACCGCACCGGTGCCGTCGATGGTCACGCGCTCGAACCGCGCGATGCCCATGTTCTCGCCCAGCTTGCCGACGGCCTCGCCGAGAACGTCCTCGACGGTCAGGTCGCGGTCACCGTAGGTGGTGGCCATGAGCGCGGTCACGTCGAGCGGACCGGCGGCCATGACGGTGTCGGCGAGCGTCTGGACGAAGCCGACGAACTCCGAGTTGCGGCCCACGAAGTCGGTCTCGCAGTTGACCTCGACGAGTGCGCCGACGCTTCCGTCGTCGGAGACGGCAGCGGCGATCGCTCCCTCGTTGGTCGCGCGGCCGGCCTTCTTCGCAAGCGCGGCAAGACCGCGGGTGCGAAGGATGTCGACGGCGGCCTCGAGGTCACCGTCGGACTCGGTGAGCGCCTTCTTGCACTCCATCATGCCTGCGCCGGTGCACTCGCGCAGTTCCTTGACCATGCTGGCGGTGATATCAGCCATGGGGCTCTCCTGTCTGTGCTCGTTGCCTGGGGTCGGTCAGCGGGCGGTGGGCCCGCACACGTGGTGCTACTCGGCGGCCGGGGCCTCGTCGGCGACCGCGGCGATCTCGGCGGCCGGCGAACCGGTCTCGACGCACTCGGCGGCCGGCGCGGCGGCCTCGGCGACGACGGCGGGGGTCGCAACGGGCTCGGCGACGACCGCGGGCACCTCGGGGAGCACGCCGCTGCCGTCGATGACGGCGTCAGCGATGACCCGGGCCATGAGGGCGACCGAGCGGATCGCGTCGTCGTTGGCCGGGATCACGTACTCGACCTCATCGGGATCGGCGTTGGTGTCCACGATACCGATGATCGGGATGCGCAGGCGGCGGGCTTCCTTGATCGCGATGTCCTCGCGCTTGGTGTCGACGACGAACAGCGCACCCGGCAGGTCGCGCATGTCGCGGACGCCGTCGAGGTTGGCCTTGAGCTTACCGAGCTCCTTGCGAAGCAGGATCTGCTCCTTCTTGGGCAGGGTGGCCATGCGGCCGTCGAGCTCCATGTTCTCGAGCTCCTCCATGCGGGCGACACGGGTGCGCATGGTGACGAAGTTGGTGAGCATACCGCCGAGCCAGCGGTTCGTGACGTACGGGCTGCCGCAACGCATGGCCTCGGCCATGAGCGGCTCCTGCGCCTGCTTCTTGGTACCGACGAACAGCACCTTCTGGCCGCGCTGGGCGATCGTGCGGGTGAAGTTGTACGAGCGCTCAAGCTCGCGCAGGGTCTTCTGGAGATCGAGGATGTAGATGCCGTTACGCTCGGTGAAGATGTACGGCTTCATCTTCGGGTTCCAGCGACGGGTCTGATGTCCGAAGTGGACACCCGCCTCCAACAGACTCTTCATAGTGACTACAGCCATGCTGACGCCTACCTTTCCGGTTGATCCTCCGCCCGCTTCTTCCCCCGGTCGCGACCACCCTTCGGGTGGCACCTCGCGCCGGAGTCCACAGGCGTGTGTGATAAGAGCCGTGACAGTATAGCAAACGACCCACGAACCTCAAGAGGCGCGCGGGTCGGGCCGAGACGGTGGCTGCGCAGCCGGCTTAGTACTCCCTGCCGCAGAGCGGACACACGAAATGCGCGTCGTACCAGCCGGGTGCGTCCGACTTGGGTATCAGCTCCAGGTTCAGCTCGACCTCGCAGGCCGGGCACCAGAAACGCCGTACGAGCCCGGCGTCGGTGACGAGGCGGTCGGCGTCGGCCTCCCGGTCGCGCACGAGCAGCTTGTAGCCGCTGTCACCCGTGGCGCCGCCACCGGTCATCCGTAGAACGGCACCGATGCGCTCGGAGACGTCGGCGGGACGCGCATCGTTCTTGATCAGGTAGTCGATCGCGCCAAGCTGGACGCAACGAGCCACGTCCTCGTCCTGGCCCAGGTTGGACAAGATGATGACGGGGATGTTGCTCAGGCGAGGATCCTTCTTTACGAGGTCCAGCACCTCGAGGCCGCTCATCTTAGGCATGACCAGGTCGAGCAGGATCAGGTCCGGCGAGTCGGTCCGCAGGACTGAGAGGGCCTCGAGTCCGTCGCCGGCCAAAAGAACCCGGTACCCGTCCTGGGTCAGGCGGTCGGAGTACATGCGCCTGAGCAGCTCGGTATCCTCGACGATGAGTACGGTGTGCGCCATGGAGTCACCTTCTTGCAGGATGAACGTTGACCGAACATGACTCGCTGTGGGCTGAGTCCGTCAGTGTCGATGCGATGCTACGGCATGCTCTGCGCGGCGTGAAGTCTCGCGCGCAGACGAATGACCGCTTTGGTGTGCAGCTGGCTGACGCGAGACTCGGTCACGCCGAGCACCTGGCCGATCTCCTTGAGCGTGAGCCCCTCGTAGTAGTAGAGCGCGATCACCGTCTTCTCTCGCTCGGGAAGTCGGTCGATGGCGCCGGCCAGGATCTCCTTGATCTCGGCGCTCTCGAAGACCGCCACCGGATCGTCGGCGGTGTCGTCGCGGATCGTGCCGATCGCGTTCTGCCCGTCCTCGCGGTCGCCGCCGACCCAGAGCTCCTCGAAGCTGACCACCGAGGTGTAGCTCAGCTTGGTCAGGATGTCGTGGTACTCCTTCTGGGTGACGCCGATGTGCTCGGCGACCTCAAGATCGCTGGGGACCCGTTTGAGGTTGTTCTCGAGCGCGATGTAGGCCTGCTCGATCTCGCGGGCACGAGAGCGAACTGAGCGCGGTACCCAATCCATCGCGCGCAGCTCGTCGATGATCGCCCCCTTGATGCGGGCGATTGCGTAGGTCTCGAACTTGATGGCGCGACCGGGATCGTACTTCTCGATCGCGTCGATCAGGCCGAAGATGCCGTAGCTGATGAGATCTGCCGTGTCGACGGTCTGCGGAAGGCTCGAAGCGAGGCGGCCGGCGACGTACTTCACGAGCGGAGAGTAGTTCAGGATCAGCGCGTCACGAGCCGCTGGATCTTGGGCGTCTTTGTAGCGCGCCCAGAGCGCGGAAGTGTCGGTCCGGGAGTCCGGTCTCATGCAGATGCCCCTAGCTGCATTGATTCTGTGGTTGGGTCACGCGCGCGGGTGTGCGGTCCGGTGCACGTCCTGAAGTCGTTTCATGCTCAGGTGAGTATAAATCTGGGTGGTGGACAGGGCAACATGGCCGAGGAGCTCCTGGACGGTGCGCAGATCCGCCCCTCCCTCGAGAAGGTGTGTGGCGAAGGTGTGGCGCATGGCATGGGGCGAAAGCGACAGGGTCGCACTCGCACGTGAGAGCGAGCGTTTGAAGATCCGGCGCACGGCATCGTCAGAGAGCGCATTGCCGCGCGTGCTGAGGAAGACGGTTTCGGGCGAGTCGGCGCGCGCGAGGTGCGGGCGGCCCTGCGCCAGGTACTCGCGCAACCTCGCCTGAGCCGCGTGGTGCACGGGCACCAGGCGCTCCTTGCTCCCCTTCCCCATCACCCGGATCTGGCCCTGGGTCAGGTCGAGATCGGCGAGTGAGAGCCCTGACAGCTCGCTCACACGGACGCCGCTCGCGTACAGCAGCTCGATGACCGCGCGGTCTCTCAGGCCCGAAGGCGTCGACGGGTCCGGGGACTCGAGAATCGCCTCGAGCTCCTCGCTCGGGACGATGCGCGGCAGGCGGCGTGCGGCCTTGGGTGCCGAGAGGACCGCCGCGGGATTGGAGTCCACGACGCCGGTCGTGGCCAGGTAGTTGAAGAACGAGCGAACCGCCGAGAGGCGCCGGGCTATCGTCGTGCGGGCGTAGCGGGCACGATCCATCTCCGCCAGGTAGAGCCGCAGGCGCCGGTGGTCGAGCGCGATTGGATCGACCCCCGCGCGCTGGGCCCATTCGAGGTAGCGGTGCAGGTCGGACGCGTATGCCTTCACGGTGCGCGGAGAGGACCCGCGCTCAACGGCGAGATGGACCAGGAACCGGTCCACGAGCGTGTCGGCGTCGGGCCTAGTCGACATCGGAGGAGGTCCGGCCGATGGGCCACGCGAGCCCGTCGGCGTACAGGTCGAGATCGTGGCGGGCCCGCGCGGAATACGCAGCGTACCGTTCGCGCTTGCCGCGGACCCGCTCCTCCAGTGGCGGCACGATGCCGAAGTTCACGTGCATCGGCTGGTACGGCGTCGTCTCAGGGTTCGAGGCGTAGGCGATGAGCGACCCCAGCGCCGTGGTGCGGGGCAGGACGAGCGGTTCGTTGTCCGTCAGAGACGCCCACGTGTTGACCCCGGCGAGCAGCCCGGAAGCGGCCGCCTCAGCGTATCCTTCCGTGCCGGTGATCTGCCCGGCGAAGCGGATGCGGGGGTTCGAGCGCAATGCGAGCGTCGCGTCCAGCAGCCGGGGCGCGTCGATGAAGGTGTTGCGGTGCATCACGCCGTGACGCAGGAACTCGGCGTGTTCGAGACCGGGTATGAGTCTGAACACCCGCTCCTGCTCTCCGAACGCGAGGTTCGTCTGGAATCCCACGAGGTTGTAGGCGGTGCACGCCGCGTTCTCCGCCCGGAGTTGCACGACCGCCCAAGGGCGCTCTCCGGTTCGGGGGTCGGTCAGGCCAACGGGCTTGAGGGCGCCAAAGCGCAGAGCGTCGGTCCCGGTGCGCGCCACCTCTTCGACCGGCTGGCATGCCTGGAACAGCTCACGCCGTTCAAACTCCTTGAGCGTGGCCTTGCGTGCGCCGAGGAGCGCATCGAGGAACACCGCGTACTCGTCGCGGTCCATCGGCGCATTGAGATAGTCGGCTCCCCCGCCTTTGCCGTAGCGTGACGCCGCGAAGACGATCGAGCGGTCGAGGGACTCCGCGTCAACGATCGGCGCCGCCGCATCGAAGAACGCGAGTCGCCCTTCGCCGACCAGCTCCGTGAGCACCGGCTCGAACCCGGAT
The DNA here is from genome assembly GCA_964500985.1 of uncultured Eubacteriales bacterium. Taxonomy (GTDB): domain Bacteria; phylum Actinomycetota; class Coriobacteriia; order Anaerosomatales; family PHET01; genus CAZCRB01. Next base: position 8,730 of record CAZCRB010000010.1, read on the forward strand.
CCCGTCAGGGGCCCGGTGGCAACGATCACCGGACCTTTTGGCAGCTCGGTGGCTTCTTCCGTGCGCACGGTGACGAGCGGATGTTCAGCGACCCGTCTCGTCAGCAGGCGCCCGAACTGATCGCGGTCGACGGCGAGAGCGGCACCGGCCGGGACGCGGGTCTCCTCGGCCACGGCCATGACGAGGCTTCCCAGGCGCCGAAGCTCGTGCTTGAGCAGTCCCGACGCGGTCTCAGGGTCGTTGCTCTTGAACGAGTTCGAGCACACGAGCTCGCCGAAGTGCTCCGTATGATGTGCGGGCGACGTGCGTTGTGGACGCATCTCTATGAGTGTCACCGCTATGCCGCGTGAGGCGAGTTGCCACGCGGCTTCGCTTCCGGCCAGTCCTGCGCCGACTACGGTGACGTGGTGCTTGTGTTCCATCGTGGGCATGACGCTCTTTCGGTGGGGGTCGGGGGCATTGTATCGCGCGCGTCATCGTGTGCACCCGATGCGGCCGTCACGAAACCTGACGATGGTCCCCTGTGCTTCGAGCGCGCCGAGTCTGCGCGCGAGGGTGCGCGCATCGAGACCGAGCTGTGCCGCGAGGTCTTCCGGGTGCGTCGGGTCGGCACGAACGGCAGCGATGATAGGGTCACTGCCATCCGCCTCGCCCAGGAGGGCGCCATACGGGCACTCGTGACTCGGCGGGCCTAGGCAGTCCTCGAGAAGTGAGCGTAGGGACTCGCAGTCGACGACCGGCTGTGCGCCCTCGAGTATGAGCGAGTTGGGGCCCTTGTTCTCGGGTGCGAAGATCGAACCCGGTACCGCCCAGACCTCACGTCCTGCAGCCAGGGCGTGGCCGACGGTTCCGAACGTGCCGCTCGGCTTGTTGGCCTCGAGAACCAGCAGGGCGCGGGCCAGTCCCGCGATGATCCGGTTGCGGGTGCTGAACGTCCACTTCTTGGGCTCGGTGCCCCAAGGATGCTCGGACACGACAGCTCCGGCGCGCACGATCTCACGCAGCAGGGTTCCTGACGCGCGGGGGTAGGCGACATCGGCACCGCCGGGCAGCACCGCCACGGTCGTTCCACCGGCGTTGAGGGCGGCGTGGTGGACCGCCTGATCGCAGCCGATCGCCGCGCCGGAGATGACCCGGTAGCCCGACCCGGCCGCCCATGAGGCGAACATATCCGCGCACCGCAGGCCGTACGGCGTCGCCTTGCGGGCACCGACCATCGCCACGCCGGGCGCGAGTGCCTCGGGGTACCCGATGCCGAAGAGCCGCGTTGGCGGGTTCGGGGACTGTGCGAGCTGATCGGGGTAACCCCGTTCGCCGAGCACCAGCTCGAAGCGGTGAGGTGAGTGGGTCACGACCTGAACTCCGTCCGGTATCCGAGGGCCTCGGCGAGGTGCGCCGAGGTGACGCGATCGTCGTCATCGATGTCGGCGATCGTGCGCGCTACCCGCATCATCCGTGTGATCGCGCGGCCGGAGAGATGGTTCAGACGAGCTGAGCGTTCGAGGAATCCCAGCGCGTCGGTCGACAGCGAACACGCGCCGAGCAGCTCCGGACCGGACAGCCGGCTTCTCGCTGACTCCCCACGGGCTCGCGCGCGGTCCCTGGCTGCCGACACGAGGTCTCTGAGCCGGCTCGAGGCCGTGCCGCGCCCGCCGTCGAGCATGGCGCGGGGGTTCGGGCGACCGACGCGTACGGCCATGTCGATGCGATCCATCAGCGGTCCGCCGATACGGCCCAGATAGCGGTCGATGCTCGACTCGGAGCATCGGCAGGCCACTCCGGTATCGCCGAGGTGCCCGCACGGGCAGGGGTTTGCCGCGCCCACCAAGGCGAAGCGTGCGGGGAACCTCAGGCGTCCTTCCACGCGTACGAGGGTGACGGCTCCGTCCTCGAGCGGTTGGCGCAGGCTCTGGAGTGCGGCCGGCCCGAACTCCGGCATCTCGTCGAGGAACAGCACGCCGTTGTGGGCGAGCGAGGCCTCCCCCGGCCGGGGCGGTGACCCACCCCCCACCAGCCCCGCGATCGAAGCGCTGTGATGGGGGGAGCGGAACGGACGCACCCCGGCGAGCGCGGGTTCCGGGTCGAGTCCCGCCACCGAGGCCACGATCGCGGTCTCGAGCCGCTCGTCTTGGTCGAGCTCGGGAAGAATGGACGGCAGCCGGCGCGCCAGCATGGTCTTACCGGTTCCCGGAGGTCCGACCATCAGGATGTTGTGCGCGCCCGCGGCCGCGATCAGAAGTGCCCGGACCGCCGACTCCTGTCCCACGACGTCCTCGAAGTCGTCACCTCCGGCGCGTCGACAGACCGCGTTCGCAGGCGGTGGCTCGGTCTCGCTGGGAGCCCTCTCGCGCAACTCGCTCAACCGCCCGAGGCCGCGTCGCCGCAGGTTCTCCAGCCCGCAGGTGCTGCCGGCCGCCGCGAGCATGACGAGCCCTTGGTCGCGTGCCGTGATCGCGTGGGCGAGCAGTCCCGGCACCGGGCGCACGGTCCCGTCGAGCGCGAGTTCGCCGACCGCGTGGATGCGCTGCACGGACTCAGGCGGCAGTTGTCCCGTCGCGGCCAGGAGCGCCAGCGCGATGGGCAGGTCGAATCCCGTCCCGTGTTTGCGCAGTGGGCCGGGAGCGAGGTTCACGACGATTCGTGCATTGGGCACTTCGAAGCCGCACGATTTGAGTGATGCCCGCACGCGCTCGCGCGCCTCCTGCACGGCCAGGTCCGGAAGTCCGACGATGGAGAACGACGGAAGACCCGGCGCGACATCTACTTCCACCTCGACCGGGAGGGCCTGCACCCCCGACAAGGTCCCGGTGTAGACGCGACTGTGGCCGCTCATCAGGGTGCTTCGACGATGAAAGCCGCGCGGTGGTGGCGCAGCAGCGCGCGGTCCTCGGCGATGACCAGGATGCTGATGACATCGAAGCGAACGGGGGTATCGTCGAGCCCGGCGTGGGCGACATACTGGCGGGCCAGGCGGCCATAGCGCTTCTGCTTTGACGGTGTGACGGCCTCATCGGGCTGCCCTTTGGCGGTTGTGCGCCGCGTCTTCACCTCACACAAGACCAGCGTCGTCCCGTCGAGCGCCACGATGTCGATCTCGCCCGACTTGGTGCGCCAATTGCGCTCGATCACCGACATGCCCGCTCGTTCGAGGTACGCCGCCGCGGCGTCCTCACCGCGTTCCCCGAGCCTCTTGTTCTGTGCGGCCATCGGCCTCACCTCCGCCGAGAGGCTCTCAGAGAGGTCTTGCCGTTTCCGGAACGTGGTCTAGCCGCTTCAGAACAGCCGATCGGTCCCGCCACCGGGCGTGAAGGACACACGATGGTGCTCGCAGGCGCCATGTGCGGCAAGAGCAGCCAGATGCTCGGGAGTCCCGTAGCCCTTGTTGACCTCGAAGGCGTACTGCGGGTGCGACTCCGCGAGCGCGCACATCAGGGCGTCTCGTTCGACTTTTGCGACGATGGAGGCGGCTGAGACCGCTGCAACGGAGGCGTCGGCCTTCACCACGGCGGTCTCGCGCTCGGCGATGCCCAGCGGCAGCCCGTCGAGCACCACGTGATCCGGCTCGATCGAGAGCGCACACAGCGCGCGGCCCATCGCACGCTTGAGGGCGGCGGTCACCCCCAGAGAATCGACCTCGCCGGGCGTGACGTGGCCGACGCCGACAGCGATGGCCGTCTCACGAATCGTGACGGCAAGCTCCTCGCGGCGGGCGGCAGAGAGCTTCTTGGAGTCGTCGAGACCGCGGATACGAGGCTTGGAGGGCAGTATGCAGGCACCGGCGGTCAGCGGACCGGCCAGCGCCCCCCTGCCGACTTCGTCGACTCCGGCAACGGCGACGTATCCTTGTGCGCGAAGCGTGCGTTCCAGCGCATAGAGGCGCTCGAGACGGCTGCGCTCCGCCTCGCGCGCGCTCTCTCGTCGCAGGGCGACCTCGACGGCGTTTCGCACGCCCTCGCGATCGTCGTCGCCATACGAGTCGACCAGCACCCTCAGTCGCTCCCCCGTGGCGGCGGCGAGCAGGGCGCGGACCTGGGCGACACTCGTGCGCTCGTTCGATGTCATCGGTCCTCCGAAACGGCGAACGGGGCCGCGCTGTGCGCGCGGGCCCCGTTCGTGTGGTTCCTGTGTTGAGCTCCCGGCAAGTGCGGCCTAATAGCCCTTTTCCTTGAGGCGAGCGGCCTTGCCCACCTTGTCGCGCAGGAAGTAGAGCTTGGAGCGGCGGACCTTGCCGCGGCTGAGAATCTCGACCTTGTCGATCTTGGGCGAGTGAACCGGGAAGGTGCGCTCGACGCCGACACCGAAGCTGATCTTGCGCACGGTGAAGGTCTCGCGGTTCGAGGCGCCGTGGCGGCGAGTGACGACACCCTGGTAAACCTGGGTGCGCTCGCGGGTGCCCTCGATGATCTTGTAGTGCACCTTGACGGTGTCGCCCACCTGGAACTGCGGCAGGTCTTCGCGGATCTGCTGCTGCTCGATGGCGCGAATGATATCCATGATTCAGGGCTTCCTGTTCTCTATCGGTGACGTGCGGTCCCGCAGACTCGCGGGCACGAGTGGGTAGTATATCCCACCCCCATCGGGGGTAGCAATGCCGAATCAGACCCAATATCGCGAATCCGGGATCCGCTCGACGAGCAGTGCAGACTACTGTAGCGCGCCGAATCGGTCGGGCGGCCAGTACGTCCAGAACCCGCGACCTCGAACCGTCGACACCGGTCGCGGACCGAAGAATCGACTGTCGCCGCTGTTGGGCCGGTTGTCCCCCATCAGCCAGACGTTGCCGGCAGGCACGACCGTCGACCACCCGTCGGGCTGGTTGGGCGGCGGGTCGGTGGGCTTGCCGTGGGTGTAGGGCTCGTCAAGGGTCTTGCCGTCGACGATGACCTTGCCACCCTTGATCGCGACGACCTGGCCCTCGGTGGCGATCACCCGCTTGATCAGCTGCGGATGCTGACCGGTGGGGTCGTCGAACACGACGATGTCGCCGTACTGCGGGGCTCGCGAGAAGCGGTAGGTCAGCTTCTCGGCGAGCACGCGGTCACCGATCTCGATGGTCGGAATCATCGAGCCGGTCGGGATGACGAACGGCTGGACGATGAACCACTTGATCCCCTGCGCGAGCAGGAAGGCCAGGGCGATCAGAACCGCCGTCTCGAAGAGCCAGCGACCGAACGAGGTGCTCGTCTCCTCGGGGGTGGTGGACCCGGAGCCCTTGCGGGAAACCGGGGCCTGATCGGATTGGTTCGTGGCCTTCAACTCGTCGGTCATCGGGTCCCTTCCCGGGTTTCCTCATCAATGTCGGCGGCGCGCTCGGCGACCTGCCGTTCTTCTGCGGTGAGCGACGCCTGTGCCAGTAGGTCGGGGCGCACCCTCGCGGTCTTCAGTATCGCCTGTTCGCGGCGCCAGCGAGCAATCTTCGCATGATCTCCACTCCGCAGCACCTCGGGGACTGACATCCCGCGATATTCGCTCGGCCGCGTGTACTGCGGGTACTCGAGCAGGCCCTCCGAGAACGACTCGTCGGCGGCGCTGTCCTCGTGACCGAGGACGCCGGGGATGAGCCGGGAGACGGCGTCGATGACGACCAGCGCGGGAAGCTCGCCGCCGGTCAGGACGTAGTCGCCGATCGACAGCTGCAGGTCCGCCAGGCTCAGAGTGCGCTCGTCGAACCCCTCGTAGCGGCCGCACACCATGACGATGCGCTCGGCGCCGGACAACCGCTCCGCCACCCGTTGCGAGAACGGTTCGCCGGCCGGCGTGAAGAAGACCACGAGACCGGGCTGTGCCTCGGAGGCCTGGACCGCATCGAGGCACTCGAAGATCGGCTCGGGCTTCATGACCATGCCGGGGCCGCCGCCGTAGGGGTAGTCGTCGGTGGTGCGGTGGCGGTCATGGGCGTAGTCGCGCAGGTCGTGCATGCGGACGTCGAGGAGCCCTCGCTCGCGGGCCATTCCCACCATCGAGGTGGACAACGGGCCTTCGAACATGTCGGGGAAGATCGAGACGACGTCGATGATCACGCGGTCTCATCCTCTCCCGGGAGAAGTCCGTCGAGCAGCCGGACGCTGACGGTGTCGGTGTCCGGGTCGAAGTCGAGCACCACGTCGTCGATGACCGGGAGCAGGATCTCGCCCAAGGGGCCGCGCACGACCCAGACGTCGTTGGCACCGGTGAGGATGACCTCCTCGACCGTGCCGAGGTCACCGCGCTCGACGTCGACGACATTGAGCCCCAAGGCGTCCGCCTCCCCCTCGAGGTCCTCGAGCCACTCGTCGGGAAGGTCCTGCGTCAGCGCGAGCAACGACCGGCCCGTGAGCACCGCGGCGTCGTCGATGGTAGAGAAGCCCTCCAGCGCGACGAGGGGGCCTTTCGGGCCCGGGCGCACGCCCGTGACCGTCACCGACCTCACGCCGGTCTCAAGCGGGGGCACGACCCACATCCTGACGCCCTCGAGAAGCGAAAAGGGGGCCTCGGCGGCTGGTGCCACCGAGACCTCCCCATTCAGTCCGTGCGTACGGACGATCCGAGCGACGAGCTCGTAGCCGGACTCATCCATGTTCTCAGCCGACGATATCGACCTCGACGTGCATGCCGTCGGTCGAGCCGGCTGCGCGCGCCAAGGTCCGGATCGCCTTGATGATGCGTCCACCGCGTCCGATCACCTTGCCGACATCACTGGGATCGAGCGTCACTGCATAGCGCGTCACGCCGTCCTCGACGGTCTTCTCGATCTCGACGGCCTCAGGCACGTCGACGAGAGACTCGATGAGGTAGCGGACGAGCGCGTCGGTATCGGCGCCGGTGCGCGTCATCGACGTTCCTACTCGGCCGGCTCTTCGGCGGCCCCGGCCTCGGGGGCCTCCTCGGCCTCGGCCTCGACAGCCTCCTCGGCGGGGGCAGCAGCGGCCTCAGCGGCAGCAGCCTCGGCCTCAGCCTTGGCGGCAGCGGCCTCCTCGGCGGCCTTGGCGGCAGCAGCGGCCTCGGCCTCAGCCTTGGCGACGGCCTTCTTCGAGACCTTCTCGGCCTCGACGGGGGCGGCCTTCTCGCCGCGGGCGATAGCGATGAGCTTGACGACTACGTCGGTCGGCTGTGCACCCTTCGCAAGCCAGGCATCGACCTTCTCGAGGTCGAGCTCGACGGTCGAGGGCTCGGTGCGCGGGTTGTAGCGGCCCACCATCTCGATGAACCGGCCGTCACGGCGCGAACGGCCGTCAGCAACGACCACGCGGTAGAACGGCGCCTTCTTGGCGCCATGACGCGCCAGACGGATCTTGACTGCCAACGAATTTCACCTCCGGTCAGAGCGGCCGCGGACGCGGGCGCTCGTGCGAGCAAAGCGGTTGCATATGTTACGACAGCAAGCCAAGCGGGTCAAAGACCAGCACGATTCGCACGCTGCCGAGACGTACTTGTGCTCGTTCCCCGATCACATCCCGGGGAATCCGCCGAAGCCCCCGGGCATCCTCATGCGCTTGCGGGCGCCCTTGCCGCCCTGCGCGGACTGGAGCTGCTTCATCATCTTCTTGGCGTCGGCGAACTGCTTGAGCAGGCGGTTGACGTCGCTCACTTCGACACCCGAGCCCTTCGCGATCCGGAGGCGGCGCGACCCGTTGATCACCTTGGGCTCGCGGCGCTCCGCAGGGGTCATGGCGAAGATGATCGCCTCGATACGGTCGAGCTCGCGTTCGTCGACCTGCTCTTCGAGGTCGCGCAGCTTGCCGGCGCCCGGCAGCGACTTGAGGATGCCGCCGAGCCCGCCCATCTTGCGCACCTGCTTGATCTGACCGAGGAAGTCCTCGAGGGTGAACTGCGCTTTGGCGAGCCGCTCGGCGGTCTTTTCGTCGATCTCCTCGCCGGCCGCGGCCTCCTGCGCCTTCTCGATGAGCGAGACCACGTCGCCCATCCCGAGGATGCGCTTGGCCATGCGGTCGGGGTGGAACGCCGAGAGCGCGTCGGGCTTCTCGCCTTCCGAGGCGAACTTGATGGGCTTGCCGGTGACCTGCCGGATCGAGAGCGCGGCGCCTCCGCGGGCGTCGCCGTCGAGCTTGGACATGATGACGCCGTCGAAGTCCACGCGCTCGGCGAACGCCGCGGCGACGTTGACGGCGTCTTGGCCGGTCATGGCGTCGACGACCATGAGGATCTGGTCGGGCTTGACCGCGGCCTTGATCGCGGCGGCCTCCTGCATCATCTCCTCGTCGACGTGGAGCCGGCCGGCGGTGTCGACGATGACCACGTCGCGCAGGTTGTCGATCGCGTGGCGCACGCCCGCCTTGGCGATGGCGACCGGGTCGGCTCCCTCGCCGCGGTAGACCGGGATGTCGAGTTCGCGCCCGAGGGCCTCGAGCTGGTCGATGGCCGCCGGGCGGTAGACGTCGCAGGCGACCATCAGCGGGCTTCTCCCCTGCTTGCGCAGCAGGTAGGCCAGCTTGGCCGTGGCGGTGGTCTTACCCGATCCCTGGAGTCCGACCATCATGATGACGTTGGGGATGCGGCCCGAGAGCACGAGCTTGCTCTCGGTGTCGCCGAGCAGGTGCACCATCTCGTCGAGCACGATCTTGACGACCTGCTGGCCGGGGGTGAGCGAGGTGAGCACGTCGCTGCCGACCGCGCGCTCACGCACGCGCGCCACGAACTCCTTGACGACCTTGAAGTTCACGTCGGCCTCAAGAAGCGCCATGCGGATCTCGCGCATGGCCGCGTCGACGTCGGCCTCGGTGAGGCGGCCCTTGCCGGTCAGGCCCGAGAAGATCTGCTGTAGCCGATCGGAGAGGTTCTGGAACATGCGGGACCTTTCAATGGTTGGTGCGCCGAGTGCGCGGCACCCGTCACACGGTACGAACGTTGGCGGCGAGCGTCAAATGGGTCAGCGCACCGCGCCGATGCGGTTCACCGGCGAGAAGATGTAGACGGCCTTGCCGCGTACGCTGTCGACCGCGACGGTACCGACGAAGCGGCTGTCCAAAGAGATCGGCCGGTTGTCGCCCATGACGTAGAGCTGTCCCTCGGGAACGGCCAGCGGTTCCCGGTACTCCCCGCTTCCGCGCATCAGAACTAGGTCGGAGGTGTCCTCGACCACGCCGTTGACGAGCGCGATGTCGTCGCGGATCTCGACGGTGTCGCCCGGCAGCCCGATGACGCGCTTGACCACGTCGTCGCGTACGTCCGGACGGGGGTCGGCGTCGAACACGATGATGTCGCCGCGCGCGGGTCGCTCGTAGGAGCGCGTGTGAAGGACGCGGTCCTGGTCGTGCAGGGCCGGGTACATCGAGTTGCCGTCGATGCGCTCGGCGCTGAACAGGACGTAGAAGACGACGATGGCGAGGCAGAAGAACACGATGAGAGGCCACAGGAGCCACCGTGCCAGCCGGTCGGGCCTGTCAGGGGCCCCCGGCGCCAGGACGCTCGGTCCGACGTAGAGGTCGTCACTCACCGCGGACAAGGGCCCGGGCGAACGCCTGCGGCTCGAAGGGGCGCAGGTCCTCGAGGCTTTCGCCCACGCCGATACGCAGGATGGGGATGGAGAGCTCGCGTGCGACGGCGACCGCGATGCCGCCCTTGGCGGTGCCGTCGAGCTTGGTGAGGATGAGACCGTCCAGACCCAGGGCCGCGTTGAACTCGCGTGCCTGCGCCAGCCCGTTCTGCCCGGTGGTCGCGTCGATGACGAGTACGCAGCGCACCGGCGGCTTCGAGCGGCCGACCGTCACGCGGTGGACCTTCTGAAGCTCGCGCATCAGGTCGGCCGAGGTGTGCAGACGCCCCGCGGTATCGATCAAGACGAGATCGGCGCCGCGCTCCTCACCGGTCGCCACGGTGTCGAACGCGACGGCGGCCGGGTCGGCGCCCCGGTCTCGGCGCACGACTTCGACGCCCGCGCGCTGGGCCCAGACGTCGAGCTGCTCGGCGGCGGCGGCGCGAAACGTGTCAGCGCTCCCGAGCAGGACCGTACGGCCGGCGTCGACCCCCTGCTTGGCCAGCTTGCCCACCGACGTGGTCTTCCCGGTGCCGTTGACGCCGACGAGCAGAACGGTGACGGGCGACTCCTCGAAGACGTCGCGCCCCTCGGGGAACTCCGCGGCGATGCGATCGACGAGCAGGTCGAGCACGGCCTCGGCGTCAGGCAACGCCTTGCGGGCCGCCTCGGCGCGCAGATCGTCGACGATCTCGGTCGTCGCGGTCACCCCGATGTCGGCGCTCAGCAGCGCGTCCTCGAGTCCGGTCCAGAACTCCTCGTCGAGGTCGGGGCCACGGTTGAGCAGGACGTTGAGCTGCTCGCCAAGCTTCTCACGGCTCTTGGACAGGCCGTCGGCCAAGCGCCTAAACCACGGCGTGCTCATCGTCTTCCACCACGCTTTCGAGGAGGCGCTCCAGCTTCTGGCTGACGACCTTGCTCACGCCGTCGGCCTGCATCGACACGCCGTACAAGACGTCGGCCATCTCCATGGTGCGGCGCTGGTGGCTCACGACGATGAACTGCGTGTGCTGGCGCATGCTGTCGACGAAGGCGACGAAGCGGCGCAGGTTCGTGTCGTCGAGCGCGGCCTCCACCTCGTCGAGGATGTAGAACGGGCAGGGGCGCGTCTTGTACACCGCGAACAGCAGTGCGAGCGCCGTGAGCGACTTCTCTCCACCCGACAGCAGCGTCATCTTCGCGAGCTTCTTGCCCCGCGGCTGCGCGATGACCTCGACGCCGGTGGTCTCCGGGTCGTCGGGCTCGGTCAGCTGCAGCTGTGAGGTGCCGCCGGGGAACAGCACGGAGAACACCTGCTGGAAGTGCTGGTCGACCTGCTCGAAGGTCTCGAGGAAGCGGTCGCGCATCTTGCGGTCGATGGCGGCGATGACCTTGGCCAGCGACTTACGCGACGCGTCCAGGTCCTCGATCTGTCCGTTCATGAAGTCGCGGCGGGAGCGCAGGGCCTCGAACTCCTCCATCGCGACCGGGTTGACCGGACCGAGGTTGGCGATGCGCTTGCGAAGCGCGTGGGCGCGATCGTCGGCCTGCGAGCGTGACTCGACCGGCGGGATCGCGAGCGCCGTCTCGAGCGGCATGCCGAGCTCTTCGACGATGCGGCGGACCGCCTGGTTGACCTGGATCTCCAGCTGGCCCTTCTCGACGCGAAGGTCGCTCATGGCGGCGTTCTTCTCGTCGATCTCGGTCTGGACGACGCGAACGGCGTCTTGCGCCGAGTGGATCGTGCTGCGCAGCGACTCGGAGTCCGCCTGCTCGAAGCGGGCGCGATCGCGCAGCTTGACGGCCCAGTGCTCCGCCCGCTCGTGCAAGGCGAGATACAGGTCGTGGACGGGCTGGATGCGCTCGCGCAGCAGCTCGAGCGCTTCGGAGGTCTCCTTCGAGCGCACGACGGTGTCGTGCAGCTCGGCGAGCTCGGAGGTGATGGTGTTCACCTGGCGCTTGAGATGGACTTCGCGCTCAGAGACCGTGGCGATCTCGACCTGGCAGGCGCTGAGGCGCTCGTTGGTCGCGCTCTCCTCGCGAAAACGGGTGTCGCGGGACTCGCGCGAGACGGCGCTGCGCTCTTCGAGCTCGTCGATCTCGGCCTCGGCGGCCGCGATGCGCGCGGTGACCTCGTCGATCAGCGGGCGGTCCTTGGAGGTGCGCTCCTTCAGGCCGGTGATGCGCCGCGCGACGGTGTCAGCCTCGTTGTCCAGCGTCGTCAGCTGCGTCTCGAGGCGGCCGACCTCCTCGAGCAGAGAGTCGTGCTCACCGGCGATGGCGGCACCCTTCTGCGACAGCTCGAGTGCGTCTTGCTGGGCGAGCGAGAGCGCCTCTTCGGCCTCCGCGGCGACGGACTCGGCCTCCCCGACCTTGGCGGTGAAGGCGCCGATCTCGTCGGTCAGCTCGTTGAGGCGACGCTTGCGCGCCAAGACGCCCTCGTTGTCCGTGATCTGGACGCCGAGCGTGAGCTTACCGTTGGGCCACGCCACCGCCCCCTCGGGCGTGGCGAAGCGCGAATAGGTGGTGTCAGCGGCACGCGCCGCAAGGGCGTCTGCCACGGTCTCGACGAGATAGACGTCGCCGAGCAGTGCCTCGATGGCGGGCGCGACGTCGTCGTCGCACTGCAGCTGGTCGTACAGGCGCGTACCGGACTTGGCCCGCCCGGCCGTGCGGGGTCGGGCGCCGTCGAGCGCCAGCAGGGAGATCTCGCCGTCCGAGCCGCCGGCGAGGTCGCCCGCGATGCGCTCGGAGGCCGCCGCGTCGCTGACGAGCAGGCCGAACAGGTCCGCGCCGAGCAGGCGCTCGACGAGTCGCTCGTAGCGTTCGGGCGCGCGGATGGCGTCCGAGATCGGTCCGATGAGCCCCGGGAGTTCTTTCTCGCGGGCGATCGCGAGGGCGAGGGCGGGCGACGCGGCGGCGAACGCCCGGTCGACCTCCTCGAGCCCGCGTGCTTCGGCACGGGCGTTGGTCAGGGCCTCGCGCTGCGCGTCAAGCTCGCGGCGTCGCGAGTCCAAGACGCGCACACGCTTGTCGACGTCGGCGTCGGCGAGCGCGGCGTCGCGGCGCAGCCGCTGGGCCTGCGCGTCGAGCGTCTCGAGACGGGAACGCCGGGCCGAGAGCGTGGCCTGCGCGGACTGGCGGTTCTCCCGAATCTGCTCGGCGCGCTCGGAGAGCAGGTCCTCTTCGAGCGAGGACTGCGCGAGGTTCTGCTCGGCCTTGGACAGCAGGACCCGGTCGTCTTCGAGCTGTTTGCGGGCGCGGCGGAGCTCAGCGCTGAGCTTGGCGAGCTCCTCGTCGGCCAGCATGCGGGCCTTGCGCGCCGCCTCTCCCTCCTTGCGCAGCTCACCGAGCTGCGAGTAGAGCGCCTTGAGCCGGATGTCGGTCTCGGCGCGCTCGGCGGTCAGGCGCTCGAGCTCCCCGCCGCGCGAGGCGGCGCGGGTCTCGGCCTGGTGCAGTTTGGCGCGCAGGTCCGAGAGCCGGGCGATGAGGTTCTTGCCCTTCTCCTCCAGCAGCAGCAGCCCGGCGTCGAGACGCTCGAGGATCGACTGCATGCGGCGGCGCTGCTCGGAGAGGTCGCCGACGAACAGGCCCTTCTCCTCGAGCAGCGCCTGGAACTTCTCGAGCTCACGTTCCTTCTCGGCGAGGCGGTAGCGCGACAGCTCGAGGTCGGCGTCGGACTCCTTCTCGCGCTTGACGACGTCGTCCCAGCCCGACTGCAGGCGGCGCAGGTCGTCGACGGCGAGCGACACGTCGAGCTCGCGCAGCTGGCCGATGAGCTCGGCATGGGTCGACGCCTTGTCCGCCTGGCGCTGCAGCGGGCGCAGCTGGCGGTCGATCTCGGCGGTGATGTCGCGGGCGCGCTCGAGATGCGCATCGAGGCCGGCGAGCTTGCGGACCGCCCGCTCCTTGCGCTTCTTGTGCTTGAGAACGCCGGCGGCCTCTTCGATCAGGGCGCGGCGCTCCTCCGGGCGGGAGTTGAGGACCTCGTCGAGACGGCCCTGGCTGATGATGGAGTGGGTGTCGCGCCCGAGGCCCGAGTCGTGCAGGAGGTCCTGGATGTCCATGAGACGCGCCGGCGTCTGGTTGATCAGGTACTCGCTCTCTCCGGAGCGATACATGCGGCGCGTGATGGTGACTTCCGTGAACTCGAGCGGAAGCGTCCCGTCCGAGTTGTCGAGAACCAGGTCGACCTCGGCGACGCCGACGGCCTGGCGCGCGGAGGAGCCGGCGAAGATGACGTCTTCCATGGCCTGGCCACGCAGCGTCTTGGCCGACTGCTCGCCGAGCACCCAGAGCACCGCGTCCGAGATGTTGGACTTGCCGGACCCGTTGGGCCCGACGACGACCGTCACACCCGGTTCAAGCGACAGGACTCCGCGGTCGGCAAAGGACTTGAAGCCCTTGAGTATGAGCGACTTGAGGTACACGTTTCCCCTCGCGAACAGGCAGGTCGGAGTGCCCGAGAACCCTCCTCGGCGCGCTGGTCAGTTTAGCACAGGCCGATGACGCCTCGGCCCGTCGATCACGGCTTTGCGAGGGCCTTGAGACCGTCAGCGGCGGCCGCGGCCTCGGCCTCCTTCTTCGAGCGCCCCGTGCCCTGACCGACCTCGCGCCCCCCTACCTCGACGGCCGCCGTGAAGAGGCGGTCGTGCGGTGGTCCGTCGTGCGAGAGGATGCGGTACGACACCGTGTCGCCACGGCTCTGGACCAGCTCCTGCAACAGCGACTTGGGGTTCTCGGGGCTCTGGGCCGCGTCGGCGTTGATGAGCGGCCCGAGATTGTCGAGGACCCACGCGCGCGCCGCTTCAGGGCCGGCGTCGAGGTACAGTGCCGCGGTGAGCGACTCGAAGACGTTCTCAAGCGCCGAAGCGAGTCCGCGCCCTCCCGTCCCGATCTCGGACTCCCCGACGATCAGCGCGTCGGCCAAACCTAGCCGCTCGGCGACCGGCGCGAGGACGCTGCCGGCGACGACCGAGACCTTGATGCGCGTCAGCCCGCCCTCGTCGAGCTCGGGATAGCGCCGGTAGATTTCCTCGGCGATGACGAAGCCGAGAATCGAGTCGCCGAGGAACTCGAGGCGCTCGTAGTAGGCGCCGGGGTCCTTGTGCTCGACGGCGGACGGGTGGGTCAGCGCCTGGCGCAACAGCGCGCGGTCCGAGAAGACATGGCCGGTGGCGGCCTCAGCGACCGCCATGCACGCGTCGAGCGAGGACTGCCGCTCACCCTTGTCTTTGCCGCGGACCACGACCGATCCCTAGGCGCGCTTGAACACGAGCGTGGCGTTGTGGCCACCGAAGCCGAACGAGTTGCTCATGGCCACGTTCATGCCCACCTCGCGCGCCACGTTGGGCACGTAGTCGAGATCGCACTCCGGGTCCGGGTCGGTCAGGTTGATCGTCGGCGGGATGACGCCGGTCTCGAGCGCGCGCACGCACACGACGGCCTCGGCCGCACCGGCACCGCCGAGCATGTGACCCATCATGGACTTGGTGCTGGAGACGAGCGGCGTGTCGGCGCCGAAGACGCGCTTGACGGCGTTGGTTTCGGCCAGGTCGCCGACGGGCGTGGAGGTGCCGTGCGCGTTGACGTAGTCGACGTCACCGCTGGCGATGCCCGCCTTCTCAAGCGCCATCTTCATCGCGCGCATCGCCCCTGAGCCGTCCGGCGCCGGAGCGGTGACGTGGTACGCGTCGGCCGTGGCGCCGTAGCCCGCGAGTTCAGCGCGGATGTTCGCGCCGCGTGCGACCGCATGGTCCCAGTCCTCGAGCACGAGCAGCCCGCCACCCTCGGCGATGACGAACCCGTCGCGCGACGCGCTCCACGGACGAGATGCGCCCTGCGGGTCGTCGTTGCGGGTCGAGAGGGCGCGAGCGGCACAGAACCCCGCGACACCGAGTGGCGTCACGCCGGCATCGAAACCGCCGGCCACGACGACGTCGGCGTCACCGCGGCGGATCGCCTCGTAGGCCTCGCCGAGTGCGTGGTTGCCGGTGGCACAGGCCGATACCGGGGCGTAGTTGATGCCCTTGAAGCCGTACTTGATCGAGATGTGTCCGGCCGCCAGGTCCACGATCATCATCGGAACGAGGAACGGGCTGATGCGCGACGGGCCACGCTCGGCGAGAAGCGCGAGCTGCTCCTCCATCGTGCCGATGCCGCCGATGCCCGAGCCGACGATCACGCCGACGCGCGGGGCGAGTTCCTCGGAGACCTCGGTCAGGCCGGCGTCGCGGACCGCCTCATCGGCGGCGACCATGGCGAACTGCTGGAACCGCGACATGCGCCGCGCTTCCTTGCGATCGATGGTGTCGCCCGGGTCGAAGTCGTGGATGTAGCCGGCGAAGCGGGTGGTGTACTCGGAGGCGTCGAAGTGGGTGATCGGCGTGATGCCGCTCTTGCCCGCGACGAGGTTGTCCCACATGACGTCGGTGCCGACGCCCGTGCACGTGACGGCGGCCAGCCCGGTGACGGCGACTCGTCTCATCTACGCACGCTCCCCTTCTGCCTGACGCCACTCTCTCTCGAGGCGCTCCATCAGCTCCGCGACGTGCGGGATGTCGTCGATGCGCGCAGACGAGGTGCCCGAGAAGATGAGGCCGTTCTCGACGTCCCCGGACTGGGAACGGTTGAGCTTGTCCATGATGCAGTAGTCCTTGCCGCAGTCCTTGAGGCAGGACACGCAGCGTTCGATTCGCGGGTAGTCCCCCGCGGCGAGCCGCTCGGTGAGCGGTGAGCGGATGGCCCGCCCCGGAAGCCCCACAGGGCTCTTGACGATGACGATGTCATCGTCGGTGCACTCGACGTACATCTGCTTGAAGGCGTCTGAGGCGCTCGACTCGACTGTCGCTGCGAACCGGCTGCCCATCTGTACGCCTCCGGCACCGAGGTCGAGGACCTTCTTGATGTCGGCGCCGGTCACCACGCCACCGGCTCCGATGACGGGGATGTCGACCGATTCGATGATCTCGGGCAGCAGCTCGAGCATGGGACGGTCGGTCCCCAAGTGCCCGCCGGCCTCGACACCCTCGACGACGACGGCCGACGCGCCAAAGCGCTCGGCGAGTTGGGCGACGCGGACGGAGCCGACGACGGGGACGACCTCGACACCGAACTCCTTGCCCCAGGCGAACACGTCGCGGGAGAACCCGGCACCGGCGATCACGAGGTCGGCACCCTCGCGCATGGCCGTCTGCACGAGCTCTTTGAAAGCCCGAACGGCGACCATGACGTTGACACCGATGACACCGGTGGTGGCTTCCCGGGCGGCACGCACCTCAGCGGCGAGCTCGTCGAGCTCAAGGCCGCTTCCGGCGATGATCCCGACACCGCCCGCCTGCGCGACGGCCGTGGCCAGAGGGCCCATCGAGATGCGGACGGCCATGCCGCCCTGGACGATAGGGAGCCGCGCGGTGCGCGAACCGATTGTGAGCGTGGGCA
Organism: uncultured Eubacteriales bacterium; assembly: GCA_964500985.1. Lineage (GTDB taxonomy): Bacteria > Actinomycetota > Coriobacteriia > Anaerosomatales > PHET01 > CAZCRB01. The sequence continues at coordinate 25,621 of CAZCRB010000010.1, forward strand.
TCTCCACGTGTGTGCCGAACCTCTCTGTCTGGTACAGACGATGCCCGCCCGGCAGAGGCTGTGCGCCTGTGCCGGGGCGGGCGTTCACGTCGCTGGGTGCTACGCGTTGGCCACGATATAGGCCACCGCATCACCGACGGTCTTGATGTTCTCGGCCTCCTCATCGGGGATCGAGACTCCGAACTCCTCCTCAAGGGCCATGACGAGCTCGACGATGTCGAGCGAGTCGGCTCCGAGGTCGTCGACGAAGGAGGCGTCCTCGGTGATCACGTCGTCTTCGACGTTGAGCTGGTCGACGATCACTCCGCGGACCTTGTCCATGATCTCCTCACGCTCCATGCACACACACCTCCCTTCACAGTTGCCAATGCCACGTCACGGGCGTATGCCCGGTGAGCAGTGCTACACGAACGTCATGCCGCCGTCGACCGCGAGGACCTGTCCGGTCACGTACGCGGCATCGTCGCCGGCGAGGAACGCGACCGCCTTGGCGACGTCGGACGCGCTGCCGAACCTGCCCATGGCGATCTCGCCACGGACGCTCTCGCAGACGGCGTCGGACAGGGCGGCGGTCATGTCGGTCTCGATGAAGCCGGGTGCCACGGCGTTGGCGCGCACGTTGCGCGACGCGAGCTCGCGGGCGACCGACTTGGTGAGCCCCACCACGCCGGCCTTGGCGGCGGCGTAGTTCGCCTGGCCGGCGTTGCCGACCAACCCGACGACCGAGGTGACGTTGACGATCGAACCGCTGCGCTGCTTCATCATCAGCTTCGAAGCCGCGCGCGTCATGAAGAACACGCCTGACAGATTGGTGTCGATGACCGCGTTCCAGTCGTCATCGCTCATACGCACGACGAGACCGTCGCGGGTGATGCCCGCGTTGTTGACGAGGATGTCGAGTCCGCCGAGCTTTGCGACCGTGGACTCGACGAGCCCCGCGCACGCGGCGGCGTCGCTGACGTCACCTTGCAGGGCGACCGCGCGCCCGCCGGCGGACGTGATCTGAGAGACCACCTCGCCAGCGGCGGCCTCAGAGCCCGCGTAGTTTACCGCGACAGCGCATCCCCGCGAGGCGAGCTCCAGGGCGATGGCCGCGCCGATGCCGCGTGACGCACCGGTCACGAGCGCCACCTTGCCGGTGAGGTCTGACATTCAGGACACCTCCATGAGGATGTTGCCGATACCGGCATTCTCGACGGCGAACCCGGTGAGCCCGTCGACCCGCTTGGCCAGACCCGTGAGCACGCCGCCCGGTCCCGCCTCGACGACGATGGTGTCGCCGCTTGCGGCGATCGCCAGCATGGTCTCGGTCCACCGCACGGGTGCGGTGATCTGGCCGATGAGGCGCTCGCGGATCATCTCGGCCGCGGTCGCCGGTTCGGCCGTCGTGTTCTGGATGACGGGGACCCACGCGTCGGCGAAGTCGGCGCCGGCGACGAGGTCGGCGAAGGCGGCCCGGGCCGGCTCCATCAGCGGTGAGTGGAACGCGCCGGCCACCTTCAGCGGCACGACCCGCTTGGCACCGGCGGCCGAGAGGGTCGCACTCGCGTCAGCGACGCTTGCCTCGGAGCCGGAGATGACGACTTGCCCGGGCGCGTTGTCGTTGGCGACCCACACGCCCTCGAGCCCGTCGAGGGCGGCGGTTATCGCGGCGCGGTCGAGTCCGAGGACCGCAGCCATGCCGCCGGGGACCGAGGCGGCCGTCGCCGCCATGAGCTTGCTGCGCTCGACGACCAGCTCAAGACCCGCCTCGACGCTGAACACGCCGGCGATCGCCAGTGCGGCGAGTTCGCCCAGGGAGTGTCCGGCGACGACCTCGGGCGTGACCCCGGCGTCGATCAGCGCGCTACCCCACACCCAGTCGGCGAGGAACAGCAGCGGCTGCGCGACGCGGGTGTCGGCGAGATCGGATTCCGAGCCCAGTGCGGCGATGGCGCGCAGGTCGGTATCGGTCAGCGCCTCGGCGGCATCGAGCAGACGCTCGACGGCGTCATGCTCGGGAAGGTTCGCGAGCATACCGGGGTACTGCGACCCCTGCCCGGGAAAGACCAGAGCGGTCCGTTGCGACATCGCTAGTCTCCAGTCGGCCGAGCGCCAAGGCTGCGCAAGACGGCCTCGGCTTCCGACATCATCTCGGTCACGATCGCGGCGGCCGGCTGGATCTCGCAGACCATGGCGGCGGACTGGCCGGCCATCAGCGAGCCCATCTGGGTGTCGCCCTGGCGCATGGCCAGCGCGAGCTTGCCGCTTCCGAGCTCCTCGAGCTCCTCGACCTTGTTCTGCTTGTCGAGATCCTCGAGCATCCGCGACAGCTTGTTCTTGATCACACGCACGGGATGCCCGGTCGAGCGGCCCGTCACGACGGTGTCACGGTCCTTGGCCTTGATGACCTGCTCTTTGACCGACGGGTGGATCGTGCACTCCTGCGCGCACATGAAGCGCGTGCCGACCTGGACGCCCTCGGCACCGAGCGCGAACGCAGCGGCGACTCCGCGGCCATCAGCGATGCCGCCCGCAGCGACGACCGGCACCGAGACGGCGTCGACGAGCTGCGGCGTGAGTACCATCGTCGTGAGCTCGCCGATGTGGCCGCCGGCCTCCATGCCCTCGCCGATGATGGCGTCCGCGCCGATCGACTCGAGGCGCTTGGCCAGTGCGGTGGACGGAGCGATGGGCAGCACCTTGATGCCGGCCTGCTTGAGGGCATCCATGTACTTGCCGGGATTGCCGGCGCCGGTGGTGACGACCGGGACCGCCTCGTCGAGCACCAACTGCACGAGCTCGTCGATGTGGGGTGTCATGAGCATGAGGTTGACGCCGAACGGCTTGTCGGTGCCCGCCTTGGCGTTGCGGATCTGCTCGCGCAGCAGGTCGGTGGGCATGTGGCCCGCACCGATGATGCCGAGACCGCCGGCGTTGCTGACGGCCGAAGCGAGCTCGGCGGTGGCCGTCCACGCCATGCCGCCCTGGATGATCGGGTACTCGATGCCCAGCAGCTCTGTGAGCCGGGTGCGAAGCGCCATGAAGTCCTATTCCTTCCCGTCCGGTGAGGGCATCGTCCAGCGGACTACCGCCGCCCCCCACGTGAGCCCTGCGCCGAAACCAACGAGCGCAAGCAGGTCTCCGGGCGCGAGTCGCCCGCTAGTATACAGGTCGTCCAGAGCCAGCGGTATGGACGCCGCCGACGTGTTTCCGGTCTTGTCGAGGTTGAGATACACGCGGTCCTCTTCGATGCCGAGACGCTCCTCGACCGTGTCGATGATGCGCTTGTTGGCCTGGTGTGGGACGAGCCAGGCGAGGTCGTCGAGGGTGTGTCCGCTCGCCTCGAGCGCCGCGGTCGTCGCAGCTGGGATAACGCGGACCGCGAACTTGAACACCTCGCTGCCGACCATCTTGACGTACTGCTCGTGTGCGTCGACCGTCTCGGCGTTCGTGGGGCGGGCGGAGCCGCCGGCGGGGATCTTGAGCAGGTCGCCGCCGCTGCCGTCGGCCCCCAATATCGTGGCCTCGACGCCGGGCTCCTCGCCCGCTTGGAGCACCACCGCGCCCGCGCCGTCACCGAACAGGACGCACGTGGAGCGATCGGTGAAGTCCACCAGACGCGTAAGGGCCTCTGCGCCGACGACGACGACCGTGTCGGCGCGACCCGACTCGATGGTCGCGGCGGCGGTCTGCAGGGCGTAGATGAAGCTCGTGCACGCGGCCATGACGTCGAAGGCCGGACAGTCCAGTCCGAGCTTCGACTGGGTCACGCACGCGGTTGAGGGCATGATGTAGTCGGGGCTCGTCGTGCCGACCAGGAGCAGGTCGACGTCGGCCGGCGCTATCCCGGCGCGCTCCATGGCGATGCCGGCCGCCCTGACGGCCAGATCGCTGGTGGCCTCGCCGTCGGCGACGATACGGCGCTCACGGATGCCGGTGCGGCTCGTGATCCACTCGTCGGTCGTCTCGACGATGCTCTCGAAGTCTTGGTTGGTCATCACGTGCTCGGGGAGGTAGGACCCGACGCCGGTGATGCGGGCGTAGCGTTTCATCGCGCTGGTGCGCTCCTGTCGGTGAGGTTCGCGTCCGGGAAGTGTACCCGACGCGCGCGTGTTGCGGGAGTGGGCGACGCCTCAGCGGCCGATGGCTTCGCTGATCTGCTCGGTGAGCCCGCCACGACCGGCCTGGGCGCCGACGCGCAGCGCATTGGCGACCGCCTTGGACTTGGACGATCCGTGGCCGATGATGCACACGCCATTGACGCCGAGGAGCGGCGCACCGCCGTAGGTGTCGGGATCGAGTCGCTCCTTGAGCCGCTTGAGCGAAGGTGAGACGACCGCGGCGGCCGCCTTGTTCAGCATATTGGCCGTCAAGGCGTCTTTGACCTGACCGAGCAGCACCTTGCTCGTGCCCTCGAGGAGCTTGAGCGCGACGTTGCCGGTGAAGCCGTCGGTGACGATGACGTCGGCGGCGCCGGTCAGCACGTCACGACCCTCGAGGTTGCCGACGAATCCCGGCACGTGCTCGGCCATGAGGGCGTGCGACTCCTGGGCCAGCACGGAGCCCTTGGTGGGCTCCTCGCCGATGTTGAGGAGCGCCACGCGGGGGTGGACGACGCCCAGGACCGTGCTCGCGTACGCAGAGCCCATGTGGGCGAACTGGAGCAGGTTCTCGGGCTTGCAGTCGGCATTGGCGCCGACGTCGAGCAGGACGCACGGAGGGCCCGCCGTCGGCAGCACCGTGGCGATCGCCGGGCGCTGCACGCCCTTGATCCGACCCATCACGAGGGTGGCGGCAGCCATGGCCGCGCCGGTCGAGCCCGCCGAGAAGAACGCGGCAGCCTCGCCGTCGCGCACGAGCCGACACCCGACGACGATCGACGAGTCCTTCTTCGTACGCACGGCGCTGGCGGGGTGCTCGTCCATACCGATGATCTCGGTGGTCGGCACCGCCACGACACGCCCGCCCGAGGACGAAGCGAACGGCTCCACCACGTCCGCCGGGCCCGTGAGAAGAATCTTGAGGGTCGGGTCGGTCGCCAACGCGACAGCTACACCCGAGAGGATCTCATCGGGCGCGAAATCGCCGCCGACAGCGTCGACGGCGATGGTTACCGCACGGCTTTCAGACATGTCGCTCCCTTGGCCCGGGGAGAAGACTCACCGCAGGCACTCGGTAGACGGCACAAACGCCGTCTAGTCGGTCTCGACGATCTCCTTGCCGTTGTAGTACCCGCACTCCGGGCACACGCGGTGCGGGAGCTTGGTGGAGTTGCACTGCGGGCACGTGGAGGTGCCGGCGGCGGTGAGCTTGTGCGACGAACGGCGCGAGTTGGTCTTCGCGCGGCCGGTCTTACGCTTGGGGACAGCCATGAGTATCGGGTCTCGCTTCCGGTCGGCGGCCCCCTTGTGAGGCCGGCAACATACGTTTCAACGGCGGAGGTCGAACTCCGCACGAGCGGAAATGATAACACGCCCCGTCAGCGGTGTTAAGGGGCGGCTCGGGCCGATCTACGAGGGTGATTCGTCCTTACCCACGTCGGTGAGAAGTCCCTCGAGCGCCGCGAAGGGATGTGAGGCGTCGGGCTTGCTGTCGCAGCCGCACTGCTCGACGTTGAGATCCGCCCCGCATTCGATGCACAGGCCGGCGCACTCCTCGTCGTGCAGCGGCGCGAACGGCGCCTCGAGGACGAGCGCGGCGAGCAGGGCGGGCAGCAGGTCGATGCGCTCGGCGTCGTCGACGGCGCCGGTGTACTCGTCTTCGCTGCCCTCGGGGATGACGTCGCCCGGGCGCAGGTAGAACCCGTCCACGTCTCCGCTCAACTCGGTCTCGAAGTCACAGAGGCAGCGGACACAGGTGGCGACCACCGGGGCGACGACGGTGCCGTGCGCGACGATACCCTCGCCTGCATTACTCACGCCCAGGTCGACGTGTGCGGGCCCGCGCATCGTGAACGTGACGTCGCCGACGGTGAGGTCGTCGAGTTCAAGGTCTTCGGTGACGCCGATGTAGCCGCCAACGATCTCAAGGATCGAGCGGACGTCGAGGTAGTGGTGTTCCACGGGGTGCTCCGCGCCTACTGGCGCTGCGAGACCTTGCCCTGGAGGCGGTCGCGGCCGCGCTGTACCGCGGTCAGCAGCTTGCCGAGGTTGACCTCGAGGTTGGCGAGCATCTCGTCGGCGTAGTCCTCGGCGCCGAGTCGGATCTCGCGCTCCTGCTGGCGGGAGCGGTCGAGGATGTCGGCCGCCTGGGACTCGGCGAGACGAACGACCTCCTGCTCGCTGGCGAGCGCAGCGGCACGGTCCGAGGCCTCTTCGAGGATGCGGTTGGCTTCCTTCTCGGCCTCCTCGAGCATCTCCTGACGCTCCTTGACGATCCAACGAGCCTGCTTGAGCTCGTCGGGGAACTGCGCGCGGATCTCGTCGATGATCTCGTAGACGGCGTCCGGTTCGACCATCTTCTGGTTCGTGAACGGAACGCCCTTGGCGTTGTCCACGATCTCCTCGATGCGGTCGATCAGGGCCATGATGTCCATGCATGCCTCCCTAGAGGGCTGTCTACAGTCTTGTCTCGAGTGCGTCGGCGACGTGGTCAGGAACCAGGCCGCGCACTGATCCTCCGTGCCGGGCGATCTCCTTGACCGCCGACGAACTCAAGTACATGTACTCGGGGACGGCCATGATGAACATGGTCTCGACCTCGGCATCCATACGCCAGTTGAGCGCGGCCATCTGGAACTCGCGCTCGAAATCGGTGACTGCGCGAAGGCCCTTGATGATGACCGACGCACCCACCGACTCGGCGAACCTTACCAATAGCGTATCAAAAGGGCGAACCGAAACGTTGGGAAGATGCTCGACCGCCCGCTCGATGAGCGCCACGCGCTCGTCGACACTGAACAGCGGACCGCCATTCTTGTTGGGCGAGAGCGCCACGCCGACGACCAGCTCGTCGAACAGGGCCGCGGCCCGCTCGATGATGTCGAGATGGCCCGAGGTGATGGGGTCGAACGTGCCCGGTACCACACCGCGTTTCACAGGTCGTCTCCCCCTTCCCAGACGGCGAACTCGATCTCGGTCGTGCCGTAACGTTTGCGCGCAACCGCCTCGAACCCCTCAGGCCACGCAGCAGTGTCACCGGCCGCGTGTTCCCAGGTGACCGCCGCCCCTGGCTCCAGATTGCCCGCTCGAGCCAGCTCGGCGAGAAGCCCGCCAAGCGCAGTCTGGTCGAGTGTATATGGGGCATCGAGCAGAATCAACGCAAACGGCCCACCGGCGATACCCGCCTTCGCCAGCGAGAACACGTCTGCACCGAGCACCCGGACGCGATCGGAAACGCCGAGTGCCGCGACGTTGGACTTGCAGGTGGCGAGCGCCTTGCGGTCCCGCTCGACCAGCACGGCGCCGGACGCGCCTCGCGAGACCGCTTCGAGCCCGAGAGCGCCGCTGCCCGCGAACGCGTCGAGCACGGCTCCGCCGCCTAGCTCGGGGCCGAGCAGCGACACGAGCGCGCTGAACAGCGACTCTCGTACGCGATCGGTCGTGGGCCTGGTGCCGCGACCGGGGGGCGCGTCGATGCGCCTGCCTCTGAACTCACCGGCGATGATCCTCATCCCGCACTCACCCACGTCCATGCTTTGTCGAATGTCTGCTTCACGGCGGCAAGCAGCGGGCCGTGCTCGGGAAGCGTCAGGTGCGGATCGCGCTCGACGATGGCGAACGCGTCTGCCCGAGCGGTCTCCACGAGGTCCAGGTCGTTGATCAGGCTCGCGACGCGCAGCGCGGGAAGCCCGGACTGACGATCGCCAAGGACATCGCCCTCGCCGCGCAACACGAGATCCTGCTCGGCCAACGCGAAACCGTCGCTCGTGCTGACGAGCGCAGCGATACGGTCTCGCCCTTCTTGCGAGCGCGGATCGGCGACGAGCCAGACGCTGCCCGGGGCCGCACCCCGCCCCACGCGTCCGCGCAGCTGGTGGAGCTGAGCCATGCCGAACCGATCGGCGTCCTCGATGATCATCACTGTTGCGTTGGGAACGTCGACCCCGACCTCGATGACGGTCGTAGACACGAGCACATCGAGCTCCCCCGCCCGGAAGTCCGCCATGACCGCGGTCTTCT